>SKUN01000108.1 GCA_007129945.1 Bacteroidales bacterium
ACGTGTGACCCCTTCAGGCATTGACAAACCAACAACCAACAACCGCCTCGCCCGTTTACCAGACCATCGGCAGCTTCCCCATCACACCGCCCATGAGAACCAACAACCAACTAACCATGAGGGGGCGCAGCCCCCGACTAAAAGGGCACTTCGTCGTCGTCCATGTCATTCATTTTGGACGGGACGGTAAAGGTATTCTGGTCATCAAACGAATCCGATGGCTTCATCTCACCTCCGGCACCATAACTGGCGGTTTCGTAATCCGTAAATTTCGCGAAATTCTGAATGAAACGCAAATCAATGTCTTTCAGGGCACCGTTCCGGTGCTTGGCAATGATCAGCTGGGCAAGGCCTTCGGTAGAGTTGCCCTGTTCATCCTCGGTGATCTGGTAATATTCCGGTCGGTAAATGAACAGCACCATATCGGCATCCTGCTCAATGGCCCCTGACTCACGAAGGTCAGAGAGTACCGGCCTTTTGGATCCGCCCCTTGTTTCAACGGCACGGCTTAGCTGAGATATGGCAATTACCGGCACATTCAGCTCCTTGGCCAGGCTTTTCATTGACCGTGAAATATTGCTGATCTCCTGCTCGCGGTTGCCCCGGTTGTTATCGTTACCTCCGCTCATCAGCTGCAGGTAGTCCACAATGATCAGCTGCACGTCATGCTGCGCCTTGAGTCGCCGGCATTTTGCCCTCAGTTCGAAAATGGAAAGCGCCGGGGTATCGTCAATAAAGAGGGGGGCATCTGTAAGGGTATTCAGTCGCGCATTCAACTGTTCCCATTCATATTGCTCCAGCTGCCCGCGCCTGAGTTTATCTGCCGCGAGTTCAGCCTCGCTGGCAATCAGACGGGTCACCAGCTGAACCCCGGCCATCTCCAGTGAGAATACCGCGATGGGCTTCTTGAAGTCAACCGCCATATTCCTTGCCATTGACAGCACAAAAGCCGTTTTACCCATTCCGGGACGGGCAGCAAGAATGATCAGGTCAGATTTCTGCCAGCCCGCCGTAACCCGGTCCAGTTCGGCAAAGCCACTGGGAATCCCGCTGATATGCCCTTCCTGGTTCTTGGCTCCTTCAATTTGTTTCACCGCCTCCTTCACCAGGGAGTGCATGTCATCATAATTACGGCGAAGGTTGGTCTCACTTACCGCAAACAACTGCTGCTCTGCTTTGTCGAGTATATCAAAAACATCGGTGGTATCCTCATAAGAATCTTTGATGATCCCGGAACTGATCCGTATCAGCTCGCGCTGCAGAAATTTCTGCAAAACGATCCGGGCGTGGTATTCCACGTTGGCAGCGCTGGCCACCCGGTTGGTCATCATGGTGATGCTGTAGGCCCCGCCGACCACCTCCAGTTCCCCTTTCTTCTTAAGCGCTTCGGTAACTGTCAGAATATCCACAGGCTGGCCTGCCGAGAAAAGGTCCTGGATCACCGAGAAGATCTTCTGATGCGAGTCCTTATAAAACACCTCGGGCTTCAGCAGATCCACCACATTGGTCAGTGCATTCTGCTCCAGCATCATGGCACCCAGTACAGCTTCCTCCAGGTCGGTGGCCTGGGGAGGCACCCGACCGTGGTCTGCATAATCTGCCGGATAAAACGATTTTCTGACCTTTTTGCCGGACGACTCCCGGACTTTTTGCCCTTTTTCTTCCATACCTCAAAAATAATCAATCAATCGTGTGCCCGGACAATTTGGCCGGCAAATAATTATCAACAATGACCACAGGCCTTAATTACCGGAAATTACACGAAACTCCGTGCGCCTGTTTTTCGCCCGGCCCTCAGCAGTTTCATTGGTATCCAGCGGCATGGTGTCGGCAAACCCTTTAAAGGAAAGCCGGTCGGGTGATATCCCCTGTTCGGTAAGATAGCTGTATACACTTCTGGCCCGGTTTTCCGACAATTCCATATTGTGGGCAAAACTCCCGGTGCTGTCGGTGTGCCCCCTGATCTCCACAAACACATCCGGGTTATCTTCCATAAAACGCCTCAGGCGTTCGAGTTCGTGATAAGAGGCCTCCTGCAAAGCATAATGATCTGTTTCAAAGAAGATATTGCGCAGTACCACAGCCGCACCTTCCTGCACCGGTTGCAATGCAATGTCTCTCAGATGAGGTTCCACCACCGTCCGCACCCCTTCGTAGCTGAAATGTTCAGAAAAAAACAAATAGCCCGTCATGGACACATTCAGTGCCAGGTCGCGATCAGTCGGGATAGAGACCAAAAATGACCCGTCAACCGGGTCTGCCGTGGAAGCAGCAAGGGTCCGCCCGTTTTGTACATCAGACACCTCAAAATCTGCCCCCAGGGGATCTCCGCTCTCAGAATCCGTCACCCTGCCCTTCATATAGGTGACCGGACGGGGTCGGGCCTCTTCATAAAGGGTAAAAGTGTACAGGTCACTTTCTCCATACCCCCCTTCCATGTCTGAAGAAAACCAGGCCGTTTTACCGGAAGCACCCACGATCATTCCGAATTCATCCGCATGGGTATTGATCGGGTATCCCAGGTTAACGGGTTCAGTCCAACTCCCGTTTTCATCTTTCCGGCTGTAGAAAATATCCAGTCCTCCCATCCCGATATGGCCATCAGAGGCAAAATAGAGGGTCTGGTTGTCCGGATGGATAAAAGGAGACATTTCACGGCCTGAAGTATTGATAACCGGCCCCAGGTTTTGGGGCTCATTCCACACACCCGCTTCATTGCGGGTAGCTTTCCAGATATCCATTTGTCCGAGGTTTCCATCCCGGCTGCTGGCAAAAAAAAGCGTTTGCCCGTCTGCCGACACAGATGGCTGGGAATCCCAGGCAGAAGAGTTGAGCGGGCGACCGGGATTGACCGGCCGGCTCCATTTCCCCCCTTCAAGGCGGGAATAGTAGATATCGCAACTCCCCACTCCATCGCTTCGATTGCAGGCCGTAAAATAAAGGTGCCGGCCATCGGCGGTAATACTTTGGGCCCCTTCGTTTCCACGGGTATTCAGGGGCGGACCCATGTTCACGGCTTCCGTCCACTCCCCGTTCCTGAAGTGACTGATATAAAAATCCTCAAACATGATCGTACCTCCCCTTTCGCTTTCCCTGGGCTTTTCACGGGTAAAAATGAGTGTCATTTCATCCGCAGTCAGGGCAGGACTGTATTCAGCAAGCCGGCTGTTAATCGCCGGGCCGGGATTTTCCGGCGTAAACGCCACGGGCTCAGCCATCGCTTCGATGGCAAAATCACAACGTTTCAGTAGATTTTCGGCTCTTACCTTCAGGGCAGAACTCACATCATCACGCAGGTAAAATGCCTGCAGACGTTCACGTGCTTCTTTGTATTCACCTGTCCGATAAAGGGCCTTCCCAAGGTAAAAACCAGCCGGCGGAAAGAAGGCAGGATCAATTTCAACGGCATTCCGGTATGGAGCAATGCTTTCGGCATAATTCTCTCCGGCAAAATAAATTTCTGCCATCAGCAGGTGGGCTTCAATGAATTCCGGATCCCGGTCTACCGCATCACTCAGCTCAATCAGCGCCTGCCCGCGGTTATACCTGAGGTAGGCCTCTTCGGCTCTTTCATAAGCCCTGCGGGCCCTGCGGCTGTCGGTGGTCAGCTCCCCCCTTTCCTGGGCCGGCAACTGCAGGGACATGCCCATGATGAGCAGCCCCGCGACGAGCACGGGCAGAATAATGGTCGGGAGGCGTTTTGTTCGGTTCAGGCACACAGCGCGGGTATAGGTATAGCAGTGATCAGTACGGTGATTATTGACTTGTGATAATAATATGCCGGTGGATGCATTGGTTGTGGATGCGACCACTTTGGATATGGTTGTTATGGAATATGCATGAACTTATGGGCCTGTATAGATATCATCCATTGGGGATGCGACTTTATATAATCAACGATCACCGGAAGGATTTCCGTATACTTACTCCATTCAGGCTGAAGGTAAAGCCGGCAGTTCTGTTTCACCCTTTCGGCATTCCGCTCCGCCCATTCCAGGTCATCCTCATCATGCACAATCACCTTCAGCTCATCCGCCATGTGAAGCATATCGCGCCTGGGCTCCATATTCCTTTTCGGGGAAAGACATATCCAGTCGTATTGACCGGTAAGCGGGTACCCCCCGCAGGTTTCCAGGTAAATACTCACCCCTTTGTCTTTAAGACTTTCACACAAGGGATTCATGTTGTACCTGAGGGGTTCCCCCCCTGTAATGACCACTGCATTGGCCGGAAAGGCATGCACATAATCCACGATATCGCTGACAGGCGTCAGGGGATGCAGGGCGGCATTCCATGATTCTTTCACATCACACCAGTGACAGCCCACATCGCAACCGCCGATACGCAGAAAGGCGGCAGGCTTTCCCGTATTGAACCCTTCTCCCTGGAGGGAGTAAAACATCTCCATTACAGGCAGCAGCAACCCTTTTTCAAGTTGCCGGCTGTTTTCAGGAGTCAGGTTTATCAGTTCACAATCACTCAACGGGGCCGTATATTTCTTTTTTAGATGCTTTCAGGGTATTCATCAGCAGCGATGCAATGGTCATGGGACCAACCCCTCCGGGAACCGGGGTAATGTAAGAGGTCTTTGGTGACACCTCGTCAAAGGCCACATCGCCGATCAGGCGAAAACCGGATTTGGTTTCTGCAGAAGGCACACGGTGGATGCCCACATCAATCACCACCGCACCATCCTTGACCATATCTGCAGTGACGAACTCTTGTTTACCGATGGCAACGATAAGAATATCCGCCTGTGCAGTAATCTTCTCCAGGTCCCTGGTCCGGCTGTGGCAAACGGTGACCGTCGCGTTACCGGGGTCATCATTTCTCCCCATAAGCAGGCTCATGGGTTTACCCACGATATTGCTCCGGCCCAGCACAACACAGTTCTTGCCGCTTGTTTCAATGCCGCTGCGTTTGATCATCTCCAGTATTCCGTTGGGCGTGGCAGGAATATAGGCAGGAAGACCGATCATCATTCTCCCGGCATTGACCGGATGGAATCCGTCCACGTCTTTTTCCGGGGCCACATGCTGGATTACTTTCTGGGCGTCAATGTGCGAGGGAAGCGGTAACTGAACGATCAGCCCGTCTACCTCAGGATCTTTGTTGATAAATCCAACCGCCTCCAGCAGCTCTGCTTCAGTCACATCAGATTCGAAGCGATAGGTAGACGAATCAAACCCCACCTCTTTGCAGGATTTTCCTTTATTATTCACATAGGTTTCGCTTGCCGGGTCTTCTCCCACCAGGATGGCAGCCAGGTGGGGCACCTTACCATCTTCGTCCCTGATGCGCCTCACCTCTTCTGCAATATCTTTCTTGATCGCTTTGGAAATTTCCTTACCGCTTATAAGCTCCATAATAAACGTTTTATTTGGTTAACATTAACACCTTTATGAACGGTGACCGGCAAAAAAACCGGCCATCATCGCTTCATCCCCTGCATATTCCGCATCATATTGGCCATTTTGCCCTTGCCTCCGGAGCGCATGGTGCGCATCATCTTGCGCATGTCTTCAAATTGTTTCAGCAGTTTGTTGACCTCCTGGATATCGGTTCCTGCGCCCCGCGCAATTCTTTTCCGGCGACTTCCGTTCATGATTGCAGGGTTTTCCCTTTCCGCGGGGGTCATGGAGTGAATAATGGCCTCCACGCCCTTGAAGGCATCATCGTCAAGATCCACATCCTTGATCGCTTTGCCCATGCCGGGAATCATCCCCATGAGATCCTTCACATTGCCCATCTTTTTGATTTGCTGCAGCTGGGAAAGGAAATCATTGAAATCGAACTGATTCTTTGCAATTTTCTTCTGCAGCTTTTGCGCTTCTTCCTCATCGTATTGCTCCTGGGCCTTTTCCACAAGGGATACAATGTCCCCCATCCCAAGAATCCTGTCAGCCATCCGCCGTGGGTGGAACACATCGATGGCTTCCACTTTTTCGCCGATACCCACAAATTTTATGGGTTTATTGACCACGGAACGGATCGTCAAAGCCGCTCCACCGCGGGTGTCACCATCAAGCTTTGTCAGCACCACCCCGTCAAAATTCAGCCGTTCATTGAATGCTTTGGCTGTATTCACCGCATCCTGACCTGTCATGGCATCCACCACAAAGAGCGTCTCCTGGGGGTTCAGGGCTTCTTTCAGAGAAGAGATCTCGTTCATCATATTCTCATCGATGGCCAGCCGGCCGGCGGTATCCACCACAACCACCTGATGCCCCATCGTTTTGGCATGCTTTACAGATCTTTTGGCAATGGCCACCGGATCTTTCACACCATCCTCGGTATACACCTCCACGTTGATCTGTTCCCCGAGCACCTTCAGCTGATCGATTGCAGCAGGCCGGTAAACGTCACCGGCTGTCAGCAGCACCTTTTTGCCCTTTTTCCCTTTCAGATAGTTGGCCAGTTTGGCCGAAAAGGTTGTTTTACCACTACCCTGCAAACCGGCAACCAATACAATGGCCGGGTTGCCCTTCAGGTTGATCTCCTCATGGGTTTCACCCATCAGCTCAGTCAGTTCCTCATGAACCACTTTCACCATGAGCTGCCCGGGAGAAACCGAATTCAGCACATCCCGGCCCATGGCCTTATCCTTGATCCTTTCGGTAAAATTCTTGGCAATTTTATAGTTGACATCAGCATCCACCAGGGCACGGCGCACATCCTTCAGAGATTCAGCCACATTGACCTCCGAAATGTGGCCCTGACCCTTGATCACCTTAAACGCCTTATCTAACTTATCATTAAGATTTTCAAACATATCCGTCCGTAATTTTTGTGCAAAATTACCAATTATTCTCCTATTCTCACATATAAAATACCTACTCCTCGTTCTTTGTTTTTTCTTACCTTTGCATTGGTGGGAGAATCCTGTCGCGACACATCGCGTGCGCACAATCATTGTCGTCCTCCATTGCACTATGAAAAGAGAAACGGAAGATCTGTTCAACACCCCCTGGCAGGTAAAAAAATATGAAGACCTCACCGGCCGGGATTCGTCCATTTACTTTGACGTGGATGACTTTGAGGAAATCGTAGAGCATTACCTCCTCAAAGGGGAATATAATCAGGCACTGCAAGTTGCCAACTATGCAGGCAGAGTGCATCCGTCATCCATCCCCCTCATGCTGAAGAAAGCCCAGTTACTGGCATCCTTCAACAAGGAAAATCATGCCCTGGAGCTTCTGACCAGGGTAGAAACCCTTGACCCCACCAATCATGACATCTTTCTCACCAAGGGGGCAATTTACTCACAGATGATGGACTATGAAAAAGCCATTGAAGAGTACAATAAGGCCGTTTATGGTGCGGATGAACCCGATTTTGTCTATTGCAACATTGCCTTTGAGTATGAAAACATGGGCAATTTTGACAAAACCATTGAGTACCTTGACAAAGCCCTGAAGATCAACCCCGATAACGACCTGGCCATTTATGAGGCAGCCTACTGTTTTGACCTGCTTTCTCTTACAGAAGAAGGGATTTCCTTTTTCAGGCGGTTAATAGAGCGAAATCCATACAGCACAGAGGCATGGTTTAACCTGGGCGTTTCCTATATCAATGCCGGGCTGTATGAAAAAGCCCTGGACGCCCTGGACTACTCCCTGGCCATCGACCAGGACCATGAACACTCATGGTTTCACAAAGGATACACCCTCAGCCTCCTTGACAGGCACACCGAAGCCATTGCCGCCTACAGGGAGTCAATGGATGAAGAAGAATCCGACGCCATGAAGTTTTATTACATCGGCGAGTGCTATGAAAAACTGGAGGATTTTCATGAGGCCAAAAATTACTACCTGAAGTGTACCAGGATAGACCCTGAACTGGCTGATGCATGGGTAGGCATATCCATATGTGAAATGGAAACCGGGCATGCGGCAAGGGCCGTTATCTACCTGGAAAAGGCCTTGAAAATGGACCCTGAAAACGTAAGTTATCTTTGCCTTTTGGGGAGTACGCAGTTTTTGAATGAAGAATATGACAAAGGATGCGCCGCGTACGAAGAAGCCCTGGGTATTGAACCAAACGATGAAGAAACCTGGCTGGAATACGCGGAAGCACTTGTAAAAACAGGTGATACAGCCGGAGCAGGCAGCGTCACCGAAAGAGCCATGGAAACCCTTCCCGGAAAAAACGGGCTGCTTTATCTGACAGCAGCGCTGCTTTTTACCCGTGGTAAAACACAGGAGGGCAGTGTTTGTCTGGAGGAGGCCCACCACATTGACCCAAATGGCTTGTCCCTGTTGATGAAGCGCTTCCCAAAGCTTTGTGAACACCCTGATTTTACTGATGCGGCAACCAACCTTTGCGTTTAATCACACTCCTTGCCGGCAACTACTAAACCTTCTTTACGATGATTAAGCTTTTACCTGAAAGAAAAGAAAAACCAAGGCATTCGGGCGTCACAATGGTCATGGACAAAGGATTGGGGCTGCGACAGGCCCAGGATCTGGTAGAAACATCCGGTCACCTCATCGATTTCATCAAGCTCGGGTTCGGAACTTCCCTGGTATGCCGGCAGGTGAAAGACAAAGCCTGGCTTTACCGGGAGCATGACATCAAAGTCTTTGTGGGGGGTACGTTGTTTGAAGCCTTTCTGATTCGTGACCAGCTTGATGAATACCTCGGTTACATTGAAGAACTTGGATGTGACGCCGTGGAGATCTCTGACGGGTGTATCCGGATGGATCATGAAGAAAAATGTCGTATTATCAGGCAGCTGGCAGAAGACTACACGGTGGTATCTGAAGTGGGGGCCAAAGCCGATGATGTAGTCATGGCTGCAGGCGACTGGGTGCAAGCCATGAACAAAGAACTGGAAGCAGGCAGCAGTTTCGTGATCGGCGAGGCCCGCGAAAGTGGCACCGTTGGTATTTACGGGAAAGACGGTTGTGCCGACGAAGCTTTGATTCAGGAAATCGTGGCAAGGGTACCGGGTGAAAAAGTAATCTGGGAAGCCCCGGCCAAACACCAGCAAACGTGGTTCATTCAGCTGTTGGGGGCGAATGTGAACCTGGGCAACATTGCGCCTGCTGAAATTGCTGCACTGGAAACCCTCCGGCTCGGGCTGCGGGGAGATACGTTTTTCAATTTCCTGCCTGAACATTTTAATGAACGTAAGCTCTGAATTCATGCGTCGAACCCCGGGAGCTTACCTGTTACTGATCCTCAGAGGCATGGCCATGGGCGCCGTGGATGTGGTGCCTGGCATGTCAGGCGGAACCATCGCGTTGATCACCGGCATATATAAGGAATTGATATTCAGCATCAGATCCATCAACGCCGGGTTGTTCAATACCCTCCGCAAAGAAGGGGTTGCTGCTGCCTGGCAACAAATGAACGGCAATTTCCTGCTGGCCGTTGTTGCCGGTATTCTGATCAGCATCTTTTCACTGGCCAAGGCGGTATCATGGTTGCTGGTCAATCATCCCATGATGGTCTGGTCATTTTTCTTCGGACTGATCATCGGAAGCGCCATCTATGTAATACTCCGCATGGAGCGGTATAACCTGCGCGGCCTGGCATTTTTCCTTTCAGGGAGTTTCATTGCCTATTACCTTACCATTGCCACACCCGCCACCACCCCGGAGCAACTGTGGTTTATCTTCATTGCCGGCAGTATTGCTTTCTGTGCACTTATACTGCCAGGGCTATCCGGCGCTTTCATCCTCATTTTCCTGGGAAAATATGAGTTTATGCTCAACGCATTGGTTGACCTCAACCTGAAAGTGATCACAGTATTTGCCGCAGGCGGAATTGCGGGAGTGCTGGCCTTCTCCAATGTGATCGGCTGGTTGTTCAAAAAGCATCCCAACTCCACGCTTGCACTGCTGGCAGGATTCATGGCCGGATCGCTCAACAAATTGTGGCCATGGAAAAAAGTGCTGGAAACACGTATCAACAGCCTGGGAGAAGAAGTACCCCTATTGGAGCAAAGCATTTCCCCCGCTATGTACGCAGAAATTTACGGGCACGATCCCCGGGTGCTTCCCGTAGTTATTTCAGCGCTTGCCGGGCTGATACTGATCCTGGGGTTTACCCTTATGAGCCGTCGGCAAAAATAGTGGTGCGCCTAATACAGGGTACTGCTTCCAGGCAGACAAACCACCATCAAACCTACATCCCGAGCCGTTGTTTCTTGTCCCACAAGTAAAGAAACAGGGAAGTAAATACCACCCCGAATACAATTCCCACGTACGGATTCACCCCATCTACCGGTTCCACAGCCGCACGATATATGCCAAAAAATATGGCACCCAGCCCCGACAAAAGCATGAAAAAGAACAGGAACCTGTCAAAGAGTTTTTCAAAGCGGGTGGGAACATGCGGGACCTCCGGTTCTCTTCGCTGGTAGGCATACCTGCGTGCAGCAGCCTGCTGCGCGGGTGAGGGACGGTAATAAACCGTTGCACCCTTTATTCCGTGACGCAAACGAAGATCATACAAGCGCCGCTTATCCGGGTCAATCAGCACCTGGTAGGCTTCATTGGCCAGCTGAAACTTGCGGGTGGATTCCATGCCGGGGTTTACGTCAGGATGCAGATGCTTGGCCTTCTGACGAAAAGCACGTTTGATGGAAGCCGGCGTGGCATTGGCATGCACGCCCAATATATGGTAATAATTTGTCAACTGCAGGGCCCCCTTTGATAGGAAAACACTACCGAAAATAGGCAAACTCCCGAAAATTTACAAGAAGTGCTGCGGATTTTAAAAAAATACTTGTCCGTCACAAAAAAAATTGCGTACTTTGCACTCCTTAAAAAAGGCGTTCATTTGTCATCAAAATATATTCAGAAATGTCACGTATTTGTCAGATAACCGGAAAAAGGCCCATCACAGGACACAAGGTATCCCACTCTAACGTCAAGACCAACAGGTGGTTTTATCCAAATATCCAGGAGAAGAAATTCTTTATCCCGGAAGAGAACCGCTGGGTCACCCTGAAGGTGTCCACGAAAGGGATCCGCACAATCAACAAGAAAGGTATTTATGCTTGTTTGCAGGAAGCCCGCAAAAAAGGTTTCGTCAAGTAAGTTTTTTCAAAAGACCGGCAAAAAAGCTGTTGCGCGATTCGTGTAACAGCTTTTTTGTTGCCCGGAGACGAAGAAATTGCGTATCGGACACATGGCACGATTGTTAAACTATTATAATTGAAGTTATAAAGCGTCCGTTAATTTTCTGATGTGCCCGATTATTTATACATTTAACCAAAATTTGGGATACCAATGTCTCGAAACCTGAGACGCTTACTCGTCATATCGTTGCTGGCCGGCTACCTGTTTTTGCCGGCAGGGGATGCCTCTGCCCAGTCTTCAGACAGGCGGGTAATTCAGTTCTCAGGGCTGGTTCTGACCGGAGACAGCCTGAAGCCTCTTCCCTATACGTCCGTATGGGTAAAGAACACCAGCAGGGGTACAACCACAGACTATTATGGGTTTTTCTCCATCCCGGTTTTTGAAAATGACACCCTTCGTTTTACCTCCGTAGGCTACATGGAAGCCCATTACGTGGTTCCGGACACCCTTTCCCAAACCAGGTATTCGGCCGTTCAGATCATGACGGCAGATACCATCCAGCTACCCGAAACCGTTGTTTATCCGTGGCCGACCCGCGAACAGTTCAGGCATGCTTTCATCCATACCGACATCCCTTCTGATGACTACGACCGCGCTATGCGCAACCTGGCACATGCAGAGATGCGGGAAAGGTTTGAAAAAATGCCCATGGACGGCAGTATGAACTTCCGAAATCACGTTCAGCAACACACAAGTCAGCTTTATTATGCCGGGCAAAGACCCCCTATGCGGATTTTTGACCCCCTGGCCTGGGCTCAGTTTATTGAAGCCTGGCGGGAAGGGAGGTTCCGGCGCAGCGATTAATTGATGATTCAGACAATAATTTAAACTCCCGCAGGTTATATAATGGTACAGCCAGCCACACAAACGGGATTCCCGGGAAACGATGGCTGAGGACAATGTGTTGATTCCATGCGTTTGTTGCGATTTTTTTTCGGGCTTACTCTTCTTTTAACCTTCTCCGCGGCATCCATTGGCCAGCAAGCAACCATTGAAGGACATGTCAGAACCACTGACGGTGAAGCGTTGAGCTATGTCAACCTGTCACTTCGGGGAAAGCCAACCGGTACAAGCACCGGCGAAGGCGGTTTTTTCTCCCTGAGGGTGCCCGCCAATGATTCCATCGTTCTGAATATATCCTATATTGGTTATCGGGCAAAATCGGTTCCCTTGTTACTCAGCCCCGACGAAACCCGTCAGCTTGACATCGTGCTGGAGTCTTTAATGACCGACCTTCCCGATATTGAAATCATTGACAGGCAGATACTTTCAGGAGACATCACCCGGCTGAACCCCAGGCTGGCCAGCATACTGCCCGGGCCGGGTGCGGGCGTGGAGTCCCTTATCCAGACACTGCCCGGGGTGTCAACCACCACAGAACTCTCGTCACAGTATTCGGTAAGGGGAGGCAACTATGATGAAAACCTGGTATACGTGAACGGCATCGAAATATACCGGCCGTTCCTTGTAAGATCCGGACAGCATGAAGGGCTGAGTTTCCTGAATCCCGACCTGGTTTCCTCCATCGAATTTTCCGCCGGAGGCTTTAATGCTGAATACGGCGACAAAATGGCATCAGTACTGGACATTACCTACCGGACACCGGATGAATTCGGAGGGTCCTTTTCGCTGAGCCTGCTGGAAGGGTCACTGCACCTGGAAGGAGCATCAGGTAACCAGTCCTTTTCCTACCTGCTCGGCGTAAGGTATAAATCCAACCAGTACCTCCTCGGAACCCTGGATGCCCAGGGTGATTACCAGCCTTCATTTTCAGACATACAGGGTCTTCTCCGGTACCGGATATCCGATCAGTGGTCGCTCAGCCTGCTGGGAAATTACAACAACAACCGTTTTCGTTTCGAACCCGAGGTCAGGCGTACACGGTTTGGTACCGTTTCAGAGGTACGTGAATTCACCGTTTATTTCGACGGCCGGGAGGTTAACCTGTTCAATACCACTACCGGTGCTCTTTCACTTGAATATACCCCCCGCGAAAACACCGAAATGCAGCTCATCACCAGCGTTTTTCAGTCCGACGAACATGAACATTTCGATGTGATGGGACAATACTGGCTGCATCGCGTGGAAACAGATATGGGCAGGGACAATTTCGGACAGCCGGTGGGTGATCCGCTCGGCGTAGGAACGTTCCTGGATCATGCCCGGAATTACCTCAATGCCATTGTCTGGACCACAGAGATCAAAGGCCGTTGGAATCCCGAAGAAACCGATTTGCGCTGGGGCATGAGCCTCCGTCACGAAGACATATACGACAGGCTGAATGAATGGAGTCTTGTGGACTCAGCCGGCTACTCACTGCCACAGCACCCGCCAAACGAAATATGGCTGCAGGACACCCTCAATACGCACATCCATACCCGGTCAAACAGGTTAACGGCCTATTTACAGAACACCACGGAAATTTTAAGGCCTCATGGACGTTTTGAATGGACTGCCGGGGTCAGAACGCATTACTGGGATCTGAACAGGCAATGGGTGGTGAGCCCGAGGTCCACCCTGCTGTATAAACCGGTCTGGGCACCTCAGTGGTCGTTCAGGGGATCTGCCGGTTACTACCACCAGCCACCGTTCTACCGTGAACTCAGAAACATGGAGGGGCAGCTCAATGAAGATATACGGGCCCAGGAATCCATCCATTTCGTACTTGGATCCACCTATCACTTCACCGCCTGGGGCAGACCCTTCAGGTACACCACCGAAGCTTATTACAAGCTGATGAACCAGCTGATCCCTTATGAGGTTGACAATGTCAGGATACGTTATTACGCCGACAACAGTTCCCGGGGGTATGCCACTGGCCTGGATATGCATATCAACGGAGAGTTTGTACCGGGAATTGAATCCTGGGCAAGTATGTCGCTGATGCAAACCAGGGAAATAATTGAGGGAGCCTATGTAACCAATGAAGAAGGTGAAAAACAACCGGCCGGTTATCTGCCCCGGCCAACAGATCAGCGATTCAGCTTCAGTTTATTTTTCCAGGATTTCCTGCCACGCAACCCCAGTTACCAGGTTCAATTGGGGTTTTTCTACGGAACAGGCCTGCCATTCTGGGCACCGCAGCGCGACAGACAACGGAACATCGGCCGGATGCCTTCCTATCAGCGGGTCGACATCGGGTTTTCCAAAGAGCTGATCGGCAGCAACGCCAACCGGCAATCGGGCCCATGGGGCCACCTGGAATCGGTGTGGCTCACTGCAGAGGTTTTTAACCTGCTGGAAATCAACAACACCATTTCTTATACATGGATCAGGGATGTACAGAACCAACAATTTGCCATTCCGAATTACCTTACCTCCAGGCTGATCAACCTGAAGCTCATTGCCCGCTTCTGAAACCTGCCTTTTTGTCATTTTTCTGCCACATTCCCGGCAATAAACGCACAGGGAGGTGTCATATTTTCAAAATAAGGGCTTTTGGTCTGAATGGCACAATCATTGAAAAGACAGAGTTGGAATCAAATTGACTAAACAAACATAAAAAAGGAATAAACAATGAGCAAAATTATTGGTATTGACCTGGGAACAACCAACTCTTGCGTTTCTGTTATGGAAGGCAACGAACCGGTAGTGATCCCGAACAGTGAAGGGCGCCGCACAACCCCTTCGATTGTTGCATTTACGGAAAACGGTGAAAGAAAAGTAGGTGATCCTGCCAAGCGGCAGGCCATCATAAACCCTGAAAAAACGATTTACTCGATCAAGCGCTTCATGGGGGAAACGTATGACACCTCTGTGAAGGAGAGGGAACGCGTGACCTATAAGGTCGAAAAAGGGGACAACAACACCCCCCGCGTCAAGATCGACGACCGGAATTATACCCCGCAGGAAATTTCTGCCATGGTTCTTCAGAAGATGAAGAAAACAGCAGAGGATTACCTGGGGCAGGAAGTATCCGAGGCAGTGATTACGGTACCGGCCTATTTTAATGACCAGCAGCGTCAGGCCACCAAAGAGGCCGGAGAGATCTCCGGGCTGAAGGTGCGTCGTATTATCAATGAGCCCACAGCGGCTTCTCTCGCCTACGGACTCGACAAAAAAGACAAGGATATCCGTGTGGCGGTATTTGACCTCGGTGGTGGTACATTTGATATCTCCATTCTGGAACTGGGTGACGGCGTATTCGAGGTAAAATCCACCAACGGTGACACGCACCTGGGTGGTGACGACTTTGACGACGTGGTCATCAACTGGCTCGCCGATGAGTTTAAGAAAGATGAAGGCATTGACCTGAGAAAAGACTCCATGGCACTGCAAAGGCTTAAAGAAGCTGCAGAAAAAGCCAAGGTAGAGCTTTCCAGTGCTACCTCCACAGAGATCAACCTTCCTTACATCATGCCGGTTGACGGAATCCCGAAACACCTGGTTCGCACACTGACACGCAGCCACTTTGAGAAACTGAGCGACAAACTGATCCAGGCCACCCTGGAACCGTGTAAGATCGCTTTGAAGGAAGCAGGCGTACAGGCCTCAGATATTGATGAAGTGATCCTGGTGGGCGGTTCCACCCGTATACCGGCTATTCAGCAGGTGGTGGAAAAATTCTTCGGCAGGAAGCCCTCCAAAGGGGTCAATCCCGATGAGGTGGTTGCCATTGGTGCTGCCATTCAGGGTGGTGTGCTTACCGGAGAGATCAAGGATGTGCTGTTGCTTGATGTAACTCCCCTCTCATTGGGTATTGAAACCCTGGGCGGTGTGATGACCAAACTGATCGAAGCCAACACCACCATTCCCACCAAAAAAATGGAGACATTCTCCACCGCAGCTGACAACCAGACATCTGTGGAGATCCATATATTACAGGGTGAACGACCCATGGCCAAAGATAACCGAACCATCGGACGTTTCCATCTCGACGGCATTCCGCCATCACCAAGAGGTGTTCCGCAGATCGAAGTCACATTCGACATCGATGCAAACGGAATCCTGAATGTGTCTGCCAAGGACAAAGCGTCAGGTAAATCACAGAATATCCGCATCGAAGCCTCCTCCGGATTGAGTGAGGAAGAGATCAAAAAAATGAAGGCCGAAGCGGAAGCACATGCTGAAAGTGACAAAAAGCAAAAAGAAGAGATCGACAAGCTGAATCAGGCCGATAGCTTGATCTTCCAGACGGAAAAACAACTCAAGGAATTCGGCGAAAAACTGCCGGCTGACAAAAAAGAGCCGATAGAGAAATCCCTGGAAGAGCTTAAGGAAGCCCATAAGAACAAAGATATAGCGGCCATTGATTCATCCATGGAGACCCTGAACAATGCCTGGCAGGCCGCCAGCTCCGAGATGTATCAAAACACCCAGGAGCAGGGGCAGCAGGCCGGACAGGGAGAAGATCAGCAGTCACAACAAAAGCAGGAAAGCGGAAAGAAAGATGACGACGATGATGTACAGGATGTAGATTTTGAGGAAGTGAAGTAATTCATACTTTCTGTAACAAAAAAAAGGGCGGATCCTGGTGATCCGCCCTTTTTTTTTGTTACTTCTTTTTTTTCCGATCGAAAAACGGGTTCTTCGAAGTGGCACTCATGGGGATCCCGTATATCACTTTGTAATCTTTCCCCAAAAGGCCCATTTCCCTGGCAGCCACCCCGATGGTGTACATAATACGGTTGTCGATCCTTGCATCCATGGCTGTACTGACGGCAGACCCTACCGCAATACCCAGGTCTCCCGTATTAAAGACACAGGGTACTTCCGGGTGTTCATCCTTGGCACTGCAGTCTGAAAACCCACACAATCCGCAGGTTTTTAACCCAAGTGACCGGATTTTTGTCCCGATCAGCAAAACCACTGCCGTATCATTTTGCACATTTCCGGCATCACGGGTAAAAATAGGGTTGTCTTCATCTTTCCCGATCTTTTCCATGGTCTTTGCCAGTGCATGCACATCACTGCCTGTAACAATAGACATCCCTATGTTGTCGACCCCCCTTGCTTTGGGAGCTGTCCGGGCAGCTACGATCATTCTTTTGGCGGCATTCACCAGTGCATCATGCCCCAGTTCATTCTCATTAATAATGGCCATACACTAAGAAAAATCTGCGAATTTAGCAATACTTTCAATAAATGTCATCGGCAATACCATCTCTTCCTGCGCTCCTCCCGATTGATTGATTTTTACCACCAGCTCAACAGCATTTTTCCCCTCACTGTTTCCCGGGAAAGGAAAAGCATCATTCCTGTGAAGCATCATAAGCACATCTGAATCCTTTTGAATATAATCCGGAAGGTCTGAAATTGCCGGTCGCGGGGTTTTGCCGTTCACCGGTACCGAAGCCTGGGAGAATAACAATACCGGCAGGCCCAGCTCGCTGGCAAGCGACTTGATGGATTGAACCATGGCGGCAAATTGCGTCAACTGATCATCACCGTTAACATCTCCCGTTGTCAGCAACTCCAGGTAATCCACAATGATCAGATCAAGCTGGTGCTGCTCCTTCAGGTGTTTTGCCTTTTTGGCAAGCAGGTCTATGGATAATGCCGGGGTATCGTCCAGGTAGATCTTTGCCTTGGCAATGTTGCTCAGCAGAGACAACATGTGATCCCTTTCGCTGTCCTTAAAAGTACCGGACTGCAATTTATCCAGAGACATACCCGTTTCGCTCTCAATCAAACGGTTGGTCATTTTGATGTTGGAGCGTTCGGAAGAGAAGATGGCCACGGAATAATCATCCTTGACGGCCATATTGTTGGTAAGGGACAATAAAAATGCGGTCTTCCCCATTCCAGGGCGGACCGCAATCGTGTACAATTGTCCTTTTTGTAGACCACCTGTGGCTTGATCAAGTGCTGAAAAACCGGTGGATACTCCATCAGGAGTAAGCTTGTTGCCAAAGTTTTTTTTCAGGGTCTGGTTTACCAGTTCTCTGATACTGGTAAACCCCAAACCCTCTGGCTGCTCTGTGATTTCTAGCGTGTTTGTTTCCATATATATTATTGTTTTAAAAGGGATATTCCAGAAGGCCAATATAAGTATTTTTTTTCGGATTTCCTATTGAACTTTTTGCAATAATTCCCGTTAAATCGTTGTGGTTAAACAAAACTACTCCGCTATCAGAGGCTTAACAAGCGGAAGAACTATTTCTTAATTATTCTTAACCCATGAGTTGCTACTCCATCAAAGACCTGGAAAAATTATCCGGCATAAAAGCCCATACCATCAGGATGTGGGAGAAGCGCTTTGACATCATCACCCCCGAACGGACAAAAACCAATATACGGTGTTACAATGACGCTGATCTGAAAAAATTGCTGAATATCAGCACGCTTTACAGTCACGGGTTCAGGATATCCAAAATAGCCGCGATGGACAGCCGGGAGATCAACGAGAAAGTCGCGGAAATGACACAGGATGGAGGCAGCCAGGAAGACCACATCAACAACCTGACGGTCTCAATGATCGATATGAACGAGACCACTTTCGAGCAGATATTGAACAATGCCATCCTGCGGCTGGGGTTTGAGAAAACCGTTACAGAAATTCTTTACCCTTTTCTCGAGAAAGTAGGCGTACTTTGGCTGGCCGGCACGATCCATCCTGCTCAGGAACACTATGTCACCAACCTGATCCGGCAAAAACTGATTATTGCCATCGATAGCCAGATACGCACCAGTGATGACCAATCAAAAACCTTTTTGTTGTATTTGCCCGAACAAGAGCTCCACGAACTGGGCCTGCTTTTCTACAACTATCTCCTCAGAAAAGGCGGCTATGAAGTAATCTACCTCGGACAATCTGTACCCTTCAATGACCTGAAGGAAGTAGCAAATATCAAACAAATAGACTTCCTGTTTACCTATTTTGTGGCCGCCCTTTCAACACAGGAAATTCCTGTTTACCTTGACAGGCTGTCGGCAGCTTTCCCCGGTAAAATAATTTATATTACAGGGATCCAGGCCCACAAATACAAATCCTCACTACCCGCCAATGTGATACTTGTCCGGGATGTAAAGCATTTCAAGGAAATCATGCAAATCGGGTAACCCCTCCCGGCCCGGTATTCCTGCAATGCGCTCCCCGATCATTCCGGCCAACCCGTTCCCCCACTAAAAGCCTGCCAGCGGGGAAACCATCCCATGGAGCAATGTCGCATATAAAAACAGATAAAGTTTTAACAATTTTTAAATCCAAAAAGTTTCATTCAGGCATTTTATTGCCTATTTTTACTTTGCTAAACAGCCTTTTAGGCAACCAAGCAAGCCTTTTTGCCCTATGAATTTTGTTAAAAAATCAAAAATCGCTTGCGGTTCAATTTTTTTTGTTTAACTTTGGTATATATTAATTGAACAAACTAAAACTCTATCGCCATGACAACACTCGAATTCAATTATAAGCTGATGGGATTGCAGAACAACCTGAAATATTTTGCCTATACACTGACCTCCAATTACGAAGACGCGCAGGATCTTGTGCAGGAGACTTATCTGAAGGCATTGACCAACCGGGAGAAGTTTGCGGCCAACACCAACCTGAAAGCCTGGACCTTCACCATCATGAAAAACACATTTATCAACAACTATCGTCAGAGTGTGCGGAAAAACACCATCCTGGATAAAACAGATGACCTCTATTACCTGAATCTGTCAAAAGAAAGCAGCATCGGGCTGCCGGACTCGGACTATACCACTAAAGAGATCAACAACACGATCAAAAAGATCAGCCCCGAACAGCGGACCCCGTTTGAGATGTACAATCAGGGTTATAAATACAAAGAGATCGCTGACGAACTGGGCCTGTCTATCGGTACCGTCAAAAGCCGCATCTTCTTTACGCGCAAGAAACTGATGGAAGCACTTAAAGAGGAATAACCCGGAGCCATTATCAATCACTATATTTTCCTTTCATGCATCGATCCCCGGTCCTGGTTTTCAGGCCGGGGATTCTTCAATAAGGCTGACGCAATTTTTTCTAACTTTGCATTTAGTGCGGCGGGATGACAGTTAATTGCCGATCAGAACCAGGACAACAAATGCGTGTATTCAAGTTTGGCGGGGCCTCAGTAAAAGATCCCGATTCTGTAAAAAATGTGGCAAGGATCATCAGAGACCATCACGGCACCGGGCCCCTGGTGGTTGTGCTTTCAGCCATGGGCAAAACCACCAATGCCCTGGAGCGTCTGTGCGCACATTTCATGGAAGGCAACCGGGAAGCCATGATGGAGGATTTCACGCAGATCAAAACCCGGCACATTAAGATCGCTGAAGGACTCTTTCCCGATCGCAATCACCCGGTTTTCAACACCCTGGAGCAATTGTTTTACCACCTCTATTATTACATCAGCGAAGAAGCGGGAAGCAATTACAACTACGAGTACGACCGCATTGTATCGACCGGCGAGATGGTCTCCACCCAGATCCTCAGCGCTTATTTGACTGAAACCGGGTTGTCGAACCGTTTATTCCCGGCTCAGAAACTGATCATCACGGATGCCAGTTTCAGGGATGCACGAGTTGACTGGATCATGAGTGTACAGACCATACAGGAGCAACTCGCTCCATTCCTCAAACCGGGAACGGGCAAGAACACCCCATCACTGGTCATTACCCAGGGATTTCTCGGGGGAACCCCCCGGGGATTTACCACCACACTCGGAAGAGAAGGCTCCGATTATACCGCCGCCATTATTGCCTACGCACTGCAGGCCAGGGAGGTAGTTATCTGGAAGGATGTGCCGGGATTGCTGAATGCGGACCCGAAATTACTGAAGAATTCTGTATTGCTCGAAAACATCAGTTATCAGGAAGCTCTTGAGTTATCCTATTACGGGGCTACGGTAATCCATCCCAAAACAATCAAACCACTGCTGAGCAAAAACATCCCGCTGAAGGTAAGATCCTTTGAAAACCCTGAATTGAGCGGATCGGTCATCGATGACAACTCCTCCGATGATGGGGCATGTCCTTCCTATATTGTCAAGTTCAATCAGGTGCTGGCATCCATTTTCCCGAAAGACTTCAGTTTTATTGCCGAGGATAACCTCTCACGGATCTTCGCCGATTTTGCACAAAACGGTGTGAAGATCAACCTGATGCAGAATTCTGCCATCAGCTTCTCCGTGTGTTTTGATTTTGACAAAACAAAAACACCTGCGTTGCTTAAAGACCTGGAACAGAATTTTACCATTCGTTACAACGAAGGACTCCGGCTGATCACCGTCAGGCACTATGAGAATGCACAGCTGGAGGATCTGGTGAAAGACGGGGAGGTTATGATGGAGCAAAGAAGCCGGACCACCCTGCAATTGCTTGTCAAAACCCGGGACTGAGCCCTATTCATCCAGATTTTTTATCTTATCCACCAGGACCCTGGAAAGTTTCAGATGGGATTCATGGGTCCATCCGGCAACGTGAGGAGTAAGCACCACGCGGGGATGGCCGGCCAGGAAACGGAAAGGTTCAGGAAGATCCCACAAGTCCAGGTCTTCAAAAGAGAGATGTTCGTATTCAAGGACATCCAGCGCGGCACCCCGCACCTTGCCAGAACGCAGAGCGCGGCAGAGATCCGCCGTATTCACCACCGGGCCACGTGAGGTATTGATCAGGAAGATATTTTTCCGAAAGCTGTTCAGGTAATCAAAATCTGCAAGGTAACGGGTTTCAGCGGTCAGCGGCACATGCAGGCTCAAAAAATCGGCCCGGCGATAAATCTCTTCCATATTGCTTTCCTCCACCCATTCAGAACCATAGCCTGTTTTGTATTTGTCGTAAGCCAGGATATCCATTCCGAATCCGCCAAGGCAACGGGCAAAAGCACTTCCCGTATGACCATATCCGATAATGGCCATGGTCTTGCCACTGAGTTCTGTTCCCCTGTTTTCTTCACGTTTCCAGGAAGCGCTGCAAACCTCATGATGCGCCTTGCAGATGTGATTAACAAGCGACAAGAGCAAGCCGGTGGCGTGTTCACCTACGGCATCACAGTTCCCTTCCGGTGAATTCAGGCAGGCGATACCCCTGCGGCCGGCATATGCCACATCAATATTTTCAAGACCACTTCCGACCCGGCCAATAAAACGCAGTTTTTCGGCTCGCTGAAGTTCATTTTCGCCCAAAAAGAATTTGCTCCTGACAATAATACCGGTCAGCCCGGGCATCAGGTCAAGTAATTTTTCATGAGTAATTTCCGGATCATGAATACAATTGTATCCAAGCCCTTCCAGATCAGAAGAAAGCAGGGGGTGGGCACTGTCCAAAAACAACACATCTCCGGATGCTGGCATAATTGTCGTTATTGGGTTTGCACCATTTCCCGGAAATTGTCCAGCAATTCCTGACCGGCATTTTCACAGGAAGCACCGACCACCTCGGTGGTAAACTCTGTATAATAGTGCGGGTTCAGTTCAGGGTCACTGGAATACCTTACCGGAATCTGCAAACGGGCATCGGCGATCAGGGCACCATCACGGCCAAATCGCCCGGTATTCGGAGGGTGGTTAATGATGAACCATGAACATACGCCAAACTGGGTATAAATCCTCCCCCAGGTATCTCCCCCACGCACGGTGTAAGGAATATCCTCAGGTAAGGCGCGGGGCTCATCCATGGCCAGCGAGAGGGTATCATCTGGCGATTCAACCCCCACCTGCTCTGTTTCAATGACAAGGGGAATATTCACCGCCGGCTTCGGATCATATAGAAACAGGTCATACACCATATACCCCACCAACAGTATCCCTACCAGGTAGGCAATGTATTTGATTTTTTGCAGCATATCCATATCAGGTAGCTGCTTTTTGGATTTCTTCCCGGGCATATCTTCTTTTATAGCTGATGATTTCGGCCGGGGAGCTGCTTGCTCCTGACCTGTAACAAAACTCCGTTGCCGGTTCTCAAGGTTGTAAAAACGCAGCATTTGCAAGGCCAGGGCCTGCTTTTCGCTTTCTTCTCCGTCAAACAGGCGTGTCATCCGTGCCACTTTTGTCTGGGATGGCATGGAATCCTGAAGGATTTTCTTTGTCTGCTTCAGGCAAAACAACTCACAACTTCTTCCTGACCCTGCAAGCAACAGGTCTTCATTTACTGGAATCAGCGGGTCTGTGGGAAACTGCGGGGCAACCACAGGCTGTTCACCCATAAAAGCCACGGAAGCATCAGGGCCTTGCGATTCAGCCACTGTCCACGACAGAGGAATCATCCTTTTGCCTGTAAAAACATACAGGCAGATATTGCCGACCCAGGCATAATGCACTTTCCCATCACTGACAATGACACACAAGCAACTTAGTGGGGGCAGATCGCCTTCCGCTTCTTTCTGATACGTCTGATACAGATAGCCGCTTGTGTACATCAGGGCATTCCGGGATACTTCTTCCACCTTATCATCCGTCTCATTTTCCAGGTAGTACCTGATCCGCTCCAGCGCAGTGGCCGTCCGGCCGGCTTCCTGCTCACCTTCTCCCTGGCTGGCAGCAATCACAAAAGCAAATCCATGAGGCGTTTCAAACATGTCTTCCCGGTGCAGGCCACCGGGATCCGGACCGGTTGCCCGGCCAATGTATTCAAACGAATTAAACTTCCTGGTTGTCATAAGCAGCAACTTCCCTTGTTAAACAAAAATACATCTTTTAAGCGGAAATAAAAGCAGACCTTAACCAACCTGCCGGGCAATCTCCACAAATTCCTGCACCGTGAGTTGCTCCGGGCGTTCTCCCTGCATCCGGGAGTCGAGTTCCTCCCAGTCAATATGCATCCCCTTCAGGGAGTTTCTGAGCGTCTTCCTTCTTTGGTTGAAAGCCGTTTTCACCACGGCAAAAAACAGCGCCTCATCACAATCAAGCGACATATCCGGCCTGGAAGTGAAACGCAGCACGGTGGAATCTACCTTGGGCGGGGGCACAAACACATGAGGCGGAACGTCGAACAAGAGCTCCACCTCATAGAACGCCTGCATCAGCACACTGAGAATGCCATAGGTTTTGCTTCCCGGTGGTGCCGCAATCCGCCTGGCCACCTCCTTCTGGAACATCCCAACAACTTCAGGAATCTGGCTCCTGTTATACAACACACGAAACAGTATCTGAGAGGAAATATTATAAGGAAAATTGCCGATAACAGCTACAGGCTCATTTCCTGAAATGGCTGAGATATCCCAGCTCAGGAAGTCTCCCTTAATGATGTGGTCCTTCATTTCAGGGTACCTGCCATGCAGGTATAGCACAGATTCACCATCCACTTCCAGTCCGTACCAACGGATATCTTTCCGGTTTATCAGGTGGCGCGAGAGCATTCCGGTGCCGGGGCCCACCTCCAGAACGGTTGTATAGTTACCGTGACCTGTCAGGCTGCCGGCAATTTGCCGTGCTATATGGGCATCGGCCAGGAAATGCTGACCCAGCGACTTTTTGGGGCTAACATGATGTGTCACAGTTGTATGATTAGTTTACCATATCACCACGAAGCGCACGGAAGCGGTTTCTGGCCGTCAGGGTATATATACTCCCGGGATAATCGACCATAACCCGCTGGTACAACTCCATGGCTTTGTCATGGTTCTCAAAATAATGATGTTGCAATTCCGCCCTTCTGAATAAAGCTTCATCCGCCAGCAGACCGTCAGGGTAATCATCTGCGATCACGGCCAGCAAACTGTCAACCGCTGCATATTCTCCCCTGCTTTCCATGATCTCCGACCGGGCAAACAACACATCGTCATTGATCTGGTGGGCGGGAAAACGATCCCTGATGGAATCCAGTACCTGCTCAGCCTGTCCATAACGGTGCATAAAAATATGCTGCTCGGCCCTGGCAAACATTTCCAGTGGTTCGGTGTTTCCGTCTCCGCCTACATTGTCCTGTATCCGGAGGGAAAGCCTGATGGCATCATTAGCGATCAGCCTGGACGTTCCGGCTTTCAGCACATCGAGCTGTGCCTTGGCCCAGTCGAACTCTCCGATAAAATAAGAAAGCCGGGCATTTTTATATTTGGCCTCATGAGCCAGGGGGTCATCCCGGAACATCCGGTCTACCTGGGAGTAAAGCAATGTGGCATCCCAAACCTCACCCGTCAGGAGCAGAATGTCAGCCAGCTCTACCCGGCACTCCCCTTTCACCCTGCCGGAAACACCTGAAAGATCCAGAATTTGCTCCAGGAGTCCGATGGCCTCGCCGGTCCGGTCCAGGTAAAAAGCCTGAAGTCTGGCCAGGTTCCTTACCAGCTGAACGGTGGCCCCATGTATTCCCATCCGGTCAATGGTTTCCATATATTCCTGCTCCACCTCCTCCAATATCTCCCGCTCATATTCATAGCCGCTGGTAACAGCCAGAAATCTCACATTCAGGAACCCCACCAGGGATTCCAGGTAAAAAGGGGCCTCCTCGCCCTGGTCAAGCAGGTATTGATAGGCTTCAGCGGCCACCTCATAATACTCGTTACGGGCACTGAGCTCAGCCACTTCCAGCACCAATTCCCCTTCCCGGCCCAGGCGGCGGTCCAGGGCCCTGGCCTGACGGAAAGCCATCCGGAAGTCCTGTTGCTGCATCGACAACCACAGCAGCATCTCCGCATATAATATATTGTCAGGATGACGCTGGGTACGGGTCAGCAATACCCTTCGCAAAGCCTCATTGCGCGAAAAATCCGGATCACCGGCAATGGCATCCTGTATCATTCCCCTGACCCTGTCCATATCTTCCCTGTATTCGTTCAGGTAATCCAGGTACTCCTCCATCATCGACTGGTAATCTCCCCTTTTTTCATGGAGCTCAGCCAGGTGCAAATGCAGCGGATATTCCCCGCCCAACAACTCTCTTCCTCGTTTGAGGGTTTCCAGTGCCCTGTCGGCATACCCCCGCGCCTCAAACGCAGTGGCCAGGTCAACCACATCAGGATAACGCGCCTGCAAGTCACCAATGAGACCATCAAAATGACGACGGGCCCGCCTGTCATTCCCTGCACGCTGCTCCACCCACCCCTGGTCGACAGCATACCGGATATCACCGGGATTGGCGTCCTGCTGAGCCTCAGTTAGTCGCCGGGCACTTCTGAATTCTTCGACCTCCAACAGGCTGATTAAATAATTATTATAAATAAGAGGGGATTGGTTTTCTTCGTACAACTGCGCATAGATTGCCACAGCACGCTCATAGTCGCCCTCCCTGAAATATTGAGCCGCCAGCCGCTCATCTGTCGTATCAGAAGCAACAATACCGGTGGCAGAAGCAACAATACCGGCGGGCATCATCAGCAGGAAGCCGCAACACAACAAAAATATGGCAACCATCCTTCGCATCAGAAACACTTTTAATTCCTAAATTCTGTCAAAACCTGTATAAGGTCGCAAGACCTCCGGTATGATAACGCCACCCTTGTCCTGGTTATTCTCCAACAGGGCGGCCAAAATACGCGGCAGGGCCAGCGCACTGCCATTAAGGGTGTGCGCATGAAGGTTCCTGCCTTCAGATGAACGGTAACGAAGCTTTAGCCGGTGCGACTGATAGGTCTCAAAATTCGATACCGAACTCACTTCCAGCCAGCGCCCCTGGGCTCCGGACCAAACTTCCAGGTCAAATGTCAGCGCAGCTGCAAACCCCAGGTCACCGCCGCATAACCGGGCAACCCGGAAGGGAAGCTCAAGTTTTTTCAGCAAAACAGCCACATGGTCAACCATTTCCTTCAGCGCCTGGTAGCTTTTCTCCGGATGGGTCACCTGCACAATCTCTACTTTGTCGAACTGGTGCAAACGGTTCAGCCCGCGTACGTCCTTTCCATATGATCCCGCTTCCCGGCGGAAGCAAACAGAATACGCAGTATACTTCACCGGCAACTCATCCTCTTTCAGGATTGTATCGCGGAACAAATTGGTCACCGGAACCTCGGAAGTGGGGATCAGGTAAAGGTCGTCGGACTGCACATGGTACATCTGTCCGTCCTTGTCGGGAAGCTGCCCGGTACCGTAGGCAGAATCCGCATTGACCATGAGCGGTGGCTGGATTTCTGTGTATCCTGCCTTATCGGCCTCATCCAGAAAAAAAGCGATCAGCGCACGCTGAAGCCTGGCTCCTTTCCCTTTATACACAGGAAAACCCGCACCGGTGATTTTGGTTCCCGCTTCAAAATCAATGATGTCAAGTTTTTTGCACAACTCCCAGTGCGGCAACGCTTCAGGGGGGGCAGCCTCAGCCTTTCCCTCTTCCCTGACAATCTCATTATCAGCCTCGGTATTGCCGGCAGGCACCGAAGGATGGGGAATGTTGGGTAAACGGGTCATGAGCTCATTGAGTTCACCGGCAACCACATCAAGTCTTTCCTGGAGTACTTTGGCCTGTTGTTTCAAACGGCCTGATTCCTGTTTTAAGCCTTCTGCCTCCTGCCCTTTCCCGGATTTGAACAATTCACCGATACGCCGTGCCAGCACCTTGCTTTCTGCCAGTGTATCATCCAGCTGTTTCTGCATTTGCCGGCGTTCGCTGTCAGCCTCCGCGACGCGCTCAACCAGGCCGGCAGCATCCATATTTCTCACCTTAAGCCGCTCGATCACCTCACGGCTGTTCTCCCTGATAAGTTGAATATCAATCATGGTCTTTATTTGGACTGTTATTACTCAGTTGTTGCTAAAGAGTCAAAATTACGAAAACCACGGCAAAAAAAAATCCTGCCGTGGCAGGATTATATGTTGCGATGGTCTCCGGTAATCCGGAAATCTGAAGCACCTTATGCCTGGGTTTCAGCAGGGGTTTCACCCTCGCCGGAAGCCTCTGCAACTGGCTCTTCCGGAGTTTTCTCCACACTGGCTTCAGCCACAGGCTTGCTATCGGTTGTTTCCGCAACCGGTGCCTCTGCCACAGGTTCAACAGAAACATAAGATTTGTTACCGTATGACTTTTTGAAAACCACCTTGCCGTCAATCAGGGCGTACAGGGTATGATCCTTGCCCATGCCTACATTGCGGCCCGGGTTGTGCTTTGTACCACGCTGCCTGACAATAATGTTTCCTGCAGTGGCCACAGATCCGCCAAATATTTTAACACCGAGTCTTTTGCTATGCGACTCGCGACCATTACGTGAGCTACCAACTCCTTTCTTATGTGCCATAGTTTCTTAGTTTTCGGTTGCCAATCTGTTATGCGGTAATTTCTTCAATCTGGATATGCGTCAGCGGCTGGCGATGACCATTCATTTTCTGATAGCCTTTGCGCCTTTTCTTCTTGAAAACAAGCACCTTATCAGCTTTCACATGCTCCAGCACTTTGGCCTTTACCTTTGCGCCTTCCACAACGGGTGTTCCCACCTGAATATTTTCGCCGTCAGCCAGCAACAACACCCGGTCAAACTCCAGGTCATTGCCCGCTTCGTTATCCAGCAGATTTACAAAAAGTTTCTGGTCCTTTTGAATCTTGAATTGCTGGCCGCCTATTTCAACAATTGCGTACATCTCTTATCCTTGGTTAAAAATGAGTTACTCGAA
Source organism: Bacteroidales bacterium (assembly GCA_007129945.1). Lineage (GTDB taxonomy): Bacteria > Bacteroidota > Bacteroidia > Bacteroidales > UBA7960 > PUPG01. Next base: position 28,511 of record SKUN01000108.1, read on the forward strand.
TATTGGGGTGCAAAGTTAAACAAAAAATACCAAGGTGCAAGGCCCCGGTTAAATATTTTTCTTTCTGTGTTTTATGAGATGTCCCGGGCGGAATCATCCGCGGTACACAACCGGTGCAGGGCCACATCCCCTGCAGACGGGGAAACGCAAAGGGTCGCCTCCGCTGCAGGTAACCTCCCGGCGACCCGGCACAGATACACCCCCGATACAGTTACATAACGGCAACAAGCACCCCCGGCACAGGAAATATTGATTACCTTTTACTTACCTTTGTATAGTTGCTGTTCTCCCTGGCTTTTTCATATTTTCACCGAAGATTATAAATCCACCACCTCTGCCAAACCGATCAGTAAACCACTCAACCCGGTTGCGGGCAGTAACCAATTGTCAGCAACAAACCCCCGGGCCGGCAGTCATGCAGTTCAGCCCGGCTTTTTGCATAAACCACCCCTTATGGCACAGGAAATTGAAAGAAAATTTTTGGTAAGCGGAGACTTCCGTCCGCACACAACCAGCCAGACCCGGATTACCCAGGCATACCTGTCTTCCGAGCCGGAGCGGGCAGTGCGGGTCAGGATTGAAGGAGAAAAAGGATTTCTGACCATCAAGGGGAAAGCCCGGCAAAAAGGCACCAGCCGCTACGAATGGGAAAAAGAGATCCCAAAAAAGGAAGCCCTTGAATTACTGGAGATCTGTGAACCCGGCATGATTGAAAAGATCAGGCACCGTGTTCCGGCCGGCCGCCATACATTCGAGGTGGATGAATTCCTTGGAGACAACAAGGGGCTGATCGTGGCTGAAATAGAACTGGGATCACCGCATGAAGAATTTGAACGGCCCGGTTGGCTGGGAGAAGAAGTCACCGGCAACCCCCGCTATTACAATGCCTCCCTGGCCAGAAATCCTTACAGCACATGGGGTTGATTTGCTTTCAGCCAGTGGTGCTGATCCGCGCTCACCGGGTCATGATGATTCGCATTCAGCACGTGACCAGACCCCCTTTCAACCGGGGCACCGGGTGACTTTCAGCCCACTGGCTGCCTGGGTTTCCTCTGACGCCTGTTGGCAAGGTACACACCCAGCAATATCATGGCAATCCAGAGGATATAAAGGGGGAGGAAAACTTCTCCGTCGGCCACCCCCCAAAAGATCGAAACAACCGGCATCAGGTAAGTGACCGTAGAAGTAAACAGCGCCGAAGTTTGTTTGATCAGCCAGTTGTGAATGATCATGGCCAGTGCAGTGCCCACAATGGCCAGAATGGCAATATAGCCCAGGCTTGACCACCCTGCCGGATCATCTGCCAGTACAGTCAGAAAACTGCTGCCGGCAAACAGCCAGATCAGCGAGGGAACCCCGATAAACATAAAAGCCACTGAAGTGATGGTCAGGGCATTGAACCCATATAAGTACTGCTTGATCAGGTTCATATTGGTGGCATAACATACAGCCGCAGCCACCGCAAACAACCCGTACCACATGTTGTTAAGCTCCCCGCCGTTCACTGCCGTCATTAGCCCGATGGCCCCGGCCAGGCCTACAACAACTCCCACCACATTGACCCAGCGGGTCTTCACGCTGAAAAGAGCCACCCCGATCAGCAGCGTAAACAACGGCGTCAGGGAGTTGAGGACCCCGGCCATATAACTGTCGATCACCGTTTGTGCCTTGGCAAACAAAAAAGGAGGCAGCCCGTTTCCGATCAGGCCGGCTGCCATAAAATACACCAGTTTATTCCGGGGGACTTTTCCGAGGTGACGGAACAGCAGGGGGGAAAGTACCAGGAAAGAAATACCGATCCGCAGGGCCCCTACCTCCATACTGTTGAAAGCAACCAGCCCCCGCTTGATCAGGATAAATGAGCTCCCCCAGACAAGCACCAGCAACGCCAGTGCCAGCCAGTGAATTCCCTTTGGTTTATGATCTTCCTGTATCATGCCGCTTCCCGTCAGAAAATTTAATCCGGCAAAGGTACAAAAGACCCCGTATCTCCGCTGAAAATATGATGCGGGAACAATCAGGGACTAACTCTGGCATCTTTTTTGTTACCGGCATGTCATGATTCATCGCTACATATTTTATCCCTATCGTCACATCACGCATTCAGATAGTTTAATCTCAATCCCGACATTATGCCAATCTCTACCAAAGCATTCCTCTTCAGCATTTTTACCCTTATCATATCAGCAAATCAGACGCAGGCTCAGTCACAAATAACTGAACCCGCCCAAAGCCACCAGGCAGCCTTTGCTATTTTTATTGACCACGACACCTATGAAGAGGCAGGTGAGGCCGTTCACGCCTACAGGGAAATGCTGGAGTCAACAGAAAACCTCTCCACCTACATCGTGTCAGATCAATGGGAGAATCCCATGCATGTCCGCGAAGAACTCATAAGATTACACGCTGCTGACCCAAGGATTGAAGGAGTCGTTTTTGTGGGAGACATCCCTGTGGCCATGGTGCGTGAAGCGCAACACATGACCACCGCATTCAAGATGCATGAAGAAAACTTTCCCCGCGAGCGCTCATCTGTTGCCTCCGACCGGTTTTATGACGATTTTGACCTGGATTTTGAATATCTTGGTCAGGACGAAGAAAGACCTTCCTGGCATTATTACCGGCTGACAGAAAACTCCGCCCAGCAAATCAGTTCAGACATTTACTCTGGCCGCATTAGGCCCATGAAAGAAGGACGCGACCCTTACCGCCAGGTTGAGGACTACCTGTACAAAGTGATTGAAGACCGCCG
>SKUN01000008.1 GCA_007129945.1 Bacteroidales bacterium
AGGAAGGAGCCGGTCATCTGAGAACTTTAATGGCAGGCTATCAGGGCAATCTTCAGGAGAATATTGCTCATAAGAACAACACATCCGGGTACATGGCTGCGCTGGCTTTTATGGTCAAAGCAATGGATGCCACCGACAGGGAAACGCCTGCCGGATCTGATCTGAAGCGGGACATCAGTGCCATGCATTCGGACCAGGAGCTGACGGCTGCCATCAGCCATCTTGTTGGGATTGAGAAAAATGAGGACAGTATTGCAAACAACCTCAATTCCAGGGTCGCTGACATCAATGATGTGGATGCCATTTATCAATCTGTGGACGAGCAATGGTTTGGAGGTGTTGCATACGGTGACATTCCTGTTGACGGAACCAGTTTTACTACGGGTTTTGAGGGCAGCCTGCAGATCATTGAGGCACTGAAAGAGAGCGCAGACCACATCCTGAAAGCTTACGGAAGCTTGGTTGATGCGGTCCTGCATTATGAACGCGAGGCGGAAAAGACACTTTTCTCGGCCCATGCTTTTTTTCGGGGGGTTTTTGACAAGGTCACGGCATATATGCAGACCATTCCCCCTTCGGGGGCGATAGCCGGCATTTATGCCAGGGTGGATCATACCCATGGTGTCTGGAAGGCTCCGGCCAATGTCAGCCTTGTTTCGGTGAAAGGACCGGCGGTAAAAATTGACAGCCGTGACCAGGAAACCCTGAACATACATCCCACGGGAAAATCCATCAATGCCATCCGGAATTTTACGGGGAAGGGCACACTGGTCTGGGGAGCCCGGACGCTGGCAGGGAATGACAACGAGTGGAAGTATATTCCGGTCAGAAGGTTTTTCATCATGATTGAGCAGCGCCTGAAAAAGGCCGTTGAGGCTTTTACATTTGATGCCAACGATGCCGGCACCTGGGTGAAAGTGCGGGCAATGGCCGAGAACTTTCTGACCATTCAGTGGCGCTCGGGGGCTCTTCAGGGAGCGAAACCGGAAGATGCATTTTTTGTGCGTGTGGGTGAGGGGGAGACCATGACCGGGCAGGATGTGCTGGAGGGCCGTATGAATGTGGAAGTCGGTCTGGCTGCTGTCAGGCCCGCTGAATTCATCATTCTCAGGTTCAGCCATAAAATGCAAACCTGATTCATCCAATAACTGCACAGTGAACCAATAGTTTACACATTCATTCACAAATAAATCCTACAATTATGGCAAATTATCCCTTACCCAAATTTCATTTTCAGGTTGAATGGGGTGGTACACGAATTGGCTTTACTGAAGTCAACGGCCTCACCATTGAAAACGAAGTGATCGAATACCGGGACGGCAGCAGCCCTGAATACAGCAAGATCAAAATGCCCGGTATGCAGAAATACAGCAACATTACCCTGAAGCGGGGCACTTTCAGGTCAGACAATGAATTCTTCAGTTGGCTCAATACCGTGAAGCTCAACACCATTGAACGAAGAGATCTGACCATCAGCCTGCTGAATGAAGAACATGAACCGGTGGTGGTATGGAAGGTGAAGAGTGCATGGCCGGTCAAGGTTGAGGCCACCGACCTGAAAAGCGATGCCAGTGAGGCTGCCGTCGAGAACATTGAACTGGCCCATGAAGGGCTTGTCATTCAGAATGACTAGCGGATCGCGGTGTGCCAGTGAGCGTGGTTTGATGTGCAATACAAATTCAAAAGATGGGTTGATATGGCAAAATACTATCCACCGGCAGGGTTTCATTTTCTTGTGGTTTTTTCCGGGATTGGCGACAGCGATGTGGACAGCCGTTTCCAATCGGTATCAGGGTTGTCTATGGAACTTGAAACCGAATCAGTGAAAGAAGGGGGAGAAAATCGTTATGAACACGTGCTTCCCGTGCGCTCGAAGTTTCCGTTGCTGGTGCTGAAGCGGGGCCTGGTAAGCAATTCAGACCTCCTGAAAAAATGGTGCAATGACGCTTTTCAGTCACTGATCATCAAACCGGTTGATCTGACTGTGTCATTGCTCAATGAGGAGCATGAGCCGCTGATGACATGGAATATCCGGCATGCATGGCCCAAAAAATGGAGTCTCAGCGATCTGGATGCCGAAAAGAGTGAACTTGCCATTGAAAGCTTTGAGCTGCAATACCATTATTTTACGTTACAGTGAAAAAAACGGAGATGATATGCCCGTAGAGATCAGAGAATTGAATATAAAAATGAGTGTGGTGCCCCGGCAGGAAGAATCTGCAGAATCAGCACCCAATGAATCCGGTCAGCCGCTGAAGGAGGAAATCATTGCGGAATGTGTGGAACAGGTCATGGAAATACTCAAAATGAAAAACGAACGCTGATGCAGAAGAATGTATCCAAAATGATCATCATGTCTTTCCCCGATGCGGAGCGGAAAGAAGCGGACGACCGGATAGAGGTGCTGGTAAACCCTGACAGTTATAAGGTCAGGTCGAAGATCAAATATTCGGAGCAGCAGGCGGCCGGCACAACAGGTAAGATGCCGAAATATGACCGCACTGAACCGCAGAAAATGAGTTTTGACCTTTTGTTTGACAGCACAGGGGTGATCAATGAGGTGGAGGACAGGTCAAACGGCGTTGAACCGGCGTTGGAGCATCTCCGGAAAGTGGCATTTGAATACAAGGGCAACGAACACCGCCCCAGGTTTTTAACCATTTACTGGGGGAAGCTGAAGTTTGATTGTTGCCTTGAAACCCTTGACATCACCTACAAGTTGTTCGGCCCCGACGGTCTTCCCTTGCGGGCGGTTGCCGCGGCCGGCTTCATCGGCGCTGTGGAAGATACAAAAAGGGTGGCCGAAGAAGACGCCACCTCTCCTGATCTGACCCATGTGCGGGAGGTGAAGGATGGAGATACCCTGCCAATGATGGCCTTCAGGATCTATGGAGATTCCTCCTTCTATCTTGAAGTGGCAAGGGCAAATGGATTGAACGATTTCCGGAACCTGGAACCCGGGCAGGAAATTGTGTTTCCGCCAGTAAAAGACCGATGATATGACAGGTAACAGAACCATACCCACTTCCAGACCTGCAACGGTCGTGACCCCTCTGATTAAAATTGACGGGACAGATATTGCACGCACTTTCCTGGTTGATTCCATCGTGGTAAACAAGGAAGTGAACCGGATCCCGCAGGCCAGGGTGGTGTTGATCGACGGTGATGCTGCCCGTGGAGACTTTCAGGCCTCCGACCAGGGGCTGTTTATCCCCGGCAGGGAAATTGAAATACATGCAGGATACCAGAGCGATGTATATCCGGTTTTCAAAGGGATCATCATCGCGCACAATCTCAAAATCAGGGGAGGGGCCAAATCATTGCTGATCCTGGAATGTCGCGATCAGAGTGTGAAGATGACCGCCGGACGCAAAAGCAGGTATTTTACCGGGGTCAGCGATCGTGATGTCTTCACGGCGATTACGGCCCGGTATGAAGGGCTGGAAACGGAGCTGGAAACAAGTTCGGTGACGCATAAACAGTTGATCCAGTACGATTGTACCGATTGGGATTTTCTGGTAAGCCGGGCAGAAGCCGTCGGAAAGTTGTGCATTGCAGACGACGGCAAACTCAGTGTAAAAGACCCGGACCTGGCGCAGGAAGCAGGGTTAACCCTCACATACGGTTCCACCATTTTGGAAATGGATGCGGAAATGGATGCCCGGCTGCAACCGGGCAAAGTGATCTCTAAAGCCTGGAGCTCCGCAGAACAGACAGTGATTAAAGAGGAAGCAGCCGATCCGGACATCATGCTCAATGGCAACCTGACGCCCAAAAACCTGGCGGATGCCCTTGGTGCCGGTGATTTTCTGCAAAAGCATGACGGGAACCTGGAACAGGCCGAATTGCAGGCATGGGGCAGGGCACTGCTGCAAAAACGACAATTGGCCAAAGTTCGCGGACGTGTCAGTTGCAAAGGCGTGCACCATGTTAAACCCGGGAAAATGATCGACCTCCGGGGTGTGGGAGACCGTTTCAATGGTAAAGCTTTCGTGAGCGGTGTGAAACATTCGATCTTCTCCGGCGACTGGAAGATGGATATTCAGTTCGGGATGGACCCCGAATGGTTCACTGAAAAATTCCGCGTGGAAAGCAAGCCGGCCTCCGGTCTGCTGGCAGCCATTCATGGCTTGCATACCGCCAGGGTGATGCAACTGGGCGATGACCCCGACGGGGAGGAAAGAATCAGGATCCATATACCGATCATGGGTGAAGACAGTGAAGGGGTCTGGGCCAGACTTGCCTTACCTGATGCCGGCGGTGAAAGGGGCTTTGTATTCAGGCCTGAGATCGGCGATGAGGTCATTGCGGGCTTCGTCAATGACGACCCCCGTCACCCGGTTGTGCTGGGAACTCTTCACAGCAGTGCCAATCCGGCTCCGATCCCTGCCAGGGATGAGAACCACCAGAAGGGATATCGTTCACGCAGCGGTTTGAAACTGATGTTCGATGATGACAAAAAGTATGTGGAAATAGAAAGTCCGGCAGGAAAAACAATCAGGGTGGATGATGACAAAGACCATATACGCCTGGAAGATCAGCATGGCAACAGGATCGTCATGGATGGCGGAGGGATCCGTATTGAGAGCGCAAACGACATTGTGATTAAGGCCGGCAGTAACCTGGAAGCAGAAGGAGGGATGAATGTGGATCTGAAAGCAAACCTCTCGGTAAAGGCTGAAGGGGGAAGCGGAGCCGAACTGAGCACAAACGGGGTGGCAGTGATCAAAGGCTCACTGGTACAAATCAACTAACACATACAATATGGCACAACCCGCAGCCAGGATCAACGACATGCATGTATGCCCGATGGTAACGGGCACAGCCCACGCAGGAGGTCCTTTAATGCCTCCCGGCGAACCAACTGTGCTGATTGGCGGTATGCCCGCCTCCAGGGTGGGGGATATGGCAAGCTGTACCGGGCCGCCTGCCACGATCATATCAGGATCCGCATCCGTGCTGATCGGGGGCATGCCGGCAGCCAGGATGGGTGACCCCACTGCACATGGCGGATCCATTATTACCGGCTGCATGAACGTATTGATCGGATAGGTAACACATTGAAAAAAAAAGCAAAATGGCTAAAAAGTATGCATTCCTGGGGCGCGGGTGGGACTTCCCGCCTGCTTTCGACAAGGCATCAAAAAGCGTAAGTATGCTGGAGGGTGTGGATGACATTGAGAGCAGCCTGGACATCCTTTTGTCAACCAGGCTGGGGGAACGGCTCATGCAACCAAACTATGGCTGTAACCTGGACGAAATGGTGTTCGAAACCATGAACCTCACCCTGGTGACCTATCTCAGCGATCTTGTGAAAACAGCCATACTGTATTTTGAGCCCCGCATCAGACTGGAAGGTCTCGAAATTGACACATCACGCGAACATGCAGGTGTTTTGCTGATCGAGATAGACTATACCGTGAAGGCAACCAATTCACGGTTCAACTATGTATATCCCTTTTATAAAATGTACGGGCCTCGTTTACCTGACAACCGATAAAAATGGCACTGAACTGCAATACAAAGCACCCTTTGAAGTATGATGGCACCAGCCAGCATCAGCGTTTTATTGAGGCGCTGGAACCGGCTTCGGTGGATGTGCATGGGTTTTCTCTGCGCGACTGGATGCATTTCGCCTATGATTTTGCAGGCAAGATCCGGTATTTTCATTTCTCCGACGACCAAACCCACGCGGGCAACTGGCAGGCCTTTTTCAAATCAGCGAACGAAATTGAAGAATTCCTGAAAGATGCAGCCCTTGTTGACGGGGAAAGCTGGTTGCACGAAAACGAAAGGGAAAGGATCTCAGGGGAGCAGCCCCGGGGGAATTATGAGCCACACATGGCGCTGTTTCTCAGCTTCCTCAAGTTAATGAAGTTTCCGCAGCAACAGTTGAACCAGCTTGGCAGGCGGCATCTGGATTTTTACTACAAAGAGGTGTTGCAGTTAAGCAAAAAGCCGGCTGTGCCCCATCGTGCGCACCTGATCTTTGAACTGGCAAAAAACGCCGTCCATGACATCCTGCCAAAGGGGACGCTCCTGGAAGGCGGCAAAGACAAAAACGGGAAACCCATTCTGTATGCCACCACCGGAGAATTGGTGGTGGGAAAGGCAAGAGTGGCAAGCCTGAAAAGTATTTATCACGAAGCGGGCAAAACCATCCGTTACGCCGAAAAGACCAACTCCCTTGATGGGATGGGTACGGAATTCGGTGACGAAAACCCGCAGTGGAATGGGTTCGGGAATCAGCGGTGGCCTTCGGCGAGCCCGGGATTTGCCTTCGCTTCCCATGTGTTGCTCCTAAAGGAGGGAAAAAGAAAAGTCACTGTTGACATCACCCTGGCAGAGAACACGTTTCCGGCTGATTTTCCTGACATTGAAACTGTACAAACCGCCATACTCCCTTTGTTGAGCGGTGAAAAAGAGTGGATGGAGCCGTCAGACTTTGAAGTGACAAACACGCCCGCTGCCGGCCACCGGAAACTTAGCCTGACACTCCTGCTCGATGCGGCGGCAGATGCAGTGGTGCCTTACGATCCGGAAATTCACCAGGAGCGGTTCAACACCGATCTGCCTGTGCTCAGGATGCTGATCGACACAGGCAGTGAGCATGGATATGCCCTGTATGCGGCACTGAAAGATGCGGTTGTCAGGGAGGTGAATATGGGTGTGGAGGTGAGCGGCATGCGCGGGCTGAACCTGGAGAATGACATGGGCAGGCTGGATGGGTCAAAGCCTTTCTATCCTTTTGGGACAGTGCCCGAAAAAGGATCCGGGTTTTATATTGGCTCTGCAGAAATTTTCCAGAAAAACTGGGATGCGATCAAACTGGAGATCCGCTGGAAAAACAAACCTGCAAGCCTGAAAGATCACTATGCGGCATATACGGGAACCGGCGTGCCGGCCGTTGACGGAGATGATCATTTCACCGTCAGGGCAAGATATATTAAACACAACCAATGGTATCCGGCCGGCCTCAGTGCACCGTCGCATCCGCTTTTCAGCGATGCATCAGGTATCAGCAACCTGGTGATCGGCCGTGATCAATCAGATGCCCTGGTTCGTTTACCGCTGCTGGCCTCGCCATTGCTGATCAAAAAAGGGTTGGACATCAATAAGGCCGTTCTTAAAAATTACCTGGGAAGCCCATCTGCGAAGCAGGAAGACCCCCAGGCCGCTTCCCTTAAGCCTGTTTCTGCCGGATTTAATGTTGCAGGTTTTAATCCCGGGTTCAGGAGGCCAGTTTTCAAAGCCGGCAGTTTCGGGCCCGCCACTAAAGATAACTTCCTGCGGCTGACGCTTGACAGAAGCTTCCTCCATGCGCAGTACCCGGAGTCCTATGCGCTGGCCATGATAGAGAAAGCAACAAACGGCGATGACACGGAGATTCCCAATGCACCCTATACCCCGGAAATAGCCTCTTTATCGGTGGGCTACACTGCAATGGCCGGCAATCATTTTGAATTTGGTTCGGGCACGTCACCGGAGGAGAAGTTTAAAAATTACAAGGAGCGTGTCATCCAGTTATTTCATGAGCATCCCTTTGGTCAGCATGAGCAACACGTTTTTCTGAAAGAACAGTTGCATTTCATTGAGGGAGGCGCAAAACGGAGTATCCGCCTTTTGCCTGCCTGTGCGCGTGAAGGAGAGTTATACATCGGGCTGGAAAATGGCCGGCCGTCGGATATTGTCAGTCTGCTGATACAGGCCGTGGAGGGCAGTGAAGATCCGCTGGCACCCACCTTTACCGGAAACCGTCAGATTGAATGGTTTGCGCTTGTGAACAACGAATGGCAACCCCTGCAAGATCAGTTTATCATTCAAAACAGTACGAATAACTTGCTGCGTGCCGGTATTGTGAAGATCCAGCTTCCGGCCGGGGTCAATGCAAGCAACACCTTGCTTGACAAGGGCTTTCACTGGATCAGGGCACAGTTGCCTGAAGGGCTGACCCCTTCGTCTGTATGTGAGATGGCAGGCGTTTACGCACAGGCTGCTGAAGCGGTTTTCACAGATCGTGGCAATGAGCTTTTGCACCCGGAAGAAGCTGTGCAGGCGGGAACCATCGGTAAATTCATGGAAAAACCGGCGCTTGTCAAAGTCGTCAGTCAGCCCCATGCATCATTTGGCGGAGCCCCGCAGGAAGAAGATCAGATGTTCTATACCCGGATCAGTGAAAGGCTGCGGCATAAGAACAGGGCGGTTAACTTGTGGGATTATGAACGGATCGTGCTGGAAAAATTTTCGTCAGTTTACAAGGTGAAATGCCTCAACCATACATCAAACATATTGGAAGACGGCACGGCCGGGTATTTTGAGATCAGTCCGGGATATGTATCACTGGTCGTGATCCCTGACATTCGCAACCAGGACAGCTTTGACCCGCTGAAACCACGTGCGGGCCGGCAACTGCTCAGTGAAATCAAACAACATGTCCGCACTTTGCATTCAATGCATGTGCATGTTGATACCTGTAACCCTGATTATGAAACCATTATGTTAGATTTTAGGGTCAAATTCCATGAGGGATATGACCCCAGTGCCTACCTGAATGTGCTCAATGATGACCTGGTACGACATCTTTCACCATGGGCGTTCGGAGAGCATTCGGAGATACGTTTCGGGGGCATTATGTACAAAAGTGTCCTGATCGGGTTTATTGAAAACCTGGCTTATGTGGACTTTATTTCTCAGGTGCGGATGTACCATCGTTATGAAGGGAATGAGGACAATACGACCGACCTGAATGCTGTTGCTGCCGGCAGCGCGCGGGCCATTCTGGTATCAGCCCGCAACCATCAGATCACTTTAATCGATAACGACAAGACCTGCCATGAGTGAATCCAATACCATACCCAAAACCGTCAGTGCCGAATATGGCCGTGATTATGCTTTTCTGCGGTCGGAAGGATTGAAGTATATCGAAGAACTGGCCCATCAATTATGGACCGACTACAATGTGCATGACCCCGGTATTACCATCCTTGAAACACTGTGTTATGCCATTACGGATCTTGGATACCGGACCTCCTGGCCCATGGAGGATCTGCTCGCCGAACCGGACGACAACATGGCAAATATGCACCGTCAGTTTGTGACAGCCATCCGGGCGCTGCCCTCCGGTCCGGTTACTGCCAATGACTACAGGCAATTGTTTATCCGGATCAAAGGGGTGCGCAATGCATGGATCATCCCTGCGGAACATGTCGTTGTAACAAAATTCAGAGATCTGGAGCAGGAAGGGATCACAGAATCGCATTATAAACAGCAAGGTGAACAGGTTGACCCGGAAAAAGCACACCACTACCCCCTCAGGGGTTTAAACAGGATATTGCTCGACCTGGATGAATCCGTGCTGATCAAAAGCGACGAAAAGGCCAAGCCAAAAGCTGAAAGGGGAGCGCTGAAAGCCGGACGTATTCAGGAAATTAAAGGACAGGTGATTGAAGTATATCAACGGTACCGCAATCTTTGCGAAGACCTGGAAAAGGTAGAAAAGGTGCCTGAACAGGGGGTGGTTATTTGCGGTGACATTGAGATCGATCCCTATGCTGATCCCGAAGAGGTGTGGGCGCAGATCGCATTCCATATTGAACAATACCTTTCACCGGAAGTGCCTTTTTATAATTTGCAGGAGATGCTGGAGGCGGGCAAAAAACCCGATGAGATCTTCCGGGGGCCGGTGTTTTTATTTGATGATGAATACCCCTGGCGCAGTGGCACCAATCCTTTTGAGAAAAAAGGATTTTTGAAAACGGAAGAGCTTGAAGGCAGTGAACTGCGAAAGGAGGTACGTTTAAGTGACATTATCCGCATCATTAAACGCATTAAAGGGGTAAGAATAATCAGGGAGATCGCTTTCGGGCTGGCTGATTGCGATGAAAAAGACATGGGGAAGGTCAGGGAGGCGGTTTCCGGTGACACGTGGAACCTCTGCCTGAAACCTGGACATAAACCTGTTTTCTGTCGCCACATCTCTGTGCTGAATATCTGGAAGGATGTGATTCCGGTTAAACTGCTCAGAAAACAGGCGGAGCACAAGCTGGAAGACTTGCGTCGTCAGTACCATGAGTTAATGATTGCTAAAACAACGGAGGATCTTCCGGTGTCCCTGGGTAAGTTCCGCAATCCCGGCAACTATCAAAGCATTCAGAACCATTTTCCGGAGGTCTACGGTATTGGCCCGGCCGGGTTGCCTGAAAGTGTTTCCACCGGGCGCAAGGCAAAAGCCAGACAGCTGAAGGCTTATCTGCTGTTCTTCGACCAGGTACTGGCCAATTATTTTGCACAGCTCGCCCACGTAAAGGACCTGTTTTCGGGCGATACCACAATCGGAAATACTTATTTCGCAAATGTGGTTCAGGGACTGAAAGACGGGCAGGAGCTTTTTACGGAAGAGCAGAAATGGAAAGCGACTGTGCAGGAACTGCTTGATTCGGGGAAATTCAATAACGATGTGCAGCGCAGGAACAAGTTCCTCGACCATTTGCTGGCCCGCTTTGCGGAGCATTTCAATGAATATGTGTTCCTGATGTACCGGGTTTTTGGCGATGAAGCCTATGAAAAGGTGATTGCACACAAGGAAGGCTTTTTGAAAGATTATGAAAAAACAAGCCGGGAGCGCGGCAGCGGCTTCGATTACTATAATCCCATGCCCCCCGGACCGGGAGCGCTGAATGTGACCGGACTGGAGAAGAGGATCTCGGGGCTGCTTGGGTTCGGGCATGAAAGAAAGCCGCTGAAAGAAGACGAAGAAGGTATTTACGCGGTAGAACACCTGTTGTTGCGACCCGATACATCAACACCAAAAGCAAAACACAAACGCTTTTTGCCGGTATGCATCGAATCCAACGGGGAGTATTGTCGTCCGCTTGATCCCTATTCCTTCCGTATCACCATTGTGATGCCCGGTTACACGACACGACTGAAAGACAAAAGCTTCAGACATTATGTGGAAAGGCTCATCCGCATGGAAACGCCGGCCCATGTTTTACCAAGGATATGTTTTGTGGACAGGGAGCATATGGTAAAATTTGAAGATGCCTGGTACGCATGGCTATCAGAAAGAACAGGTTCAGAAGACCCTTTAAAACAAACTGAAGATCATACCCTGACCAGGCTGATCGAAGTGATGGAACAATTATTTTCTGCTTACGAACAAGGTCGCCTGGCCTCCTGTGAAGAAGCCACACCGGAGCGCAAACCGGTTACACTGGGGCGAACAACACTGGGATCACTTGATAGCAGTCCCGATCCGGATCAGCCGGAATGAAACAGTCACTAAATAAA
>SKUN01000048.1 GCA_007129945.1 Bacteroidales bacterium
GCGACGACATCCCCCCGTCCACTTTCATCACTTGCCCGGTAATCCATCCGGATTTGCCGGAAAGCAAAAAAGCAGCCATTTCCGCAATGTCGCTCACTGCTCCGACTTTTTTCATGGGATGACGCTGTGCGTTGGCTTCCCGTTTGGCATCGGAATTCAGCAGCCCGGACGCCAGGGGCGTATCGGTAATGGAGGGGGCAATGCAGTTGACACGGATTTTAGGGGCAAACTCGGCCGCCAGGGCACGTGCAAGGCCTTCCACCGCACCTTTGGAAGCAGACACAAGGCTGTGAAAATTGAAGCCTGTCTGCACTGCCACGGTGGAGAACATCACGACAGAAGCCGCTTCCGAGTTTTTGAGCCTGGGAAGCAATGCCTGGATCACTTTCACCGCGCCCAGCACCTGTATGTGGTAATCTTTCACAAAGTCTTCAGGTTTGATCCTGGCAAAAGGCCTCAGGGTGATCGTGCCCGGGCAATAGGCAACCCCGTCAAGAATCTCAGGAAGGAAATCAAGGTCGGGCTGCTCAGCGGTCACATCAAGATAGTGATACTGCACTCCGTTCTCTTTCGACTCCACCTCCGTATTGCGATAGGTTCCGTAGACCTGATGTCCATCATGGTTGAGCATGGAAGCGAGCTCTTTTCCGATACCGGATGATGCGCCGATGACAAGGTAATTTTTCATGATTGGTTGGTTTTTCAGTAACAAAGTTTTTGTTTAGGATTTTCTTAAATTCAATAAACAATATTACGTCATAAAGGTTTGAAGACAAGCATGTTTCTTCAGGCAGAAAAAAGGATAAGACCTTATTTTACCCATATTTAACAGTACAAAATGAACAATTGATTCTTTCTCGTAGTTGATCAGTTAATTATTTAAACAGCTGAACAACCATGAAGCTCTCTTTTTACATATTCCGGCTTTTAACGGCATTTTCTTTGCTGGCCGGCACCCTTGTGCATGCAGGAGCGGAAGAGTTGAACGGGGATACCCTGTCCCTGAGCCTCGAAGAAGCACGCCATCACGCCGTGGAACATAGTTATACCATGCGCCGGGCCAGGAAAGACCTGGATATTGCAGAAAAGCAAATATGGGAAACAACGGCTGCCGGCCTCCCCAAAATAAATGCATCGGTGGGATACAATTATTACCTTGACATTCCCACCTCGCTTGTGCCCGCAGAATTTTTTGGCGGACAACCGGGCGAATTCAGGGAAATCCAGTTTGGGACGGAGCAAAACATCACGGCCACCGCCTCGGTGGAACAACTTATTTTTGACGGACAGTACATCGTGGGGTTGCGTGCATCACGGATCTATCGCGACCTGGCAGGTCAAACACTGGAACGGTCCGGGCTGGAAGTCAGAAATGCGGTTACAGAAACCTATTTCCTGGTGTTGCTGGCCAGGCAGCACCTTGAGATCGCTGGTCAGAACCTCCGCAACATGGAGATGCAGCTCAAGGAAACGCGTGAATTATTGAAAGAAGGCTTCACAGACCCCATCAACGTGGACCAGCTTCAGCTCACGGTGTCCAATCTTGAAAACCGGATATCATCACTGAAACGCCAGGAGGATGTAACCACCAACTTGCTGAAGCTTCAGCTTGGGGTGGAGATGAAAAAACAGCTCAGGCTGACTGATGTACTTGAAGATCTCCACCAGGAACTGATGGACGACCTGTCCTTTCTTGCTGATTTTGCGCCCGGGCAACATATTGCTTACCGCATGACGCAGTCACAGGAAGAAATGAACCGCATGGTTATGCGACGGGAGCAGTCGGCTTACCTGCCCAGCCTCTCCGCATCATTCACCCGCCAGGAAATGGCCATGCGCGACGAGTTTAATTTTTTTGACGGTGACCAGTCATGGTTCCCCAGCACCTATTTCGCGGTAAACCTCAATATTCCCATATTTTCAAGTGGCATGCGATCATCCAGGGTTGCACAGGCGCGTCTGGAGCTCGAAAAGGCACGCATCAGCAAAGAAGAAACATTCCAGTTGCTGAATATGCAAATGCAGGAAGCCATGGAGGATTTCAACACTGCCCGGGAGCAATACCAAACAGCGCAGGAAAATCTGGATCTTGCCAGACGCATTTTTGAACGCACCTCCATCATGTTCCGCGAAGGCATGGCATCCAGCCTGGAACTGACCCAGGCCAACGACCAGCTCATAAGTACACAGGCCAACTATTATCATGCACTCTTTGAAGTGCTCAATGCAAGAAACAATATTGAAAAAGCAATTGGCAAATGAAACAAGCATTGTTTTATAAAACCTCCGGCAGAATGAAAAAGACCCTGTATCTGTCAGCTTTCCTGCTGCTGACAATCCCGCTGATGATGCAGTCATGCGGCAATGAATCCGATCCGTCAGATGAGGACAGCGACCAGATACGCAACCGGATAGATGAATACAATGAGGAGATCAGCCGCCTGACCCGAAAAGTGAACGAACTCCGTCAAACACTCACAGCACGGGGGGAAGGAGTTGGATCCAACGATGAAGTGCTGGTGACTGTATCGAAGCTCGAACCTTCTGTGTTTACTGATTTTTTCAGCGTAAGTGCCACCGTGGAGGCGGTCAACTCGGCCACCATCAGCCCGGAAACCAACGGCCACATAAGAAGGTTGTATGCAGACAAAGGAGACCCGGTAACCCGCGGGCAAGTGGTGGCACGCTTATCCACAGACGTGGTGGATGGACAGATTGAAGAAATAAAGACCAGCCTTCAGCTGGCCGAAACGGTGTATCAGCGGCAAAAAAGACTATGGGACCAGGAAATAGGCAGCGAGATCCAGTACCTGGAGGCCAAAAACCAGGTCGGGCGTCTCAGAAACAATCTGGAAACATTGCAGTCACAGAAAGAGATGGCAGTGATGAAGGCGCCCTTCGATGGTTTTGTGGATGAGCACTTTATTAAAGAAGGTGAGCTGGCCATGCCGGGCACCCCGGTCATGGAGATCATCAACCTGGA
>SKUN01000006.1 GCA_007129945.1 Bacteroidales bacterium
AGAGAAGTATTTTGAGCTTGAAAGCGAAGCGGAACGTCAGGTTCCCAATGTATCTTTTTAACTGAATAATTACTATGTGGGAACTCATTCGAAAAAACCAGCAAAAATCCATGTTGTTGCTCATTGTGATGGGCGTGATACTGGTGTTGCTGGGATATGTCATCGGGATGGCCATAGATCCGGAAGGGGGCTTTGTCGGCATCATCCTGGCCCTGGTACTGTACTTTATTTTATTAATTGTGGCGTTCTCATCGGGAAAGAAGATCATGCTGCGCATGAACAATGCCCGGAAGATCGGGCCGGACGACTACCCCCAGCTGTATAACATTGTGGAGGAAATGCGCCTGGCTGCCGGTATGCCGGCCATGCCTGAGGTGTACGTGATCGATGACCCGGCACCCAATGCGTTTGCCACCGGCATGAACCCCAACAAAAGCGTGGTAGCGGTCACTACCGGACTGATCAATATGATGAGCCGCGATGAACTGCAGGGGGTTGTCGCCCATGAAATTTCCCACATCCTGAACCGCGACATCAGGTATATGACCCTGGCAACCATCATGGTGGGAACCGTGGCCATATTGTCGCAATTGTACCTCCGAAGCATGATGTTCGGCGGAATGCGGCGCTCAGGAGGCGGCGGCAGTAACCGGGGCAAAGGGAACATCATCATGGTGGTCCTGGCCCTTGTATTTGCCATCCTGGCCCCGATAGTCATCCGGCTGCTTTACCTGGCGGTATCACGAAAAAGAGAATACCTTGCCGATGCCTCGGCAGCCCGGCTCACCCGTTATCCGGAGGGGCTGGCATCTGCGCTTGAAAAAATCCGGGGCTCCACGGAAGACCTGAAGGTGGCAGACAAATCCATGGCCCCCATGTACATTGCCAATCCGTTGAAACCCAAAGGCAAAAGGATGCGTAACCTGTCAAGCACCCATCCCCCGCTGGATGAACGGATCCGCATACTCCGCTCTATGGGGCAGAACCACTCCTATGCAGGTTACCAGCAAGCATTCCAATCGGTTACCCACTCAGGCAAAAAGATCATCCCCAAATCGGCTGTAAAAACCGCATAAATCCTTTCAGAGAAAACAAAAAAAACCTTATATTTGCAACCGCAAACGGCTCCGTAGCTTAATTGAATAGAGCATCTGACTACGGATCAGAAGGTTCCAGGTTTGAATCCTGGCGGAGTCACTAATCAACCCCTTACAAATATTTTGTGAGGGGTTTTTTGATTCTGCCCCCCTCCTCCCCCTTATCATGCTGACAAAGCAATGAATCTAAAAAATAATCAAATTGATTTGTTTTTTAAAACCATATGGCATATTTTTATCGCCAAAATGCGACAACATATCGTCTATGCCTGCCAAGTCACTTAACTTACAATGATTATGAAAAAAGAAATATCAAAACATGGTTATAGTTTAATGGTTTTATGCATTATTGTCATTGCATTGTCTTCATGCGGGTTAAATAACAATTCCTCAAAAAAGCCTGGCGAGCCCTATGAGATAAATGCAAGGAATGTCATCAATAAGAATAAAGTAGATTATTATTTATCGGAGCTGACTGATGGTATACAATATGTTCCCTTAGAGACAGATTCATTAAACTTGCTTAGATCTATTTCCTGGTTAGACATAACTAAGGATTACATTATTGCCTCTGATTCAAGAGGGCTTTATCAGTTTGACAGAGAGGGAGGTTTTATAAAAGAAATTGGCAGAATCGGAAGGGGCCCGGGAGAACATAATGGTCGAATACGTTTGGCAATTGACAAGAATAATAATGAAGTGTTTATTTATAGTTTTGGTTTTGGTGCTGGAGGTGTAAATGTTCATGACCTGGAAACGGGTTCTTACAAACATAGTTTTTCGGTAGATTTTCTTGCACACGCCCTTGCGGTTTTACCAGACGGATCGATTGCTTTTTTTACTATGGAAAGTGAGTCTGATATAAACGAGGTCTATTTTATTGATAGAAATGGAGAAAAGCTTACCTCTATAAGCAATCATCTCAGAACGAAAATAAAGGGTAATGTTTCTGGTCGTGCCAGTGTTTATTTTAATGGTGGCGACCTATACTATATGTATAATTACCGGGATACACTTTATCGTATAAACAATGACCTGGGCAGAAGTCCATTTGCGATATTTACCCTGGATAACCAGGAATCACATAATGATTTTATAATCATGCCCAATCCCGGAGCAAATTATTATCCCGATTTTATTTCTATCCCAGAAATGCTGCATGGCAATGGATATGTTTTTGCTACATTACAAAAGGGTTTTGGCGATGGAGGCATTCATAACCAGGACCAAAGAAAAATGCTCTATAAAAAATCTTCCGATGAATTATTTATGACAAATGGATTAATCAATGATATTGATGGTGGAATGAACTTTTGGCCAAAATGGTTTAGGGATGACATATTGATTGATTATTATCAGCCCTATGAGATAATTGACTATTACAATGAAACCAAAGACATTATTGAACATTCAGATGCTTTCCTGGAACTGGTAAATAATTTAAATGAAAATGACAACCCCGTTTTGGTATTATTAACACAGTAATAAGTCCGGCAGCGGTTGGACGTCCTAGATTTTGACAGTTTTCCTTATTCCAATGAAATTTTTTTTGATGATGTCAGCATTCCGAACATTCTTGCTGACGTGGACAATTTATTCATGGCCGACATTCCGTGGGATTAGACACACTTGCTCACCGATCGCGGCAAGCAGGTATACGACAACCACGATCCAATGCATGACAACCCATATTTGATCATATTCAGGTTAAGGAATGAGTGGAATGCAAGAAAACATGTGAACCTGCCCCCTCCCCCTTATCATACCGATCAAAGCGATGAATCTTTAAAAAAAACATTTTAATTTGGTTTTTTAAGTTATATAGCATATTTTTATCGCAGAAAAACGACAAAACAA
>SKUN01000051.1 GCA_007129945.1 Bacteroidales bacterium
AGTTCTCTGTATGAATGGTCTCCCCTTCTTTTAGTTTGATCCGGCTGCCATTGCTGTTACAGCTGACAGACATGTCCCGCCTTGCCTGAAGATGCATTTCAATCCGCTGCTTCTTTTGATTATAAAAAGCCTTATGGTCAAACATTCCGGGATCAAAATCTGCTTCCAGCAATTCATTGGCCACATTCAGGATGTTCTTGTTGAACATGGCGGTCACCCCGCGCTTATCGTTGTAGGCATTTTCAAGCACGGAGATATCTTTGATCATATCCAGCCCCATTAGGAGGTGGTCTCCTTTGGCCATTTCACGCCCCAATCTGGTCATAAACCCGTTGATCTCACCGGGGTCAAGATTCCCGATGGTGCTTCCGAAAAAGCAAAACATCCTGGTCCCGCCCCTGGGAAGCAGGTGTAACTGCCTGGTAAAATCAGCTGCAATACCCTTTATTTTCAGCACTTGGAATGACTTTCCCAGGTCTGTGACTGAATCCCGGATCGCTGCAGCGCTGATATCCACAGGATAATAAATCACATTGCGCAACTGATCTTCAGACATACAGGTCAGTAAAAGCCTGATCTTTGAGCAATCGCCACTACCCAGTTCAATGATACGAAGATCCCCGGCATTCAACTCCAGTTTATCCCACAAATAAGTCAGGATCTCTTTTTCACACCGTGTCGGATAGTATTCCGGCAAGGTGGTGATCTCTTCAAACAGGCCGGATCCTTTCCCGTCATAAAAGAATTTGCTGGGAATCCGCTTTTGCTGCTCCATCAGACCTTCCAGGATCTCATTTTTCGCCGATTTGTCCCCGGCCCCTGCTGAATCGGTCAGAAGATCAATAATGGCCGGCTTTTCCTTCTCAATGTCCATGCTGATACAATAACCGTTTAACGCTGTTGATTATCAGGCAACCCCGTCTCAAAGGGATTATCCGGATCGTTGCTCCATTCAAACCATCCACCGTCAAATACTGACACACGCGGCCATCCCATCAGCCAGGCATTGAACCAGGCCTCACTCCCACGCCACCCCGTTCCGCAGTAAAAAGCCAGGTGCTTATCAGGGGTCAGCCCTGCTTCGCGCCAGATCTTTTTAATTTCACCGGACTCCCGTGTGGTGTAGTCAAGATTCCGGTAATTCTCCATGTGATAGGCATCACTCCCGGCATCCACAAATACGGCACCGGGAATCCGTCCTTTCGCCTCAATATAATTGTAACCGCTTACTTCACCGATGTATTCGGGCCAGCTCCTGACACAAACCAGGTTGGCCCTTTCAGAAGCCAGCATCTCTTTGGCCTCCTTCAGGTCAACGGCAAGCTCAGGTCTGGCCGGAATGTCCTGACCAAAATCGGGTACAGGGGTTTTGGGTACATCGTCGGTATCAATTTCAAACCCCGCATATTCCCATGAATGAAATCCGCCGTTGAGAACCCGCACATCTTTCACCCCGGCATAAAGCATAATGAAGGCACAGCGGATGGCGCCAATGTCGCCGGCGGCACTACCCGGAAATTCATCACTGTTATCCGGATCCATGTATTTACCGTACAGGATTACGGTGGTATCGCAGTCAATCCCGTGATCTTCCAGGGCTTTCCGGAGTTCTCCGGGTGAGCGGCGGTTCCAGGTCGTGGTCGACTCCAACGCATTGGTGTCGATATCAATGGCACCCGGTATGTGTCCGCTGAGGTAAGCATCGCGGTTGCGATAGTGGGCATGACAGATCACCGTCCTGCCATCGGGATGCCCGGCAGATTTTTTGCCTTCAACAACTTCCTGAACCCACTGTGGAGGCACCAGGGTCGCATACCCCGGGAGCCTTTCCAGTGGCAGTTTTTCATCGTTCACCCATTCATCCATGAAACGAGGATAAAGGGAGACCTTCTCGTAGCCGGCCCCCTTAAACCGCCCGGCCACTTCCTCAATATCAGCTGAATTGTATCCGTACAAAATAATGTGATGGTGGGGCCATATTTCCTTGTTGCGGACAATTTCGATCCAGTCAATGTACCGGGCCCACCTTACGGGCAATGACCTGGCGCCCGGAATATGGCCTCCGCGGGCTTCTCCCTCCAGCCGCCAGCCGTTGTAGGCATCCGGCGGCCGGACATCCACCAGGCAGGTGTTCCCGTCATCCATCATATTCAGCAGCTGCAGGGTGTCCAATTCATTGAGGTTATTCATGGAAATATCCTTTTTATCCATAAAGATAAGCGGATTATCAGAAACTACCTATGCAGGGAAGGAGTTTTCCCCGGTCTTATTCGTTTTTGCCGCCACGGTAAAAATTTTTCTCTGAGAAATATAAAGGGTTGCTTGCCATTGCATATTTACGTAAATTTAAGAGATTCAAAACTTTACGCACATGAAAAAGCAAGGTATTGCCTGGAAGGCCCTCCTGCGGGCAGGGGGGCTTTCTGTCCTGTTATTAACCAGCTGTGACCTCTTTGATGATGACAAAAATGATCATTCCAACCAACCCGAAACCGGAACTGTCAAAGACATTGATGGCAACGAATACCAAACGGTCAAACTCTGGGAGCATATGTGGATGACAGAAAACCTGCGCACCACCAGGTACCGTGACGGCACTCCCATCACAAACGGATTGAATGCAGAAGACTGGGCAACTGCAAATGAAGGAGCGTATACCATTTATCCTCACCAGGAAATGGAAGGCATCAACTCCGACGAAGAAATGGTCAATGCCTACGGATTGCTTTACAACTGGGAGGCTATCAATGACGCCAGGGGGTTATGCCCTGCAGGATGGCGAATCCCTGAGTGTGATGAGTGGAGTGACTTAAGGGAATTTGTGGAGGATTTTGTGGATAAAGAACCGCAAGTCGGCGGGGTAGGCAACGCCCTGAAAGCTGCACGACAGGTTGATCATCCGTGGGGTGGAGAGCACAACACCGATGTGCATCCACGCTGGAATGCCAACATACATCATTACGGATGGGATGAGTTTGGATTTTCAGCTTATGCCAGCGGTTTTCGCACCAATTCAGGGATGTTTCAGGACTTGGGGGATGTGGGTGTCTGGTGGTCGACCACACAGCAATCGGCCACTGATGTGCACGTTCGTCGTATCTGGAGTTGGGAAAACTTCATGGTTCGCACGCCCGCCGGTAAACGCAGTGGCCTTTCCGTCCGCTGTATCCGGGATGCAAGGTAAGTTCCTGATGTAAACTGTTGCAAGCTGGAAAACCCGCAGGTGTTCCAGCCCTGTCATGAGGGCTGAATCCCAGCTGTGAACTGTTGCAAGCTGCAGAAACACGGATTGTGCACCAAGGCACTTTTTACTATCTTTGAGGTAAACCAACCCTGGCTTAATGAAAACAAGAATAATCCCCATCCTGTTATCACTGCTGCTTTTTATTCCGGCAGGCTGCGATGAACTCAAACAAATTGCCCAACAGGCTGATTCCGGGCGTCCGCTTACCCAGCAGGAGGTGGTACGCGGGCTGCGTCAGGCCCTTGTCATCGGAAGTGATTCGGCGGCATCAATACTTTCGGCCACGGACGGTTATTACCGGGATGAAATGGTGAGGATCATGCTGCCCCCCGAAGCGGAGATCATTACCAACAACCTGTCGTACCTCCCGGGTGGAGAACAGCTCGTGGAAGATCTGATCCTTCGCATTAACAGAGCTGCCGAGGAAGCGGCAAGGGAGGCCGCCCCGGTATTTGCGGGGGCCATTGCCGGCATGAGCATTCAGGACGGATTTGAGATCCTTCGCGGCGACAGGGATGCAGCGACCCAATACCTGAAAGACCGCACCTGGGAGGAACTATATGGGCTGTATCAACCAAAAATACGCCAAAGCATGGACAGGGCCATTGTAGGGGATGTGTCTGCCACAGAGGCCTGGAATACGCTGACCAGCCAGTGGAACAGGCTTGCTTCCTCCACCGCCGGGCGGATCGCCAACCTGGAGGCCGTAGATACAGAGCTGGAAAGTTATCTTACCAGCAGGGCCCTGGATGGGCTATTTCTGAAACTGGCCGAGGAGGAGGCCAGGATACGCACCCGGCCGGAAGCCAGGGTCACCGCCTTGCTTGAACGGGTGTTCGGCAGTGCTGCCGCTAATGAATAATATACCGGCTTTCCAGGTCGCCAATGACTTCCATGGCCCCTGCCGACAACAGCGGAGACTCTCCGTTGGCTGCTCGTACGGCCCGGTTATACAGACGAAAAAATGCAAAGGGATTACCGGTCTGTTCAATAAGCAATTCCTCTCCCAGTTCGCGGATTATTAAATTGGTCATGTAAAAACCAACCGGATGCCCGCTCATGGGGAGCATTTCACGCAGGCGGGTTCCGGCAACATCTATTTCTTCAGCCCCCGCTGCGACCCCTTCCAGGGCCTCATTCATTTGCTTCAGATAGGCCGGGGTCTGTACCACCATTTCCTCCCATCTGTCTGCCATTCCGTGCATGGGGCCATCCTCGTCTGAAATAAGCAATCTTTTGTCAATCTGATCTGCCACCCCCTCTGCGTGTATCTGGTCAATCACCCAGACAATATTTGCGTCAACCGGCCTGATCTGTTCCCTGTCAAAGGCCAGTATCTGATTTCGGTAAAAATGGTGGAGTTCATGGCCGATCAGGTAATGCAGCCTTTCCCCCAATTCCATGGCAAAAAGGATGTCGACCACCACAGGAGTGTAACCCCTGGCATCACTGGCGAAGACAACAAAAGAAACCGGAATGTAATCATCCGCCTCAATGGGGGGCAGGAATTGCTTCGCCTTTAGAGCAGATGCTTCCAGCAATGTGCCCGCATTTGCCCTGAGGCTGTCTGCGTATTCAGCCATTGCTTCACGGCGCTGTTTCGCGTCCAGATAATGATGAAGAAAACGAAAGTGAGCAGGTCTCTCCTTTTCTTCATCCAGGCGCTTTTCCAACTCTTCCTGCAGGGATGGCATGAAAACAAGCCTGAACCCTTCCCTGAAAAACCCCCTGCTGAATTCACTTTGTGTAAGCATGGAATACCCCGGTGTTTCAAACAGGGCCTCCCAATCCTCCGGGGAAGGATCCGTACCTTTCTCGAGGGTAGCGGTTATTTCCAGGAATTGATCAACCCCTGAAAAATCCAATGAATCAGTCTGCACCGGAGAAGAGCTGCAGGAAAAAATAAAAAGAAATCCAAGAATCGTTATGATGCAGGTTTGTTTTGACATGCAGGTTGCTTGATTGTGAAACAAAATGTGGTTCCGCCTTCAGGATTTGATTTGGCCCAGATTTTTCCACCATGCATTCCAACAAATTCTTTACACAGCAACAATCCCAGGCCGGTTCCGGTTTCGTTATCCGTACCGGGCCGTGAATACCTGTCCTCCAAACTGAACAAGGTCACAAATTGTTCCTCATCCATGCCGATCCCATTGTCAGAGATACAGGTAAGCAACTCATTTTCCCGTCGATCCACCCTGATCTCAATACGCCCCCCGGCGGGAGTAAACTTGATCCCGTTGGAAAGGAGGTTTCGCAGAACGGTCGTCAGCATTCCTTTGTCTGCCACAACAATGGTTTTCCGTGGCACCTGGTTTTCAATATGAATGGATTTCAAATGGGCAGCGTCCCCAAAAAAACGGATAACCTCTCCGACCAGCGTTTCAACATCCACTTCCCTGGGCTTGAAGGTAATTCCCCCGGTCTGAGACAGTGACCATTCCAGAAGGTTTGTCAGCAGGTCCAAAGCCTGGGTAGAAGAATCCTGAATGATCCTGGCGTACCGCTCGATGCCAGCCAGGTCCTTTTTTTTGCTCTTCATCAGAAGTGCATTACTAAACCCGAGAATGCTGTTAAAGGGCCCCTTCAGATCATGCCCGATGATGGAAAAAAACCTGTCTTTCGCGGCATTGAGTTCTTTCAGGCTGTGCTGACTTTCGGTCAGAGCCTCTTCGATTCTTTTGCGTTCAGTAATGTCTCTGACGTTGAGAATCACTGACCGTATGGCGGGATTATTAAGCTGGCTGGAACCAGTGGTTTCCAGGTATACCCAGTGCCCGTCTTTATGTCTGTGCCTGTATTGAATATTTCCTGTTCCGGACTCATGAACGAGCCGGTAAAAAGCCTGCTGAACCTTTTCCCTGTCTTCCGGATGGATCATTTTCTCCATAACCGGAATATCCATTAACTCCCCGGGTGTAAATCCGAGAATATGCCTGCAGGATTCACTGACAAAACGCTGAACACCATTGGCGTCCAGAAGCACAATCATATCAAAGGAGTTTCGGATGAGCTGTTTGAATGTTTCCTCTCCGTTCATCCTGAACCCCTCCCCATCCCTGCCTTCTTTTTGTGTAAATGCCGGGTTTGTTTCCATGTTATAAACAGGATTTACGCCCACTTAACCCCGAAAGCAAATCTCTGTTGGACGTCAGATTCATTGCATTGGCATATATGTATCAGCCGTCTGCAGTAATAATAACTTGCAAATATAGATTAATCTTAACAAAACTTTACATATTTTTGCCAAAAACCTTTCATCAAATGAAAAATCTCCCGGCCCTGTTGTTTCTTTTGCTTACTGTGCCTCTATCACTCAAGGCCTTCCAAAATGACACAAATTCCCTTTCTGATAAACTAAAAAAACATGTGGCCGTATTGGCAGCAGACTCCATGGAGGGGCGCGGGCTCGGTACTGAAGGAAAAATCCTGGCTAAACATTATATTGCAGGGGAATTCCAATCAGCCGGACTTCAACCCGTCGGAAATGACTATTTCCAGCACCTGGATCTCCGTATCGGGCTGGCCAGGGTGCCGGGAGCCAATGTGACCGGATACCTGGAAGGAAGCAATCCTGAGTTGCAAGATGAATTCATTATACTGGGAGCGCATTACGACCACCTCGGGTATGTGAGAGAGAACGGGGAAAAAGTCATTTTTCCCGGGGCTGATGATAATGCTTCCGGAACAGCCGTCCTGATAGAACTTGCACGATATTTTTCGGAAAACCGGGAGCTTTTGGGCCGCAGTGTCATCTTCATTGCCTTTGACGCAGAAGAAAGCGGGTTGCTTGGCGCCCGGGAGTTTATCAGGGACAATGCCCTTTTTGATGCAGACAAAATCAGGCTGATGTTCAGTCTTGATATGCTGGGTATGTATGAATCAAACAACGGGCTGGATTTGAATGGCATTGGCACACTTTCCGGGGGCAGGGACCTGGCGGAAGCAATCGCAGAGCAAATTGGTCTTCGCCTGACAAGCACCTCAGGGGATGTACCCCCAAGAACGGATACCTGGCCTTTCGGGGAAGAAGGTATCCCGGCCATCCACGCCTTCACCGGACCCGAGTCACCCTACCACAAACCGGAAGACACCTACGACCTGCTTGACTATGAAGGAATGGCAAAAATTTCCAGTTACCTGCGGGCTTTGGTAACTGATTTATCAAACCTGCCTGAGCTGAATCCTTCTCGTCGTTATGCGAGAGTTCAGCGTCCCTGGGGGCTCCGTTTCAACGCCGGGGTGCTGGCACATACAGGCAGTTCATACCATCAATACACGGACGAGTTTTTCAGGGCTGATAATGTATTTGCCTTCAGTGCAGGCATTTTTCTGCAGCTGCACGTGGGTGAAAAATTTGCTTTTCAGCCTGAGATCCTCTATGACTACAATGGAAGCAATTCAGAACAAGGAACTTATCGGCGCCATTCACTTACTTTTCCGCTGAATTTTCAGTATAATATTGCCGGGGAACTAAGGGGGCAGATCCGCCTTTACCCCATTGCAGGAGGTTATTTCAGGTATAACATATCCGGAAAGAACGGAGATCAGACCATGGAGTTTAACAGTCAGCACCCACAGCAGGAATGGGGATTGAATCTTGGGATGGGTGCAGATATCATGATGATCCATGTGGCCTATACCTGGCGCAGAAGCCTTACCGATATTTCCGGGCAGGCCGGATCAAAGATACATCAGTACGGAAACTATCTGACCATCGGCTATAAGTTTTAGAAAGCTTCCGCGGTAAGTTCTCCGGCAGATTTCAGGTACATGGTTCTTTGGAGCATTACGGCACCCAGTGCGTCAATATGGTCATTGCTGGCCGCCTGCCAGTGAGCCTGGGCTTCCAGCAGATCAGCCAGGGGTACCATACCCTGGTCAAACATATCCTTACTGGCATTCAGGTTCTCTTCTGCCTGTTCAAGTAGCCGTGCAGTAAGATTCATTCGTGCAATGGCGTCCTCCAGCATAAGCCGCGAACGGGCAATATCCAGTATCATCTTTTTTTCGGCATCTTCCTTTTCAATTTTAGCAGCATCCGTTTGCAGGCGCGCCACAGATCGTTGATTTCGACCACTTTTCCAATTGAAAATGGGAATGTTGACCGTTGCCATTGCTGAAAAAGCGGCAGCATGAGCTGAATTGCCCCCAATTTCCAGCCCCCCGAAATAATTATAGCCCGTCCTGACTCCCACCTGTGGAAGCATTTCAGCAATGGCCATTTTCTCATTGTACAAGCTAAGTTGGATGGCCTTATCTAATATATGATACTCAGGCCTGTTTTCCGGTCCGGGATCAGTTTTTAAAACCACGGAAAAATCGAGGTTCTCCGGATGCAGTTCCTTCCCCGTCTGAATCCGGCTATCCAACGGCAGTCCGATCACCTGGCACAGATCCATCCGCGCCAGTTCCAGGCTACTGCCTGCCTCCTGCACCCTGAGAATGGCTTCATGCTGTTTTATTCTCGCTTTAAGCAGATCGTTCCTTGTGGTCCCTCCTTCTCTCATGTTATCCTCCAGTTTGGCGACCAATTCATCCAGCAGCTCATGATATGCTGTTGCTGCCTCTTTCTTTTCTTTCAAAGTAATGTACCTGTAGAAAGCTGCATCAGACAATGCAATGATCTCCGTTTCAGTGAGTTCAACACCCAGTAAAGCCATCTCCGTTGTGGTTTTTGCCATTTTTTGGGCTGCACGGATCCTGCCTCCCATATAAACGGCTTGGTCCATTTGTATACCGGCCATCGTAACTCCTTTCAGGCCAATATTCACATCAAAATCGGACAACAATTCACCGATGATCTCCCCCAGCCCCCCTTCCAGGTTAACCATGGAACGGGGAGATATCGTGTACTCTATTTTGTCCGGAAAATAGAAATACAGACCTGAAGCAGAAAGTGCCGGAAAATAAGCTGCCTGCGCAATTTTTTCCTTAAACTGAAACTGTTGTTGAAGATTTTGTGACAACCTGATCTGTTGAGAATATTCCAGTGCCATACGGCGACTAAGCAGACGATCAAGCTCCAACTCCCCCCCTGCGAGCGAAGGATTGTTACACGTCGGGATAATCAGGGCAACCAACAGAATGGTTTTGATGTATGCACCGGTCATGGGGCTGATTGTTGTTGTGTATTTTGCTATACACGACCAAATATACAACAAATGGGTTTGTTAATGAAAATAATACCGGTAAGCCAGACTGATGTTTCTGCCCGGCATGGGAAACTGCCGGTCTTCCACCCGCGAAAGATGATCGCGGTATTTGGTATCCATCATGTTATCAACCCGCAACATCAATACATGGCGGCCGTTATAATCAAGCCTGTAACCCGCAGCCATCCCGAGCAAGGTATAACCATCAGTTACATTCTCTTCCGGCGCCACCCTGTCCTGCTTCGATACCGCCCGTACATTCACATTTACCCACACATTTCCGAGGTCGTACTCAATTTCAGTTTTAAGCCGCATAGGGGGTATAAAAGGGAGATGCGCACGGTCCTGACCTGTTCTGCGTGCATGTACATAATCGATGGTGAGTAATGAACTCAATGCAGGGGTAAGTTGCAGTGCGGAAACAAATTCCCCTCCCATGAAACGTGCCTCGTCGCCAATATAATGAAATACAGGAAGCGCGGATAAGTCATCAACAGCTCCCGTGGGCTCAAAGATGATATAATTGCTGAACTGATTCACAAAGCCGGACAACTCCACAGACCAGCGCGGAGAAGTCCATTCAACGAACAGATCAGCACCGTGACCGATCTCATCTTTAAGATCGGTACTGCCTACTTCATACACGCCGGAGCAAAGATGCGGACCGTTGGCAAATAACTCCTCCACCATGGGATTGCGGTGGGCCCTGGCGACCTGACCACCTATTTGCCATCTGTCACCGGGCCTGAAGTTCATTCCCACTGAACCGGTCAGGTTCACAGTGGACCGTGACTGGCTAGCGTCAGGAAACACCTCATTTGAAAGAGCAGCCGTGTACTGCACATCAGCCCTGAGGCCGGCCTGAAGCCGGAAACGTGTGGTCAGGGGGATTTCCTGGTAGGTAAACATCCCAAAATTTGCCCGGCGCTCTCCCGGGGTGTACGCTTCGTCCCCGCCGATATCCAGATTATGTCCGTGCAGGTTGAATCCAACGGCTCCCCTGTCAAAAGGCCCCCTGGGTTCGTGCTGCAAGGTGAGGGTTGAGCTGAAAGCGTATTTATCGTGATAAAGTTCCAGGTCTTCGTCCAGGATGCCATCCTCATACTCAATTTCTATCTCCTCCTGCCTTAGGTGTGTGGTATGAATACGTAATTGTGCCTTGTCAAAAAAGCCGTCCCTGTCAAAAGAAAAACGACCCTGCAGGCCATATCGCTGCTGCCGTACCTCCACGCTCTCATCCGGGTCATCCAGATGCTCGGGCAGTCCGTAAACCTGGTTATTGGCTGAAAGGCTGAAACCGCCATGCATGGCCGGGCGATTAAAGCCGAAACCGGCCGCGGCGTCATAATTATCCATATAAGTTCCCGGCATAATCCCTTCCGGGGTCCGCAAATTGCCCGCTCCGCGATAGGCCATCCGGCCTGTCGCAGCCCAGTTCGGGTTGCCGTGGGTGTACCTCGCAAAACCGGCCCCCATGCTGTTCATTGTAGCTCCCTGGGCTGAAACCACGCCGGTAGAGCCCTGCTCCCAGTCCTCGGGGATATCTGCCGTCATGAGGTTGATCACTCCGCCCAGAGCACTTGAGCCATACATCAGGCTGGCGGGCCCTTTCACAACTTCCACACGGTTGGCTGAAAGGGGATCCATGGTCAGAGAGTGACCTGATCCCGATTCGGATACATCGCCCATTCGTTCGC
>SKUN01000092.1 GCA_007129945.1 Bacteroidales bacterium
ACCCTCCGGGCGGCAATGGTTTTCTCTCTGATCCCACCCACGGGAAGCACACGGCCTGTCAGGGTCAATTCACCTGTCATGGCAAGACCCTTTTTTATCGCCTTGTTCCTGACAAGAGAGTACAAGGCCAGGGCCATGGTAATACCGGCTGAAGGCCCGTCTTTCGGAGTGGCACCGGCAGGAACATGCAGATGGATAAAATGATTGTCCAGAAAGTTGGTGGCCCCTTTCCCCTTTTGAAACAGCGAACGCACATACGAATACGCAATATCCACCGACTCCTGCATTACCTGTCCCAGCTGACCGGTTTGTTTCAGCCCCGGGCTCTTGGCCCTGGCGGCAGCCGCCTCAATGTGCAGAGTGGCTCCTCCCCTTGCTGTCCATGCCAGGCCCACAGTTACACCCGGTATCGGCTTCTTGTATAACTCTTCGGTAGTGTAAGGTGGATTTCCGAGAAAATCTTTCAGGTTTTTACGGTTCACATTGACTTTTTTGGCTCCTTCTTCTGCCTGAATGAGCGTTGCCTTACGCATGATCTTTTTGATCTGGTTTTCCATGTCACGCACACCCGCCTCCCTGGCATACCCGTCAGCGATCAGTTTAAGGGCAGAATCCGTAATATTGATCTCACTGGCTTTCAGCCCGTGTTCCTTTCGTTGCTTATTGATCAGGTAACGCCTGGCGATCTCAACCTTTTCCTGGAGAATATAGCCCGAAAGCTTGATTACCTCCATGCGGTCAAGCAAAGGCCTTGGAATGGTATCGAGCTGATTGGCGGTGGTCACAAACAGAATATTGGAAAGGTCAAAACGCACATCCAGGTAATGATCCAGAAAGTCCTTATTCTGCTCGGGGTCCAGCACTTCCAGCAATGCTGAAGCCGGGTCACCCTGGTAGCTGGCACTTAACTTGTCAATCTCATCCAGCATAATTACCGGGTTGGACACACCGGTTCGTTTCAGGCTCTGGATCAGTTTTCCCGGCATGGCACCAATATAGGTTCTGCGATGTCCTTTGATCTCTGCTTCATCACGCATCCCTCCCACTGAAAACCTGTAAAACTTTCGCCCGAGGGCATCAGCAATGGAATGCCCCACCGAAGTTTTACCCACACC
The DNA here is from genome assembly GCA_007129945.1 of Bacteroidales bacterium. Lineage (GTDB taxonomy): Bacteria > Bacteroidota > Bacteroidia > Bacteroidales > UBA7960 > PUPG01. The sequence goes on from SKUN01000092.1 coordinate 1,116, forward strand.
CGGCGGGCCGACAAGGCAAATAATGGACCCCGACACTTTACGCCGTTTCACGATGGTGCCGATAAACTCCAGGATCCGCTGTTTCACGTCTTTCAGCCCATAATGATCGTCATCCAGAATTTTACGGGCTTTGGGCAATTCAAAATTGTCATCCGAATATACACCCCAGGGAAGATCCGCAAGCCAGTGGAGATAAGTTCTGGCAACCTGGTATTCCGGAGAGCCCGTTTCCAGGGTTTTCAGCTTACTCATTTCCTCCTCCACCACTTCTCTTACCTCATCGGTCAGTTTCAGCGGTTTGAGTTTTTGTTGAATATTTTCAATTTCGGTTGATTTGTCATCTTTTTCCAGACCCAGCTCTTTTTTGATCACCCTGAGCTGCTCACGCAGGAAAAACTCTTTTTGTTGCTTAGATACTTTCTCTTCAATCTGCTTCTGGATATCCTGCTGCATCTCACTGACCTCAATTTCTTCCTTGAGCAGCAACAGCAGCTTTTCACTTCGCTGGTAAAGATCTGTACTCTCCAGGAGCTCCTGCAGTTTTTTACCGTCGGCCGTCAAAAAAGAAGCCACCAGGTCCATCAGCAACCCCGGTTTTTCCATCCCCACCTGCGAAAGTGCCAGGCGCATCTGTTCCTGGAACATGGGATTTAGTTTGATCAGCTCCTTCACCGAATTCATCACGGCAAGCACATATGCCTTAAGCTCTTCTGAAGGAGATTCCTTTTTGTCATACTCATACTTTACCTGCCAGTGAGGAATTCCCTGCCTGTAAATTTCCTTCTCGAAATGAAAACGGGTAAGGGCCTGGGCAAAAAAATCAATGCTGTCTTCCCGTTTATTGTTCACCTTAACCACTTTCAACAAAGTGCCGGTTTTATGCAAGGCCGAGTTCAGGTAATTGTCCTCATCCTCATTCTGAATATATGCAACACCGATAAAACCGTTGTTATTTTCAAGGGCATACTCCACCCGCTTTACCAGGTTCTTGTCCATGAAGGTAAACGGCATGGCCAGCCCGGGGAACACAGGCCGGTTTTCAAGAGGCAGTATTGCGATGCTATCCGGATAGATTTCCGATACCAGGACCAGGTTCGCCCGATCCGGTGATTGTTGCTGCTTATCTTGCTTATCTTCACTCATAGTATTGATTTTATTATATTTGCTATATAAGGTAGTCATAATTTTTCAAACGCCATGCCAATGAACTGATCCCATCAAAAGGGTGTCAATATGTCACCGGGATAAAGAAAACAAACCGTATTCATTATTAAAAATTCAGCTATGACAAACAACCCGAAAGTCAAACTGGAAATAGTACGCGGTGATATCGCCGATCAACCTGACATTAGTGCAGTGGTCAATGCAGCCAATGCTCAACTCAGGATCGGGGGCGGAGTGGCCGGTGCCATTCACCGTGCTGCAGGCCCCGGACTTGAGGAGGAGTGCCGCCCGCTGGCACCCGTCAAACCGGGAGAGGCCGTAATTACCGGTGCCCATAATCTACCCAACGACTACGTGATCCATTGCCTGGGACCCGTTTACGGACGCGACAAACCGGAAGAAAAACTGCTGGCCGACTGCTACAGGAATGCATTGCTGTTGGCGGACAAACACAAAATCCCGTCCGTGGCTTTCCCTGCAATCTCTGCCGGGGCTTTCGGTTACCCTGTGGAGGAAGCGGCTGCCGTGGCCATGGACACCATCTACGAAACCATTCCTGAACTTCGCCATGTTAAAATTATCAGGATGGTATTGTTCGGAGAACTGGATCTGCAGGAATTC
>SKUN01000121.1 GCA_007129945.1 Bacteroidales bacterium
ATATAAAGTTAAGAATTTCTCGTAAACCTTATACAGGAGTGGTTTCATTTCATCAACACGGTTGCAATTGATCAATTTATATGATAGGTTTGTTATATTGTGGACGGGTCCCCCCTGTTTTGCCGGGATTCCGCTAAGGCAGGCAGCCGGAGGAAGCAGGGACCGACGGGCTGATGGCCACGCTGCGGAACAGTTGTGGACCGGCTGCGGATCACTTGTGGACCGGCTGCCGAACAGTTGTGAGCTGGCTGCGGACCGCACATTGACCGGTTGTTTGGCAGGAATCTTAATCCCTGGCAGGGGATTGAATGCATGCTTTTGACTTCGATTGAACAACAATATTAACAACAGAAAAAAAACTACAATGGAAAACTTTGTGATTTACAATCCCGTAAAAGTGCATTTCGGAAAAGATGTGGTAAGCAAACTGGGAAAAGCTGCAACCCCGCTGGGCAAAAAAGCCCTGCTGGTTTACGGTAAAGGATCCGTAAAGCGCAATGGGGCTTATGACCAAACCGTGGCGGCATTGCGCGAGGGGGGTGTGGAGATCGTGGAATTTGACGGCATCAAATCCAACCCGGTGATTGAGGATGTGGATAAGGCTGCAGCACTGGGTCGCTCTGAAAATGTGGATATGGTGGTGGCCGTTGGCGGAGGCAGTGTGATCGACAGCGCCAAGTACATCGCCATCAGCATCCCGGTCGATCATTCCGGATGGGAGTTTGCCATTGGGGACAAAAAGCCTTCGGAGGCCCTGCCGCTGATCGCCGTGCTGACACTGGCCGCCACAGGCACGGAAATGAACGCTGTGGCAGTGGTGCAGAGTGACAAAGAAAAGAAGAAGGTGGGCAACGGTCATCCGCTGATGTTCCCGAAACACAGCTTTCTGGACCCGTCGTTTACCCGGAGCGTACCCGAAAACTATACGGCCTACGGCGTTGTTGACCTGGTTGCGCACGCCCTGGAAGGATGGTTCGGTGACGGGGACGCCACACTGACCGACAAATTCATCCTTTCCATCATCCGGGAAGCCATGGAATATGGCCCGGCACTGATGAAAGACCCGGAGAACTACCAGCTGCGGGCAAAAATCATGTTTGCCGCCACCATGGCGCTGAATGGCCTCACGGCCCAGGGCAAGAAATCGGGCGACTGGGGAACCCACGGCATCGGCCATGCCATGAGTGTACTCTGGGACATCCCCCACGGGGCCAGTCTTTCCATCGCATTTCCTGCCTGGATGAAACTTCAAAAGGAACGAATCCCGGAGAGGCTCATTAAGCTTGGAGAAGGATTGTTCGGCATCAGTGATGCGGATGAGACCATCCGCCGGCTTGAGGAATTCTTTGCCTCACTGAATAGTCCGCTGAAAATCTCCGATATGGATGCGCCAACCGGTCCGGCCGCAAAAGAAGAACTCCTGGAGGTAATGCGCATCAACAAAGTGAGTGGTTTCTGCCATGAACTTTCCGAAGAAGACCACCGTGTACTGGTTGATTCGATGATGTAAACAAATCTCTCACTGGCTTGTTTATTGTTATTATGCAATAAGCAATATATCATGAGATTTAAATTATTAATCCTGACATTGGGACTGTGGCTATATGCGCTGCCATCTCACGGGAATACTCACACTAATACAGACAAGGACATGATCAATCACAAAGAAGCAGGGCTATCCAATATGTCTCAGGCAACCTTTGGCGGTGGTTGTTTCTGGTGTATCGACGCCGTATTTTCCAGGATAAAAGGCGTACAAAAAGCCATACCCGGATATGCCGGCGGACATACCGCCAACCCATCTTACCGGGAGGTATCTATGGGCAATACAGGACATGCCGAAGTAATTCAGGTAACCTTTGACGCTGACCAGGTTTCATACCTGCAGTTGCTTGAGGTGTTTTTCCGGATTCATGACCCCACCACCCTGAACCGCCAGGGTGCGGACATCGGGCCACAATATCGTTCTGTCATCTTATATCATGATGACGAACAACGTCAGACCGCTGAAAAAGTAAAAGAAACGCTGGAAGCGGAGAAAATCTGGGACGACCCGGTAGTTACGGAAATTGTGCCACTTGACACCTTTTATGAGGCCGAAGAGGAACATCAGGACTACTTTGAGAAGAACCCCGATCGGGCCTATTGCCAGATGGTGATTCTTCCCAAAGTAGAAAAGTTTAAAAGTATGTTCAACGATCTTCTGGATTCCGGGCAGTAGCCCTGCCCGGGAAACCGGAAATCTGACTGCCCTCAACAACCAGACGGAGTTGCGAAGGACGGATGGGGTAACAAAACCGGCCTGATTTTCCAGAGGCAGACAGAAAAGAGGGAGGAAAGTCCTTATCCAGACCCCGGGTTCATCACGGATTGAACACTTTACGCGGGATGCGCTCATCGCGCTGTGCAACGTGATAGACAATGCTGGCCATGACCACGGCAGCCTGCATCATGTCGCCCAGTTCCATCCGCTCAAATGTATCCATATTGGTGTGATAACCCCTTCCGTAATCAAGGCGGTCCTGCATCATATTGAACCCGGGCAGCCCGGCCCTGTCAAAAGCCACATGATCGGTGCTTCCGGCATTTCTCAGTGTAGCGGTGGTGGCTCCCAGATCATGAAAAGGTTCCAGGAGGTCTTCAAAAATGGGACGGGCTTCATCATTGCCCATCAGCCAGATGCCCCGCAGGCGTCCTGAACCGTTATCTATATTGAAATACGCAGAGAGTTTGTCATAATCCTCTTTTTTCCCGGTCTCCTGGTCGTAGTAATGCTCTGAAATGTACCCCCTTGATCCGAAGAGACCTTGTTCCTCAGCACCCCACAGCCCAATACGGATGGTGCGCCTGGGTTCCACTTCGAGTTCTTTTAAAATGCGCATCACCTCCATCATGATGGCCACACCGGCAGCATTGTCATTGGCCCCGGTACCCACGTGCCATGAATCCAGATGGCCCCCGATCAGCACCACCTCATCCCTGAGCCGGCGATCGGTTCCGGGAATTTCAGCCAATACGTTATACCCTTTGGTATCGTCATCCAAAAAGCGGTTTTCCACCTCAAGATCAATTGACACATCAATGCCGGCTTCCAGCAACCTGACGATCCTGGCATAATGTTCAAAGGTCATGTCCACCTGGGCGATGCCCGGCTCCTGCCCCTCTGACAGCCTGGATCCGCCTGAGCGGACAGCTCCGAAAGTGCCGGAAGGACGCAATACAGCAGCGACCCCTTCTTCTTCAAAAAACGCATTGAGCATCTGGTTGAATGCACGACGTTCTGCCCAGTCTGAACGCCCGCCTCCGGCCACATCCCCGTAATTCGGGCCCCGAACCTCGGGAAGTTCGGCAATACGCTCCAGGTCTTCGTCTGAATACCTGCTGGCAAGGGGATTAAACGAAAGGGAGGGCTCGGAGGTCACGGGTGTAACCACCACCTTACCCTGCAACTGCCCACGGTATTGGTCAAAGTCTTCTTCTGATTGAATATCCACCAGCACCGGTGATCCGGATACGAGTCCGCCGGTACCCCTGGTCCATGCCCTCGGCACACCTATAAGTGACTGATAATAAGGCTCAGTCATGGCTGCATAGAATTTGGTATTGTCCCAGCCACGGCCAAACTCTCCCCATGGAGCAATTTCCACATTCTCAAGCCCCCATTCCTCCATCTGCTGGCTGGTCCATTCATAGGCACGGGTGAGGTTGGTGGATCCCGACAAGCGCGGACCGATCACATCAGTCAGGTGAAATGAGATGTCACGGATTGAAGAGTTCCGCAATCCCTCGTGCTTGATCTTCTGCACCATCTCAAGGTCAACAGGCTCCTTCTGGGCCTGCAAAACAAAAGGAAACAAGATTACCAGGAAAGCCTGGCACATCAGTCGGTAATAGTACATCTTGGAAGTTGTTTAAGTAAGTAGATTGGTTATATGAAACTATGTCATATGGATAAGTTCGCCCTAAAAATAAAGGAAATGAAGATTGGACGAACCATCATCAGCAAAAAAATACACTATTTTGCCATAAGGTATTTTTTTATGGACGAAAGGATGTTTTGGATGGGTGTATCAACCCCCCTGAAGCCCGACAGGAGATGAAGCCCATAAGAAAAAGCTACCCGGTTTTCAGGATACCAAATTTTGACAAACACTGACAGGAGAAGCCAAAGGTTTATTGAAGCCTGTCGTTGTGGTGAAACTCATCAAATTCCCTTTGTTTTTGACGGGTCCTGCCCGGCAGTTCAAGGATCCAGGTGACGAGGGTAAGAATAATCCCGAACCAAAGTGCCCACCAGAAATTGGCCACCATAAACCCTGGCACCAGGTAAGCGGCCAGCTGGATAATAAAAGCATTGATCACCAGCAAAAAAAGCCCGAGGCTCATGACGGTGACGGGTATGGTCAGGATGATCAGGATCGGTTTGAGTAGTGCATTCAACACCCCAAGAACAAAGGCCACCACAATGGCCGTGGTAAAACTTTCAACCTCCACGCCGCCAATCAGGTAAGAGGCAATGACCACCGCGAAGGTGGAAACCAACACTTTTCCCAGAAAACCCATGATATTAAAACTGCGATCTTTTTGAATATTCATAATATGACATATTGATACCTGCAAGATAAGCATTTCACGGCTACTTCCAAAAACCATTGGCAGCCATCCATTTCCCTGGCACGTGAGAACCAAAAAGACCTGAACCGAATAGCTGGTTCAGCTGACATGTGCAGGTAGTCCATCTGATTGGCACTTTCCTTTTATTTGGGTTGCACCTGTTTTTCCATGTAGGAGATGATGGCATCTGTGGCTCCGTGTTTACTTTCCACATAACCCCGGCAGATCTCGCCGGTTTCCCGGAGCCTGGAGGGCTTACCGGGCTTATCGACGTCAGCGGTCAGTTCGGCAACTTTTTCGCGAAGCTGCGCTTCATCGTGCACACAGAACGCCCCCTTTTTTGCCACCAGGTCCCTGGCCTCGGCGAATTTGTGGTAGTTCGGCCCGAACAGCACAGGTAATCCAAAAGCTGCAGCCTCCAGGATATTGTGGATCCCCTGACCAAAACCCCCGCCAATGAAAGCCAGCTGCCCGTATTGATACAGTCGGGACAACATTCCGATCCGGTCAATCACCAGGACTTTTGCATCCGTAAGGACTTTTGCATCCGCGGAAGCTGACTCAGTATATTCAGAATACTTCAACGCCCCCGTCCCCAGTGAACCCATCAGGCGGTCAATCCTTTCACTGTGCACTTCGTGCGGGGCAATGATGAATTTCATATTCAGTTCGTTGTCGTGCAGTGCGCTGCCGCGGATCAATGAACCCACAAGGGCCTCATCTGCAGGCCAGGTACTGCCTGCCACCATCACGAATTTCCCTTCTGCAAAACGGGCGATATCCGTGAAGCTCCCGGGCTTACGGCTGAGCTGGTAAACCCGGTCAAAGCGGGTGTCGCCGCTCACCTCAGCCTGCTCAATTCCATGACGTACCAATAGCTTTTGTGAAGCCTCATCCTGGACAAAAAACCGGGTCACATGTTTCAGCTGCTTCCTGAACCATCCCCCGTAAGGGCGAAAAAAAAGTTGATTTTCGCGAAAGATCGCGGAGATGACAAACGTTGGAATACCGCGGCGGGCCAGGCCGGCCAGGTAATTGAACCAGAACTCGTATTTTACGAATACAGCCATTTCGGGCCGCCATATGTTCAGGAATGATTCCACGTTGGATGGGGTATCCATGGGAAGATAGAAAATATGGTCGGCTCCTGCATAATTTTTTCTGATCTCGTAGCCGCTGGGTGAGAAAAAAGTAAGCAATATACGCCAGCCGGGATGCCGTTCACGGAAGCGCTCCAGAACCGGACGTCCCTGTTCAAACTCCCCCAGGGAGGCACAATGGAACCAGATCGTCGGGCTACCGGCCGGGGATGGTTCCGGGCCCTGTTTGTGGTTGCTGTGACGGTTTTGCTGACCCTGACTGTTGCTGGTGCGGTTGTGCTGACCCTGACTGTGGTGGCCGTCCCCCCGACTGTCGCTGCCGTGGTAGCCTTTCTGACCCCCGCTGTGGCGGCCGTCATCCTGACTTGTTCCGCCGTGGCTTTCAACCTCACCGGCAGCTTCCTGCATCTTTTGCAGTATCCCTTTGCGCCCGCTCAACCATTGCCTGGCCTTGGCCGAAAACAACGACGCGATCCGTATCAGTAACAGATACAGATACAGGGAGAGATTGTATAAAATGCGCATATTTTTTGGAATTGCCCGTCAAAGATAAGGAAAGTTTAGTCGCTGAAAAAGTTGCGCTGAGGGTTTGACGGGGAGCGATAATTTTTATCTTTGTGGCCACAGGTTAATGATAAACATACTCAAATCCTGATACTATAAAGATATTATGGAAAAAATTCAAATGGTCGACCTGAAGCGGCAGTACGAAAAGATCCGGCCGGAAGTGGACGAAGCTGTACTGGAAGTCATCCGCTCCACCAAGTATATCAACGGGCCTGAAGTACAAGCTTTCCGGGAAGAGCTGGAAAACTACCTGGGGGTAAAACATGTGGTGCCCTGCGGCAATGGCACTGACGCCCTCCAGGTGGCCATGATGGCCCTTGACCTCAAACCCGGGGATGAAGTGATCACCACTTCTTTTACTTTTGTGGCCACCGTGGAGGTGATAGCACTACTCGGGCTCACACCAGTACTCGTGGATGTAGATCCCGATACTTTCAACATGGATCCGGAGGCCTTCCGTAAGGCCATCACACCGAAAACCAAAGCAGTGGTACCTGTGCATCTTTTCGGGCAGAGCGTTAATATGGACCCGGTCCTTGACATTGCCCGTGAACATGGCCTGTATATTATTGAAGACAATGCCCAGGCCATCGGGTCAGACTATATTTTCCCTGACAGGAGCAAACAAAAAACCGGAACCATCGGTCACATCGGGTGCACCTCCTTTTTCCCTTCAAAAAACCTGGGTTGTTACGGAGATGGGGGAGCCCTGTTCACCAATGACGACGAGCTGGCAAAAAAGCTGAGGGTGATTGTGAATCACGGAATGGAAACCCGTTATTACCACGACAGCGTGGGGGTGAACTCCAGGCTGGACAGCATTCAGGCAGCCATCCTGCGCATCAAGCTCCGTCACCTGGACGAATACGCAGCAGCCAGGAGAAAAGCGGCAGATTATTATGATGCAGCTTTCAAAGATCATCCGGGGCTGATCACGCCAGAACGAAGCCGGTTTTCCACCCATGTGTTTCACCAGTATACCCTGAAAACGATGGGGATTGACCGTTTTGCACTGCAGGAATACCTTAAGGGAAAAGAGGTTCCGGCCATGGTTTACTACCCGGTGCCCATGCACATGCAAAAGGCTTATGACGACCCGCGATACAAAGAAGGAGATTTTCCGGTAACGGAAGAGCTGAGCAGGCAGGTAATTTCCCTGCCCATGCATACCGAACTGGATGATGAACAGCTGGCGTATATTACCGAAAATGTATTGTCGTTCTTTAAAGAAAAGGCATGAGTACAGATAATCCGCAACAAGACTATTTCAGCCATGAAACTGCCGTAATTGACCCAGGCTGCAAAATCGGCAAAGGAACCAAAATATGGCATTTTTCACACATCATGACCGATTGTGAGATCGGGGAAGGCTGTAACTTCGGACAAAACGTAGTGGTGTCGCCCGGGGTAAAACTGGGCAACAACGTCAAGGTACAGAACAATGTGTCCATCTACACCGGGGTTGTTTGTGAAGATGATGTTTTCCTGGGGCCATCCATGGTTTTTACCAACATTGTGAATCCACGCAGCGCCGTCGTACGCCGCAATGAATATGTAACGACCATGGTACGGCGCGGAGCCACCATCGGAGCCAATGCCACGGTGGTATGCGGCATTGAGATCGGGCAGTTTGCCTTTATCGGGGCCGGCGCAGTGGTCACAAAAAACGTGGCACCTTATGCACTCGTGGTGGGCAACCCGGCCAGACATGCCGGCTGGATGAGCGAATACGGCCACCGGCTGTATTTCGACACCGACGGTCTGGCAATCTGCCCTGAAAGCAAGGAGCAATACAGGCTGGACCAGGGTAAAGTCAGGAAGGTGTAGGGTTGGTTGTTGGTTGTTAGTTGTTGGTTGTTGGTTCTCATGGGATGAGGGTTGGGGAAGCTGCCTAGGGTTCCGGAAACGGGCCGGGCGGTTGTTGGTTGGTTTGATCCCGAAGGGGTCCCACGTTACTGGAAGTTGCACATGTATAACAAATATATAGGTTACATTATGTACGAAAAATTAATCGCAAAAGAGGCAGTTTTATCAGTAGTTGGCCTGGGGTATGTGGGTCTTCCCCTTGCGCTGGAATTCGCAAAAAAGACAAAAGTGATCGGTTTTGATATCAAGGAAGACCGTGTGGAAATGATGCGCAATCATGAGGACCCCAGCAGGGAACTGCCGGCCGAAGCCTTTGAAGGATGCGACATCACCTTCACCTCCGACCCGGCTGACCTGGCCGGGGCAAACTTTCATGTGGTAGGTGTGCCCACCCCCATCGACAACCATAACCTCCCGGACCTTCGACCCCTGCTTTCCGCCACACGAAGTGTCGGTAAAATTCTCAAAAAAGGTGATTATGTGGTGTATGAATCCACCGTATATCCCGGGGCGACGGAAGAAGACTGCATCCCGTTACTGGAAGAGTTGTCAGGATTAAAAGTTGGCCGGGATTTTAAAGTGGGCTTTTCTCCTGAGCGGATCAATCCTGGTGACAAAAAAAATACCCTCACCACCATTACCAAAGTGGTTTCCGGTTGCGATGATGAATCGCTGGAAAACATTGCCAAAATCTATGAACTGATCATGGAAAATGGCGTGCACCGAGCCCCTTCAATCAAGGTGGCCGAGGCGGCCAAGATCATTGAAAACACCCAGCGCGACGTGAACATTGCCCTGATGAATGAGTTGTCCATCATTTTCAGCAGGATGGGCATCAACACCTATGATGTACTGGAAGCAGCAGGCACGAAATGGAATTTCCTGAAGTTCTACCCGGGCCTAGTGGGCGGTCACTGCATCGGGGTAGATCCTTATTACCTCGTGTATAAAGCCAAAGAATACAGGTACCACCCACAGGTGATCAATTCAGGTCGTTTTGTCAACGATTCCATGGGTTTTTACGCGGCCAAGCAGCTGGTTAAGAAACTGATCGCCGCGGGTAAGAACATTCTTCAGACCAAGGTGCTGGTCATGGGTGTAACCTTCAAGGAGAACGTCAGCGACATCAGGAACTCCCGGGTATCGGACCTGATTCATGAGCTCAAGAGTTACGGGGTACATGTGGATGTAACCGATCCCTACGCCGACAACAAGGAAGTGGAGGAAGAATACGGTTTCTCCCTGGTAGAAAAGCCCGACCGCAATTATGATGCTGTGGTGGCAGCAGTCAATCACAAGCCTTACCTTGATCTGACGGAAGAGTATTTCCGCTCGCTGATGAAGGAAAACGGAAAAGGGATTCTGATTGACATCAAAGGAAGTTATCGCAACAAAATCAAAGAGATGACCTACTGGAGCTTCTAAGCCCGGCTTTAAACTTTGTGTGTTATGTCAAAAAAAATTCTGATTACCGGTGGTGCCGGATTCATTGGCTCCCATGTGGTACGGTTGTTTGTCAACAAATACCCTGACAGTACCATTGTCAATCTCGATGCACTGACCTACGCGGGTAACCTGCTGAATCTGAAAGATATAGAAAATAAACCCAATTACCGTTTCGTCAAGGGTGATATTGTTAACGCCGACCAGATTTTCTCCCTGTTTGAAGAATATCAGTTCGACACAGTCATTCACCTGGCGGCCGAATCGCACGTGGATCGCTCCATCGCCAACCCGATGGAATTTGTGAACACCAACGTGCTGGGAACGGTCAATTTATTGAATGCTGCCCGTCATTTCTGGGAAAAACCTTATCAGAAGGAGCGTTTCTACCACATCAGTACGGATGAGGTATACGGATCCCTGGGAGACGAAGGCCTTTTCACCGAGGAAACCTCCTACGATCCCCGCAGTCCCTATTCAGCCTCAAAGGCATCCAGCGACCATTTTGTGCGAGCCTGGCACCATACTTACGGGCTCCCTGTAATCCTGTCAAATTGCTCAAATAACTACGGGTCTCACCAGTTTCCAGAAAAACTGATCCCCCTTTTCATCAACAATATCATTCACAAAAAGCCCCTGCCGGTATACGGGAAAGGTGAGAATGTGCGCGACTGGTTGTATGTGGAGGATCATGCCGCCGCCATTGACCTGATATTGAAAGAAGGCAAATTGGGTGAAACCTATAACATCGGCGGCCATAACGAATGGAAAAATATTGATCTGATCAGGCTGTTGTGCGGGATAATGGATAAAAAGCTCGGCCGGGATCCGGGAACGTCGGAAGCACTGATCACGTTTGTGAAAGACCGGGCCGGGCACGACCTTCGCTATGCCATTGATGCCGGAAAACTGCAGAGAGAGCTGGGCTGGACCCCATCGGTAACTTTTGAGGAAGGGCTGGAAAAGACCGTTGACTGGTATCTGACCAACGAAGAATGGCTGCGGCAGGTAACCTCAGGGGCCTACCAGGAATACTACCGCAAACAGTACAACTCCTGACCCCGGCCTGGACCCCGAAGGGATCCCACGCTACTCACCCCAGCCAACGACCACGCACCCTTCCGGACCCCGAAGGGATCACACGCCACTCACCCTCTTATCACCAGGGCGGTGATATAGACCGCATACAAAACGACGAAAAGCACCCCGTGCCACCGCCGGACGATCCGTTTACCCGAGGATATCAGCAAGACCCACAGCAATAAGGAGGCCCCTATCCCCACCAGGATATCAAAGTTAAGGGCTTGGTTAAACGGCAGGGGTTTAATCACCGCGCTGGTACCCAGCACGAAAAAAACGTTAAAAATATTAGAGCCCAATACATTCCCGATCACGATGCCCGCATTGCGTTTCATGGCGGCGGCCACG
>SKUN01000014.1 GCA_007129945.1 Bacteroidales bacterium
ATGTCTACCGCTATGTTGCGGCTGTAGTCGGGGAAGTACTCCAGGTCCGATACCACCCCATGGCTTGAACGGTCAAAACCGATGCCCACCAGGTTTCCGTGTGCATCCAGCACCGGGCTGCCTGAGCTGCCGCCGGTGGTATGGCTGTCGTTGATGAAACAGGCGGGAATCCGGTCCGCATTTTCCGATTGTTCCAGCAGCGATACAAAATCCTCAGGCAGGTCATAATCTGCAATGCCTGAGTGGTGCTTGTCAAGTACCTCCGACAAGTAAGTTCTGTGGCTGAAGTCTTCTCCATTGATGGCATACCCCCTGGCCGTTCCGAAAGAAAGACGCAATGAGCTGTTGGCATCAGGAAACACCGGGTTATTGGAGTTTTCACTGATCAGGCGCACATACTCCTTGTGATGAGTGCCATACTGGTTCCGAAGCCGTTGCCGTTCCGGGAAAACCAGGTCACGGTTCACAAAATAGAACCCCAGGTTAAGCTGGAAAACAGGATCTTGCTCCAGCACTTCTCCATCCTCAACCGTAAAATCATCAAGGAACTGGTAAATGCTTTCCTCCGAGCGGAAAACGGACTCCGCAAAGATGTCGCTGATATACTGGTCATGGTCGTCGTACTGAGCCAGCCTCTCACGCACCGCCCTTGTTTTGTAGGAATCCGGGATGTTCTGGTCATAATGGCGGACCATGGCCGTCAGGATCTCCTTTTCCAGATCCAGGTCATGGTTGTCAAAAAAGTCTTCTGTCATCCCCCTGATCCTATAGGCCTCCCGCTGAAGGTCTCCTTCATCGAGCCGGCCGGCCTCGGCATAACGCGTGGCCATGGCACCCAGCCTGTCGAACAGGGCCACAAAAGCCGTAAATTCCGCCCCGCCGATCCCGGCCTCCATGATATGGGCCTGGATCATCTCAAGCGTATCCAGCTCTTTCACAATGCCTGTTATGGCCTCCAGTGTTTCATGGTAGGATGCGGCTTCTTTTTCACACAACCCTTCGGGGAATGTCTGCTCAAACCGCTGCTTCCGCTCTACCAGCCCGAGGTTATGAATCCCTTCACGCTCTCCCCTCCAGCGCAGAAGATGGTTTGACGCACTGGCATGCAGATTGGTGTACTTCACCCAGATATCTTCATCCGCGGCCATGGCCTCTTCCATGATCCGGACCTTTTCGCCCCTGATGTTGATGGAGTGATAATGGGTGACCTCAGCCAGTTGCCTGACAGCCTCCGAGGTCAGAAATTGCTTGGTGGTTCCGGGAAACCCGAATACCATGGTAAAATCCCCCTCATTCACACCCTCAGTAGAGATCGAAAGGTGCTTCCGCGGATAAACAGGGAGGTCCAGGTCTTCATGATACACCCTTAAAATGGCAAAATCGGCCGATTGACGCGGCCACTGCCAATTGTCGCGGTTTCCGCCGAATTTACCGATCTCCATGGGCGGCACAGCCACCAGCCTGACATCATTGTACACCCGGTATATTTCCATAAAATACTGGTTGCCCGAAAAATAACTCCTGATATTCACGAAATATTTCCCGTCTTCCCCATGTTCCCCGGCCAGTTCTTTGCCACGTTGGTTCATAATGTTGTTCTGCTGCCTGGCCGGGATCGTGTCAAAACCCGCCGTGATCACATCGGTCACATCCTCAATCCTGACCAGCCTGGACACACTCAGCCCCCCGGCCGGGAGCTCCTGCTCCGCTGATTCGGCCAGAAACCCGTCGCGAATGTAATTGTTGGAAGGGCTGCTGTGCTCCTGAATATAGCGCAAAGCCAGGTGGTGGTTGGTCAGTATCAGGCCGCTTTCGCCGATGAAGGCCGCAGACCCGAAAAAACTGACCGGATTGTCGGTGGGGCCCATCCCCAGCACCGCGTCATGGATACTGGGCTGGTCTTCATTATATAATGCTGATTCAGACAACATGAGGCCTGCCCTGCGCATATTCTCAAGGGTCACCTCATCAAGTTCGGAAGGCATCCACATGCCTTCGTCTGCCTGCAGAAAAAAGATACCGGTAAAAAACAGGATGATCGTCAGATGTAGTTTTCGCATTTCTTGGTAGTCGGTTTTGAAATTTGCTGCCCGTCCGGGATCAGAATACCCCTAACCCGCAAAAGACCAAAGGCAGGTACCTGCAGTTGGCCCCGGGCAATTCATATTAATTCGTTCAGTCTATTCAACTTTATTGGTCCTGTGTCCTCTACTTTATTGGTTCAACGTATTCAACATATACTGGTAATGGGCGGCCAGTTCTCCGCCTGCGCGGTTCGCTTTTCGCTGAAGGTCATTGAGAATGATTTCATTGTGATGATAAAGTGCCGGCATCAGGGCATTTTCCACCGCTTCATACTCGTCCTGGTTGTCCATGATATGCCTGATCTGCTTCACCGCCTCCAGCTGCACATTCTGCACCGAACGGCTTACGCGGCGCCCATGGTCAGTAAACACTATGGTGGTCAGGTCTTCCAGGTATGCATGGATGGTGTAGGGATCATCCGACAAGGAAGCCGATTCTCTTATGTGCAGGAATTTATCACGTGAGAACAGGTTTTCCACCGTAGACCGCTGCACGGCAAGAATCTCCGATTCATTGCTTCCGATCCTTGTGGAAATATCCACAGGATCCATCCAGTCAAACAGGGTGAACAACTCCTCAAGGATGAACTCCACGGCATCGCGCTGCCGCTGCTTTTCAACGGGACGGTACAGGCTGCCATCAGCTCCATACACCCCCTCAAACTGATACACACCGCCAATCTGGGCAGCAGCGTGGCGCAGATAATGCCCGTACTGCCGCATCAGGGCATCGTGCATGGAGCTGAGCGGGCGGTAATCTCCACCATCCACCTCCATCCAGTCCACCATATTCGCAAGGA
>SKUN01000029.1 GCA_007129945.1 Bacteroidales bacterium
CGGTGTCGCCGTCGACCAGGTGTTCCGGGGCTCCTTCAGAAGGTTCATTTGTCCAGACCTCTATCATTTCCGGGGTCAGTTCATGCATGATAAACCCGGCCAGTTCAGTTTCGAAAGTGCGGGTTTCACCGTAGGCAACGCCTGCCTCGTTTGCGGCGTAAGCCCGGGCATAATATAAGGTATCATCTTTTAAATCCCGGAGATGGCTGGTGAACTCCCTGTCTACCACCCCGTCGATGGTGTATATTCCGTCACTGGTATAGTGATCGGATACGGTGGGGTTGTCGGATGTGCTCCATACCACTCCCATTGCAGTGATTGGCAGGCCTCCGTCGTCGGTAATGGTTCCCCCGCTGATGGCTGATTCATGGGTAACCTCAGACACTTCTGCAGTGGTCACCACGGGGAGTTCCCCGTCATCTTTGCTGCAGGCAACAAAGATGATGGCAACAAAGCCCATTACAGCCAGCAGCCGGGTCAGCATGTGTTGTTTTCGGTTTTTCATGATTTTTTGATTTAGTTGTTGTGCAAATTGGTTGAAACAGATTAAAAGCTTCGCCCTAAAAATTTTGAATATTAAAAGATGGTGCAATATATTAAATAATTTTAAAAACAAAAAGAAAAAACAAAAAATTAACATTATATTTGTGGTACTTACACGAATAAATTTAATGTAATACAAAAACAATTGACATGAAATATTTGCCGTTCGCAATCTTGACGCTGGCTGCCGCACTTTTTATGGTTATCCCTGTGTCCTGCAATAATGATAATGGCAGTGCGATACCTGACCCTGAGTATACAGTTACCGTTCCTACTGAGGGTAACAGCTGGTTTTTCCGCAATCCGGAAGCCGACCGGCCACAGGTGAGTAATCCAGGAGATCTTTCCTGGACTGACACGGAACTGATATTACGTATCTACTTTCGGGTGGAACGATCAGGTGAGTTGGATGTGGGAATACGTGCAAAGGTTGAATCCGGATCCTCTGTGCTGGAAGCTGAATTTGACGGACAGGTCAATGAACTCGATGTTTCCGGTCAAACCCACACCGATTATTATGTGGGAACTTTTGACATTGAATCCCCCGGTTATTATTATTTGGATATCAAAGGGGTAAGCAGGGAGTCACTCAATTTTGCTGATGTTGGCCATGTGCTTCTCGGAGGCAGCGCCACCGGCTCAGGTATACATTACATTGATGAGGACTATTTTTACTGGGGTCGTCGCGGCCCTTCAGTGCACCTTACTTATGATATACCTGATGAAGCTTCTGATGTGCGCTGGTTCTACAATGAAGTGACCGTTCCTGAAAATAATGATGTGATCGGTTCCTTCTTTATGGCCAATGGTTTTGGTCAGGGCTATTTCGGATTCCAGGTAAATAATGAGCAGGAAAGAAGAATTTTGTTCTCAGTATGGAGTCCATTCGAAACGGATGATCCTTCAGAGATCCCGGAAGATAAGCGCGTAGAATTGCTTGCCCAGGGCGAGGGAGTGACAGTTCAGGATTTTGGGGATGAAGGTTCCGGCGGACAAAGTTTTCTACGGTACAACTGGGAGGCCGGCAATACTTACCGTTTTTTGCTGAGGGGAGAGCCTGCCGGTGACAACAAGACCGATTATACGGCCTATTTCTATGCGCCGGAAACTGGTAAGTGGCGACTGATCGCTTCCTGGCGCCGGCCTGAAACAGACACCTGGCTGACCGGGATTCACTCCTTCCTGGAGAATTTCAACACCCGGACAGGTCCACTTCTTCGGAAAGCCTATTACAATAACCAATGGATCAAAGATACTTCAGGAAACTGGTATGAGCTGACCCGGGCACGATTCACGGCCGATGCGACGGCCCGGGCCGAAGCCCGGCTGGATTATGCCGGAGGTTTTGCCGGTGAACAGGAAGGGTTTTTCATGAAAAACTGCGGGTTTTTTGATGAAACCACGCAGATTGATACTTACTTTACAAGGCCTGCGCTGAATAAGCAGCCGGATGTGGATCTTTCCGAGTTGCCTTAAGGAAAAGTTGAATATTGTTCATTTACTAAAAAGCCCGGTGCACTTTAAGCACCGGGCTTTTTAATGGTATATGTCTAAGCTGGAAGGATGTGCTTGTTTCAAAGACTTTCCCAGCAGTGATCAATTTTTATTATTTGGCTCAGATCCGTTGGCTTCAGAAAATTTCCCGCTCCCGAAACGCATATTGAACACATTGTCCACCACAATCGGCAGGGTTCCATAAAGTCCGGCTTTCTCTTTCAGGTCTGATAGCAATACCGTGGTATCCTGTTTGAGCCGAAGCATGGTATATTTATTCAGCTTTTGCTGAACCGGATCTGTCACCAGATTGCCCGCTTCTGCCATCTCTCCCCCGATGATGATGGCCTCGGGGTTAAACAGGTGGATGAGGATGGACATCCCTTTCGCCAGGTATTCCCCGGCTTCCTCGATCAGTTCAATGGCAAATAAATCTCCCTGGTTGGCGGCCTCCACAATGGTTTTCAGCTTGATCTTTTCCAGCTTGTTGTTCACGTTGGCACTGATGATGGAATTCTTCCCCTCTTTGATCATTTGCCTGGCCTTTTTTACAAGAGCCGTTCCGGAGGCAATGGTTTCCAGGCATCCGATCTTGCCGCAATAACACAGATGACCGTCGGGATCCATCTGAATGTGACCAAACTCCCCGCTGAAACCTGAATGACCCTGGTAGAGTTTTCCGTTAATGATGATCCCAAGGCCAATGCCTGAGCCGATATTGATGAACAGCACATCAGACTTGTTCCTGGCCAGGCCAAACCAGGATTCACCCACTGCCATGGCTTTGGTATCATGTTCGACTACGGAAGGGAGGTTGAATTGTTTTTCAAACACTTC
>SKUN01000005.1 GCA_007129945.1 Bacteroidales bacterium
CAGGCTGGAGATCAGCATGGAAATATTCGAAAAGGGGGATTTGATGTCATGGGCGATCACCGAATAAAGCCGGTCTTTGGTAAGGTTGATCCTGTGAATCTCATCGGCCTGTTTTTCGACCTGCTGTTTGGCGTGGGTCAGGGCGATGTGATTATTGACCCGGGCGATCAGTTCCTCGCGCTGAAAAGGCTTGGTGATGTAATCGACCCCGCCTGACTGAAAACCTTCAACCAGGTCGCTGGTTTCGGTCTTGGCCGTCAGGAAAATGACCGGAATTTCTGAAAGTTTTTTGTCCTCCTTCAGCTCCCTGCAAAATGTAAAGCCATCCATTTCAGGCATCATCACATCCAGCAGGATAAGGTCTATGGGGGTGTCCTCCATGATCTTCCGCGCATCTTTGGCCTTGATTGCCAGGGCGATCTGGTACCCTTCCGCTTTCAGAAAATTACTCACCACCTTGAGGTTTTCCTTGTTGTCATCCACCACCAAAATGGAGAAGTTCTCGGTTTTCGGCTTCTGCATAATCTTGTTTTTGGTGTTCACAATTCCCCTGTCATCGATTCGTGAGGCAGTCATCAAAATGAGTCCTCCTTTTGCCACAAATATAAGGTTATTTATCTTGGTTCCCTTGATGTTTGAGCATGGATTTGGCCGGAGAGTTTTCTGTAGCCGGCGCCTTTTTTATCTTATTTATCCTTATTCAGGTGGCTTTTCAGGTTGTCTGCCCATTCCGGAAAGGCATGGATATGCTTTTCGATGGCCTCCAGGTCAAGGGTCTCCACATGTTGGCGCAGCTCGTGTGCATAGCGCTCCAGGCCCGATAAGCCGTATCTTCCGGCCATTTGCATGAGGTCTCCGGCAAATGCCTCAATCTTGAAGAGCACCAGCTGGTCCTTCAGTTTCTGCCACCGTGGCATGAACTCCTCCTCCACGATTTTCAATACTTCTGAAAGCTTCTGCTGCCCTTCTTCGGTAAAAGGGCCGGTTTCTGCAAACGGGTCGGATTCTTCTTTTTCCCTTTGCGGGATGGATGTTTGTTGTGCATGTCCCAGGTGTTCTCCCAGAACCCGGCTGAGCTTTTCGCCGGTCAGGGGCTTCAGCAGGTGATTGTCGTAAAGACCGGCGGCATGTTTGTCAGTATCACCTGGCTTGGTGGCACTGTAGGATACCACCGGGATGTGGCTCCACCGGGAATTGTTGCGGATTTCCCGGATCACCTCGTCACCGGTCATGTCCGGCATGCGGGTGTCGAGCAGAATCAGCTGCGGGTTCTCCTGGTCTATCTGGTCGAGGGCCTCCCGTCCTCTGGAAACCGTGATGGCTTCCACGCCCAGGCTTTGCAGAAGCGCTTCGGCCACCTCAAGGTTGGAGAGGACATCGTCTACCACCATTACCCGCGCCCCCCTGAACGAAAGTTTTTTGGGCCTGTCAGCGGATCTTGGTTGGGGCGACGACGCATCCGGTATGCTGAGGCCGGGAAAGCGGATCACAAAACGGCTGCCTTTCCCTTTGGTGCTGTCCACGGCAATGGTTCCGCCCATCTTTTCTGTAAGCCGGTGCACAATGGCCAGCCCCAGCCCTGTGCCCTGCTGTTTCTTCACAATATGGGGAGTCAGCTGGGAGAATTCTTCAAAAATGTACTCAAGTTTGTCCTTGTCAATTCCCTCACCGGTGTCTTCCACCGTCAGTGTCAGCAAGCCGTTGCTGTCAGCGTCCTGGTCGAACCCGATCTCAATGCGCACCTCCCCTTCGGAAGTAAATTTAACGGCATTGCTTACCAGGTTGAAAAGGATCTGCTTGATCCGGACCTCATCCAGGATCAGGTTTTCCGGCAGTTTCTCAGAGACTTCCAGTTCAAAGGCCAGCCCTTTTTCATGGGCTTTCTCCGCAAATAGCGACCGGGTTTCTTCCAGCATCCTTTCCATGTTGGTGGGATGAGGGTTGATGGGCATTTTCCCCGCTTCGATCTTCGACAGGTCCAGGATGTCGTTGATCAGTGCCAGCAGCTGCTGGCTGGCCGAGGTAATGGAGCGGGTCATTTTCCGGTTTTCTCCCTCGGTGAATTTTTCTTCCAGAATTTCACTGAACCCCAGGATGGCCGTCAGCGGAGTGCGGATTTCGTGGCTCATGCTGGCCAGAAATTCACTTTTTGCCTGGTTGGCGGTTTCTGCCGTGTTTTTGGCCTCCAGCAACTCCTCCTCGGCCTGCTTGCGGGTAAGCAGCAACCCGGTTTGCCGGGAGAATATGTTCACCACACTGTCATCAATGTAGGTTTCATTCTTTGGCATGACAAAGAAAAAATCCCCGATCATCCGCTCGCCCTGCATGATCTTGAGGAGACACATTTCACCGAAACCTCCCATACTGTCAATGGCTTTGACCGCAAAGCCCGGCAGAACGTGCCCGGCCAGTTCCTCCAGATTATGGAACCGGGTCAGGGAGTTT
The DNA here is from genome assembly GCA_007129945.1 of Bacteroidales bacterium. Taxonomy (GTDB): domain Bacteria; phylum Bacteroidota; class Bacteroidia; order Bacteroidales; family UBA7960; genus PUPG01. The sequence continues at coordinate 2,446 of SKUN01000005.1, forward strand.
TTTTCTATTTGTTTGGCCCGGGTGGGGTCATGTTCCCACCGTTTACCCAAAATGTTGTACCCCAGCAGTGAAGAGATTTTATTAAGTTGTTCACCCATACCTGAAACAGCCATGGTCGTAAAGTATTCTCCGCTTTTATCATAGACGTTCAGCGCGGTAAAGCGGGCCCCTGTGATCTCCCTGAAAGCATTGGTGATGACCTGGTAATCCATTTTTTCAGCCGCCATCTGCAGGAAATCCTCGGCGGCATATACCAGCTTTTTCATGCTCAGCTCGGTGGATTTGCGATCGCTGATATCGGTGATGAAGCCTTTTACGTACCGGGGCTGCCCTTCACGGTCCCTGACCGCCTGGCTGCGCTCCCAGACCCACCGGGTGCTTCCGTTTTTATGGATAATGGGATACTCAAGGGAAAAGGTATTGGG
>SKUN01000124.1 GCA_007129945.1 Bacteroidales bacterium
CGATCAGGTAAGGGTCAGCGGCTGTACCCGCCCCCTGTGGTTGTATAGCTGTCTGGGCGAAAAGCCCCGTAGCCATAAAGAACATTATAAATGTCTGAAAAAGTAAAGATCGCACCATAATTCGAAGTTTATTGGTTAGTATTCATGTTTTTTCTTTTCGATCTGGCTGTGGGTCCTGTTAAAAGGCTCTCCCCAACATTTATCGGAATAGCCAGCTGTTTGTTAATTAAGACGGCGCAAATGGCAACCGTCTGCTTTTTGGTAATTTAGTGAAATAAACACTCATGTAAATATATTGTTCAAAGTATATGTTCAAAGTCAGGAATATGTCAAGAACATTAAAATTTATTAAGACCAATTTAAATTAAAGATATTCTGATAAATTATTCCATACCGGATGAAGCCTAACTGCTTGATAAAAGCATTGTTGTCTGATGAACGATAACCACGGAGCGGTACCTGTCCGATAACGGCCACCAACTGTCCTTGAAGGAACACTTTTTGTTCCCCGGAAAGGGGAGGTATTTGATTTAAAAAGCTTAAAAACAATAAAGTATAAGATATGGTATGAGCTTTGATATGATCTGTATATTACACAAAGTTTTTAACCATTTTCATCCTATGAAATTTTTTCATACCTTAAAAACTGGCCTGCGGAGTTTATTGCGGGAGCGATTCTATACGTTTTTGAATATTATCGGGTTTGCCTGTGGCATCACGGTGTTTCTCTTTGTAAGCATTTATGTGATCGACCAGTATCTTTATGATCGTGTACACGATGACGCAGATCGGATTTATCGTCTGGAGGCCTCCATGGATGCGGGTGACTGGGCCCTGACTGGAACCATGCAGGGCCCTTACCTGGTAGAAAATTATCCGGAGGTGGAAGATATGCTGCGCATCAATTCATTGTTGCTCAGCCAGTCGGATGTAATGGTGGGGGAGAAACCTTTTCATATTCCGGACATAATCATTGCGGATGCCACGTTTTTTGAATTTTTCCGGGTGGAATTCATTCACGGTGACCCCCGCCATGCGCTGACAGACAAATACTCTTTGGTGATCACCCGCCGGCAGGCTGAAAATATGTTCGGCCACACCGATGTAATCGGGCGAACAGTGAACGTCATGGGGCGACTGCCCCTGCAGATCACCGGGGTGATCGAAAACCCCGTACATACCCATCTGCCTTATGAGGCAATTGCCCCGATTGTGCTGTGGGAGGAGTTTAGCAGTAGTGAAGATGTGCTTTATTCGTTTGGCCAGTGGAATAACTTCACTTTCCTGCGACTGAAGCCCGGGGTTCACATCGGAGAATTTGAGGAAAAAATTAATGAGCGGTTCAGGCAGTTTCTTGCAGAGATGATAGGCAGTGAGATGGAGATTCATTATTACCTGCGCCCGCTTAAGGATATCTATTTTGCTGATGAGGTGGCTTTTCAGCCACCCGTCCAAACCGGTAACCGCCGCACGGTGAATGCTTTTGCCCTTATTGCATTTTTTGTGTTGGGCATTGCGGTGATCAATTTTGTGAACCTTTCCACTGCCCGTGCCTTTAACCGTTCCAAAGAAGTCGGGATTAAAAAACTGCTTGGAAGCACGCGGCCACAACTGATGTTCCAGTTTCTGGTTGAATCGGTGCTGACCACTGCATTTGCGGTGCTGTTGTCACTGGCCCTGCTGGAATTTTTCTTTCCGGACTTCAGGGATCTGACCGGGACCAATTTACACCTGATGGACCTTGGCCTGCCTCTGGCGGTGCTGGTCATTGCCCTGGGTGTACTGCTGGTCGGGTTTTTGTCGGGGATTTACCCTTCGTTCTACCTGACGGCTTTTCAGCCGGCAGCAGTGCTCAAGGGGCAGAAAATTCCGGGGAAGGGGGGTGCCTTGTTCAGGAAATTGCTGATCGTTTTCCAGTTCGGGGTATCGGTGGCGCTTGTTTCCGGTACGATCATTGTTTTCCAGCAGATTGCCCACATGAAAAACCAACCACTGGGGTTTGAGACCGACAATGTGGTATTCTTTGATTTTGATCCTTTCGACCGGAAGGATGCCTTCAGGGAGGCTGCCATGGCGCATCCCGATGTGCTTGAGGTGAGTTTTTCCAGTGCGGTGCCGGGCGGGGTTCAGTCGCAGGACGGGATCGAGGTGAATGGGGTACACAAGCAGGTCAACTATATGTCGGCCCACGCCAATTTCCTTGGTATGCTTGGCATAGAGCCCATTGCAGGTCGTCATTTTGATCCTGATCTTCGGTCTGAGCACCAGGAAGTGGTCATCATCAATGAATATGCTGTCAATTACCTGGAACTGGAGGGCGGTTATGAAGAAGTGATCGGACAGGAGATTAAGGGAGCCAGAATTGCAGGAATCGTACCTGACTTTTATTTCAATTCACCACATCAGGCTCTGGGGCCGCTTGTGATCTATTGGAATGAAGCCTATTCATTCAGGGCTTCGGTGAAATTGAGCGGAAATAACACATCGGAGGTTTTGAGTCATCTTGAGTCGCTGAACCATGAGTTTATGCCGCACCGTACTTTCAGGGCGCAATTCCTTGACACTTTTTTTAACCGGCATTATGCCGATGAGGAAAGGTTTGGCACCATTGTGTTGCTGTTTGCCGTGTTTGCCCTGTTGATCGCCTGCCTGGGCTTATTCGGGCTGGCCTCCTACATGGTTGGTCAGCGTACCAGGGAGGTTTCCATCCGTAAGGTATTGGGAGCAGCCTCCATAAGGATTTATGCGTTGTTGCTGAAAGATTTTCTGCTGTTGGTTGCCATTGGTTTTATTGTGGCTGTGCCGGTTGTGTGGTTTTTTATGGACAACTGGCTGGGGACTTTTCCTTATGCCATTCA
>SKUN01000049.1 GCA_007129945.1 Bacteroidales bacterium
AGTTTTTGCGGGTTTTTCCATAAGTCTATAAGATATGCCGATTTTTATTAAATTTACATTATGTCTATACAACAATGGTTGTCAGCTATTTGTTTAAGTGCGTGCTGACGGGTCAGGGAATTCCGGTCAGTTGCTGCCGGGGTTGGTTACTTTCGGGTTGGTTGCGGCCGGGTCGGTTGGTTTTAGGTTCATTGCGGCCGGAAATTGTATAAGAAATGGTGTTTGCAAAGTCTTTATCTTTGCAGACTTACTTATGATGGTTTAACTGTTGGGCTGCCAGGGCGGTTCATGGAATATACAAATTATTGAAAATGAACTTTATTGAAGAGTTGAAATGGCGCGGCATGATGCATGATTTCATGCCCGGAACGGAAGAGCAATTGCAGAAAGAAATGACCACTGCCTATGTGGGGATTGACCCGACGGCAGATTCCCTGCACATCGGACACCTGGTTTCCATTATGATGCTGAAGCACTTTCAGCTGGCCGGACATAAGCCCATTGCACTGGTAGGCGGTGCCACCGGGATGATCGGCGACCCCAGCGGGAAAAGTGAGGAGCGCAATCTGTTGTCGGAGGAAGAACTCCGTCATAATGAAAGTGCCATCAAGGCGCAGTTGCTGAAGTTTCTGGATTTTGGGGATGCGGAAAACCGGGCGGAGATTGTGAATAACTACGACTGGATGAAGGATTTTACTTTTCTTGGTTTTTTACGTGAAGTGGGGAAGCATCTGACGGTCAATTATATGATGGCCAAGGATTCGGTGAAGAAGCGCCTGGAAACCGGTCTTTCTTTCACAGAGTTTACCTATCAGCTGGTGCAGGGCTATGATTTTCTTCATCTGAATGAGACGATCAAATGCAAATTACAAATGGGGGGGAGTGACCAGTGGGGAAATATCACCACCGGTACCGAACTGGTCCGCCGTAAAACCGGTCGTGAGGTGTTCGGCCTGACCTGCCCCCTGATTACCAAAGCCGATGGCAATAAATTCGGGAAAACCGAGCAGGGCAATGTGTGGCTGGATCCCAATTATACCTCTCCTTATCATTTTTATCAGTTCTGGCTGAACGGTTCGGATGTGGATACTGAACGGTACATCAAGATCTTTACCCTTTTCCCGAAAGAAAAAATTGATGCCCTGATTGAAGAACACAGGCAGGCACCCCATCAGCGTATTCTGCAGCGTGAACTGGCTGAGGATATTACCGTCAGGGTGCATGGGAAAGAAGCGTATGATACGGCCGTGAAGGCTTCCGGTATTTTGTTCGGTAAAGGGACCAACGAAGCCCTGAAAGAGTTGCCGGAAGATGTGTTTCTTGCTGTATTTGACGGCGTGCCCATGCATGATGTGGATGCAGGTGCCCTTCAGGACGGTGTGGGGATGATTGATTTCCTTTCGGAGAAAACGGGGATTGCCAAATCCAAAGGGGAGGCCCGGCGGATGCTCAGGGAGGGTAGTATCAGCATCAATAAGGCAAAAGCTACGGAGGATCAGCAGGTAAACAGTGACATGCTCATCAACGGAAAATACATCCTGGTGCAAAGGGGTAAAAAGAATTATTACCTGGTTACGGTCCGGTAAACAATAAGAAAAGGAGAACAAAATGCGCATCCAAAAAGAGTTGACCGTCAGACTTGTCATTGCGGCAATGATGGTATTCGGATTCTGGTCATGCAGGCAGTCGCCTGATGCCATTTTTCCGGATGGGGACGATATTTACGGGCTGGCCACGCCGGTGCAGCTTGAGGGGGATACTACCCTGGTGGTGCTTACCGATTACTTTGTGGGCGGATCAGCCAACCGGATTGATTCAGTGACCGGCTCCGAAAGACTGGAATTTGTACTGGCTGATGACCGGAAAACCCTGGAGGTGATCTCCCGTTCCAATTTTATCCCGCCATTGTCTGAGATGAAAGTTTGGGTGGATGATACTCCTTACAGTCTGCTGGTGCAGCGCAGCCGGCGGGAGCGTTTTACTTTTGAGTTTGATCCCGGGGATGAAGGTTACCGCCGGGTGTCGGTCCGTGGTGAGATGAATGACTGGAATGCCAATGCCACTCCGCTTCATTTGATTGACGGGGTGTGGCAGACGGAGATGGAGCTGAATCCCGGGCGCTACCAGTACCTGATCGTGGCGGACGGGCAGGATATGCTTGATCCCAACAATCCCCACGTGGCCGACAACAACATCGGTGGTCAGAATTCGCTGCTGATGGTTGGTCATACCGACCGTTCGGAAGCCCCGCATTTGTCGCCCCGAAGCCATCGCCGGTACACCCTGGAACTGGGGCTTGAAAACGATGTGGATGAGGTGTTTGTTTACTGGCAGAACTTCCGCCTGCCTGATGACCATGTGGAGGTGTTTGATGATCATGTCAACATTTATCTCCCCGGTGATGTGGCGGACAGGGAAAGAAGTTTCGTACGCGTCTGGGCCTATAACGAGCACGGGCCTTCCAACGACTTGTTGATCCCCATGGAAGAGAGCAGGCCGGTAGCTGACCCGGATCAGCTCACCCGTGAGGATAAGGAGGCCACCATCCTGTATTTTATGATGGTGGACCGCTTCAACAACGGCAATCCGGACAATGATGACCCGGTGGAACATCCTGAGCTGGCCGACCGGGCCAATTTTTGGGGCGGTGACTTGAAAGGCATCACTGAAAAAGTGGAAGACGGGTATTTTGAGATGTTGGGGATCAATACTGTATGGATGTCTCCCATTACGCAGAATCCGCTGGAGGCGTATGAGGAGTTTCCGGAGCCCAGGAGGTACTACTCCGGCTATCATGGGTATTGGCCCATAACCCTCACCACGGTGGATCACCGTTTCGGTAC
>SKUN01000198.1 GCA_007129945.1 Bacteroidales bacterium
AATCATAATTCCGAAGAATACGATCCGGGAGACCCGATGATCGAACTGTCGCTTTAGTCCGGTTGCCGGAAATTTAGCAGCCAAAGTGGGATTTTTTTATTAATTTCGTGTCGATTTTCACTAAAACTGTTGATTAATACCAGCTTATGGCAACAACATCAGATTTCAGAAATGGTTTGTGCCTGGAATTGAATAACGAACTTTACACCATCGTTGACTTCCAGCATGTTAAACCAGGTAAAGGAGGCGCGTTTGTGCGCACCAAGTTGAAAAACCTGAAAACAGGAAAGGTATTGCCCCATACATTCAATGCAGGGGTCAAAGTCAATGTGGCTCGCGTGGAACGCAGGCCTTACCAGTTTCTGTATAAGGATGACCTGGGCTTTCATTTCATGCATACCACAGATTTTGAGCAGGTAAGCATTGAGGAACATCTGATTGATGCTCCCGAGCTGCTTAAAGAAGGACAGGAAGTGGAAATCATGTATCATGCAGACACTGAGACTCCTCTCAGCGTGGATCTTCCGCCGTTTGTGGAGCTGGAGATCACCTATACAGAGCCGGGAGTTAAAGGTGATACCGCCACCAACACACTCAAAGCCGCCACCGTTGAAACCGGTGCCACCGTGAATGTACCGCTGTTTATTGATACAGGTGAGAAAATCAAGGTGGACACCCGTACAAAAGCCTACTCAGAGCGGGTTAAGTAGGATTGTATTTGGAAGGGCACTTAAGTAACAAGCTGCTTGCTACAAAACGATCTCCTTCATATTTTCCGATCAGGACCACTTCATCAGATTGTTCAAAGTCCCGGGGTTTACCGCCAAAAAACAATACCTCGGCTTCTTCATTGTCACCGTCACGCATCGTGAAGGTTAGTGTAAGTGTATTGTCCCTGACCTCCTCCTTTACGGGCCTGGTTTTCACCAATTCTCCGATGATATGGAATTCTCTTCCGGGGTTGGCGCGGGCCTCAGCAAACACCGCATAGGTGTCGGCATTGTACATCGTTCCGATAATCGCACCAAGGGCGATGGCAATGAAAACCAGTCCAAGTAAATGTGACCTTCTCATAGGCTCATTTCCCCTTTCCCGTATTTTTTTCCTCTTCGAGTTTCTTCAGTTTTATCTCGGAAGCTCTGATGCGCTTTTCCAGGTAAAACAAAAAAGCTGTAATGCCCAGGAATATAATTACAAGCAATAAAGCAACCACTATGATTTTTCCTTCAGCCATGCGTTCTGTTGGTTAGTTGTTATTCAGTTCAGAAATTCGATGATCAATCCGGCTGCTCCTGAATAAAAGTGAATATAGCCACCAGGCCATGATAAACCATCCGGCCATGGCCGGGAAAAAAACCTTTCTCATTTCAGGAGCGAGGTCGCCCACCGAAAGAGCGGGATTGCCATCCACCCCGGGGTGAATGGATGCAGCCGCCATACGGGGAATGATCATGATAAACACAAAAAACAATACAAAAGCAAATATGTTGTAGACAGCTGCCAGCCGCCCTCGTTTTTCTTCCTCTTCCACCGAGCCCCTTAAAACCATGTATGCCAGGTAAACAAGCATACCAAGGGCAGCACCGTTCAGTTTCGGGTCATTCACCCAGAAAGCCCCCCAGGTAAATTTGGCCCAGACCATGCCGGTAAGCAGACCGAGGGCTCCGAACAGCAGACCTGTCCGGACAGCTGCCAGGGCTTTCATATCATCTTCGGGGAGCTGGTAAAGCAGGAAGCGTATACTGAACCCCAGCGCAACCAGGAGGATAAATAACATACCGAACCACATCCCTACATGGAAATAGATATTGCGAATACTTTGCTGGACAACGGGCAAATTGGGAACCTCAAAAAGAAATCCGCCTGCGATCACATACACAATCAGTATCGTCCCTGTAATTTTCCACCATTTGTGTGTTATATGCTTCATGGTTGACAGACTATTCTTTCCAAATATAAGGAAATAAAAGGTTGGACAGGACCAGTGTAATGCATATCAGCGATAACAGGATCAGCAGATCAGGGAATGCGGTGATAAATGAAGCCCCTTCCAGGGCCAGGTTAGACAACCTTATCAGCACCAGCAATAAAGGAAGAACCAGGGGAAGCCCCAGGATGGCCATCAGGGTAAAATTGTTCCGGCTTCTTGAGGCAATGGCAGCAATCAGGGTCAGTACCGTTGCGAAAGCAATTGTTCCAAGAATCATATTGACCAGAAACAGACTGAAGGATGCAATGGGGTTCCCCATAAACATCATGAACACAAACAACCCGGCCAGACCCAATCCTGTCATCAGCAAGGCATTGTAGAAAATCTTCGCATTGATCACTCCCCGTGCACTGATCAGGGTATAATAATACAAATGCTGGCTTTCCTTTTCCTGCAGAAAACTTTTCTGGATGGCATTAATGGCGGCAAAAAGCAAAATCAGCCAGAACAGAGCATTCCATGTCCGGAGATCTGCCAGCCCGTCGAAGGCCAGGTAAGCTACAAAAACTGTGGAAACAAGATATAAAATAACCCCGCCGATGGTGGCTCTTTGCCGCCACTCCAGTACCAAATCTTTCCGAATAAATGCCCTTACCTCGGAGAGTTGCATGCCCGGTTTTGTGGATTAATTGTGCAAAGTTAATCCAATTAGGGGAAAAGAGACAAAAAAAGCCCCCCGTCAGGAGGGCTTGGAGGGTGACTAATGGGATTCGAACCCACGACCCCCAGAACCACAATCTGGTGCTCTAACCTGCTGAGCTATAGTCACCGTTTAAATGCGAGTGCAAATATACATTATTTTTACGACATTTGTCAACGTATACAGATAAAATTATTGTC
>SKUN01000148.1 GCA_007129945.1 Bacteroidales bacterium
AAATTTAAAAATAATAGCTTACTAAATAAAAAAATTTAATATCTTAGCTTTTTGTTCCACCGATGAAAGGTCATTCTTATGAGAATCGTCAGGGTTTTGGGAGTTATCGTTTTGTTCATTTCGCTGATCTCTTGCCAAACCGGGGGTAAGCCTGAGTTCAATCCGGATCAGATTGATGATTATTGGCAGTCGGGGCTCACCCTGCCCGAAGAAGCAGCCCGGCTGTATCCTTTGCCCGAACAGCCGGTAACAGACGACACGGGCATCAATGTGTTGCTTGACCTGGCCCACCAGTGCTCCTTTGAAATGATGTGGCGCCTTCCCGCATCCCTGATGGAACAGGGATTCCGGGTGGCCACCAGCCAGGCCACCCTGCACAATGTGCTGGATCCCGGCGGTTACAGCAGGGTGAGAATTCAAACCGATACGGTGAATGATGTATACCCTTTCGCCTGGCATCCCAACTTCGAATACAATGTGGTCGTTACCCAGCAATCTGACATGAACGCCCAGCCCTATATGGAGGAAGAAATTGACGCGCTCAGGGATTTTGTCAGGGATGGGGGCGGACTGGTCATCCTGGCCGGCCATCAGGGCGGTGAGGGTGTGGACGCCTGGAGCATGAATGACCTGGCCGGGGCCTTCGGAGCCGAAATCACCGGCCGCCGGACCACCTTGCAGGATGTGGGCTTCATGGTTGTTTCCGGTGATGAGCACTGGACGGTGCTGGAGGAGTGTGACCAGGGCTACCCTGTGCAGATAAAGGCTCAGTATGGCGATGGCCATGTGGTGGTTGGCGGCAATACCACCCTGCGCTCCAACCGGCAGGAAAATGACGGGGAAGACAATTCGCATGCCCTTATCGGGGATCTCATCAAAAGGGTATCCACAGGGAAACCCCCTGTGGGCGGGCCGGCCAGGCTCCCCATGACCCACGCCGGGGGCGGTGGCATTTACCCTGAACTGGAGCAGCAAATGGGCGATATTGTGTTATTCTATGCAGAAAACCAGATCCCGGAACTGCTTCAGACCGTGGAAGAAGACATCCCGCATGCCCTTGAGCTGGTGGAGGGCTGGCTGCCATCCAAGCCCACCCTGGAGCCCATGTACCTGATCCTGTCGGCCGGCGGGGGAGGCGGCTGGGCCGTGAATGCATACAGCCCCAAGGAGAATGGCATCATCAGCCTGGATCCCTTCGGAATCCTTTCCATTTTTGCCCACGAACTGGCCCACACCATGCACGGACCGCCCAATGCCCGCGGTGAGGCAGCCGGCATTACCCCCTATCCGTTCGACAACAGGGGTGAGGCCCATGCCGGATGGTTCCAGGGTAAGATAGACGCCATTTATGATGAATCCAGGCACGACAGGGCCAACCGGAACGCCAATGCATTTTTTGATTTTGACCCGGAAGGCAACGAGCTGGATCTGGCCGGCGATTTCAGGGAGGAAGATGGCTATGAAGGCGGGCAGGAATGGACAAAATCATGGTACCTCTGGCAGAAGCTGGACGACAGGTACGGACCCACCTGGTACCCCCGGTGGCGGTGGGTGCAGCACACCCGCTGGAAAGATGAGCCCCAAAGAAGGCTGAGCTGGGAGGAGATGGTTGAAGACATGAGCATTGCCGTGGGCGAAGACCTTTTCCCGTTTTTCCGTAAACTGGGCACCAGTCTTGAGATTGACAGGCTTGAAAGCACGGAATTTATGGGCGAGACCATGGAGCTGGAAATCGCCCCCCTGGATCTTTCGCCCGCCGGCCCGGTGAATACCGATCCAATCGGTGATTACACCGAGCCGTTGAGGTAGGTTTTCATAACCGGCCAGGTCAAAAACGCGGCAGCTGTTACAGTAATGTTGGTTACTATAACAGCTGCTGTCTTGTTTTTAACAAACTCCTGAATATTCAGGCTGAGGGCTTGGGAAGCCAGGCTCCCGATCAGGGATCAATGTCTTCAATGTTTGCCCTCGGGGCAGAGAATGTTCCGGATATTACCACCTCTTTATCGCTTGTTTCGTCGTGCACATTGCCTCCGGTTGCCTGGTACTCAAAGCTGCCCGATACCATTGCCTCTGACGACTCTTCAAAAATGATGGTGCCGTCGGTTGCTTCGAAGAAATACATGACGGGCACTTCGCCATCTTCCATTTGCAGGGAAAACCTTGACACAAAAGCATCGTCGAGGAATTCTCCGGCTTCGTGTTCATCGTGAAACACAATGGGATAAGATCCGGGTCCCGGCCGGCCACCGCTCATTATAAACATCAGGTTTGCACTGTGTTCGGTTTCGGGAATCATGTTCAGAAGGAAAATATCCTCGCTATATTCCGGGTCAAAATAGTCGGCATAAAAAACCTGGCCATCCAAATCAATTTCCATGTCGCCAGAAACCTCCATCGAGAAATGTGCCTCATCGGGTTCCGGCACGTCGTCATTGTCATCGCAGGCGGTAAAGGCAAACAGGAAAGTGAATGCCATTAAGCTGATCATTTTGCTTTTTCCAAACATGTCTTGTGCGTTTTTGTGAGTAATAAATCTTTGCCAAGTATTACAAACGCTGCAAGAAATTGTTTGAAATGATCATTTTGGGATGGGGTTTTCAGTTACTCCATCCGGGCTTTTTCCAGGTAGGGCAGGGGAGACACCAGCTCAAACTCCCATGAAGCGTCAAAGAAGGGGTTCAGCAGGTTCAGGTGGCCGGCACCCACAATCAGCAGTATCCTGTCGTCAGGCCCGCGGGGGATCCTTTGCATATTGCGGAAGATCCGCAGGTTGCGGTTGAACCACCTGCCGGTTTCAAA
>SKUN01000047.1 GCA_007129945.1 Bacteroidales bacterium
AATGACCCCTGGCTCGGCGTACCGGTTAAATGGGCGCAGATATCGGCAGCACGCCTCATCATTGAGTCCGGATTGAAGGATTTCAGGATCGACCCCAGTCAGGGCACCCATTTCTTCCAGAATCTCACCTCTTTCAGCGTAGGGTATTTCACCATTAACCCCTATATGAATGACGGACATTATGATGTCGATTTCCTGAATAAACAGGAAGCGATCTATGAGGATGACTTTGTCAGGCATGTCCGTTTTGACTGCCCGCTTACCATAAAAATTGACGGGAGTAAAAAAGCCGGAATCGTACTGAAACCGGGCTAAATAATTTTACCCTTTTCGTTTGGTTTATACACAAATAAGGTATAAATTCGCTACCGAATTGCTAATTAATTAACAGCAGTTGATTTATTCATTATTTAAATCACCCCTATTATGAATTTAGAAAAGATAATGTCAGACCTGGAGAAAAAAAATCCAGGCGAAAAAGAGTTCTTGCAGGCAGCGAGGGAAGTACTGGAAACCATCATTGACGTGGTGGAAGAAAATCCAAAATACCAGGCTGCCAATATTATTGAACGGATCACCGAACCCGATCGCGTGATCTCCTTTAAAGTGGAATGGATGGATGACAAAGGCAACGTTCATGTAAATCGTGGCTACCGTGTTCAGTTCAACAACGCGATAGGCCCTTACAAAGGCGGTTGCCGTTTCCACCCGAGTGTTACACTGAGCGGACTTAAGTTTCTGGGCTTTGAGCAGATCTTCAAGAACAGCCTCACCACACTGCCCATGGGTGGTGCCAAAGGTGGAAGTGATTTTAACCCAAAGGGCAAATCACAGGCTGAGATCATGCGATTCTGCCAGGCATTCATGGCAGAGCTTTACAAGTACATCGGTCCCGACACCGACATTCCGGCCGGTGACATCGGCGTCGGTGGTCGCGAGATTGGCTACATGTACGGCATGTACAAGAAACTGGTAGGCGAACACACCGGTACATTTACCGGCAAGGGACGCAACTGGGGTGGCAGCCTCATTCGTCCGGAAGCAACTGGTTTCGGTGCGGTTTATTTTGCCGAAGAGATGCTGAAGACCAAAGGCGAAAAACTTACAGGTAAAACCGTAGCCCTTTCCGGTTTTGGTAACGTTACCTGGGGCGCAGCAACCAAAGCCACTGAGCTTGGTGCCAAAGTTGTGACCATCAGCGGTCCTGACGGATATGTATATGATCCTGACGGTATTTCCGGTGAAAAGATCGATTACCTGCTTGAGTTGCGCGCCTCAAACCAGGATATCGTCAAACCATACACTTACGAATTCCCCAACGCCCAGTTCTTCGAAGGCAAGCGCCCGTGGGAGCAAAAGGTGGATATTGCGATGCCTTGCGCCATTCAGAATGAACTCAACGAAGAGGATGCAAAGAACCTGGTAAACAACGGCGTAATGGCCATCTCAGAAGGTGCCAACATGCCGTGTACGGCAGAAGCTGTGGAAATAATCCAGGGGGCCAAGGTCCTCTATGGCCCGGGCAAGGCCGCCAATGCCGGTGGTGTGGCTACCTCCGGACTCGAGCAAACACAAAATGCCATGAAACTGAACTGGCCGGCCGAAGAAGTGGCAGAAAAACTGCATGAAATCATGAAGAACATTCATGAAGCCTGCAAGAAATATGGCCAGGAAGAAGACGGGTATATCAACTATGTAAAAGGTGCCAACGTGGCCGGCTTTATTAAGGTAGCCGATGCCATGATCGATCAGGGCGTAATCTGATCCATGCGTTAATCGCATAAGCGATACCTAAACCTGAATAAGCAAAAGAGCCGGACGGAATTACCGTTCGGCTTTTTTTGTCCATGCCATCCCCGCGGAAACCTTAACTTCGTGGAGCAGAATTAAACCCCGCTCATGTATTCCGAAAAAGAACTTGCATCAAGGTTTATCAACAGCACAGGCTGTCATGTATTTCTGACAGGGAAGGCAGGAACAGGAAAAACCACCTTCCTGAAAGAATTGGTCCGCCATACCCACAAAAAAACCATCGTTGCAGCCCCGACGGGCATTGCGGCCATCAATGCCGGTGGAGTTACACTTCATTCCCTGCTTCAGCTTCCATTCGGGGCCTTCTGCCCCACTGAGCGTTTTTCGGGAGGATTCTCCATCAATACCGAAATATACACTCCGAAAAGCCTGCTTCGCAATAGCAGGTTTTTTGAAGCAAAAAGAAGGCTACTGCGCGAAATGGAGTTGCTGGTTATTGATGAGGTCAGTATGCTGCGGGCGGATACCCTGGATGCCATCGATACCATTTTGCGTCATGTGCGGCGTAAAAACCATGCACCATTTGGCGGCGTACAGCTTCTTTTCATTGGTGACCTGTTGCAATTACCACCCGTCGTTAAGAAGCAGGAATGGGAGTTACTGAAGACGCACTATCCCAGCATGCATTTTTTTCATGCCAGGGCCCTGGGGCAAAACCCACCTCTCTATATCGAGTTTGAACACATTTACCGCCAGCATGACCCGGTCTTCATCAACCTGCTGGCAAGACTCAGGGAAAACAATATGAACCGGGAGGATGCAGCTTTACTGAACCGTCATGTGCACCCCGGCTTTGATCCGCTGGAAGAATCAGGACATATTTTCCTCACCACACACAACCATAAGGCAGACCTCATCAATAAAAGGGCTCTGGAAAAGCTCAGGGGACAGCCGCTGTATTTTGATGCGGCAATTACAGGAGATTTTGGTGAAGCATTTTATCCGGCAGACTATTCCCTGCAACTGAAAAAAGGGGCCCAGGTAATGTTTATTAAAAATGATCATACTGGCGAGCAGCGTTATTTCAACGGCAAAATAGGCAAGATCGAAAAACTAAGTAAAGATAGTATCGTGGTTGGTTTTCCGGATGGCTCTCATTCTGCTGAAGTGGAACGCTACACCTGGGAGAACAAAAAATTCACCCTTAACAAAGTGAACAACGAAATTGAGGAAAAGGTAACGGGAACCTTTTCACATTATCCCATAAAGCTTGCATGGGCGGTTACCGTGCACAAAAGTCAGGGACTGACCTTCGACAAAGCAGTGATTGATGTATCCGGGGCATTTGCACCCGGGCAGATCTACGTGGCAATGTCAAGACTCAGGGGGCTGGAAGGACTTGTATTGAGTGAACCGGTTCCGGAACAACAGGTTTCACAGGATGACCATGTCAAATTCTTCTCGGCAGGCAAAAATTCGGTTACAGAACTGAAACAAAAGCTTGACGCAGAATCAAGGCACTACATTGAACAAGAGCTGTCAGATACTTTCAATTTTGATGCATTGCAGGAAAGCCTCCGGTTCCACCTCCGTGGATATGACAAAAAGGAAGGACGTTCAGCAAAGCAAAACTTCAAACCCTGGGCTGAGGATATGATTCGTGAATTCCTGCCGCTAAAGACGGTGGCTGACCGTTTTTCAAACCAGTTAAAACGCGACCTGAGGAGTCATGAATTCCCCTATATCAAAAGCAGGGTAAGTAAATCAAAGGAATATTTTTCTCCACTGCTGAAAAGTTTTTCCCAGCAAATTTTCAGGCACATTTCCCGGGTAAGTGAACAGAGCGGCACAAAAGGATATGTACGTGAACTACGCGAGCTGGAATCTGAGTTTCATGCACGGCTTCAGAAATTGCACAGAATGGAATCACTGATCACGGCCTTGCTGGATAATAGAGAACCAACCCGCGACAATACACAGAATCACGGGCTGATCAGGGAACGGAAAGAGATGATGCAAGAGTACAGCAAAGACATCCTTACCGAAAAGAAAACGCCCCGGTCGGCGAAAGAAAAATCCACAAAAACACCATCTGCTGAGATCACCCTCCAACTATACCTGGAAGGAAAAAGCATGGAGGAAATTATTGAGATACGGTCACTTACCTACAGCACCATTCAGTCACATATGGTCAGTTGTGTCCGGAAAGGCCTCATTGATGCGGAACGATTTGTGGAAAAAGAAAAAATGGCACAAATCGTGAAAGCATCAGAAGCCGTAGGGAGCCGGAAAGCTGGAGACATTATGGCTGTGCTCGGGGAAGAATTCTCATTTGCCGAAGTGAGGATGGTGATGGCCTCCAAAAACGAATAAAAACACCTTCTATATAAAATTTATTGGTATTTACAAGTTTTTCTCCCGAAAAAATATATGTTTTTTCTTTTGGCGGGCCGGTGATTTTTTATGTATTATTGCCTCGAAAAACGTCAATTCACGGAATTTATGCGCATTCAACGAATTCAACCCGCTTCACCCCAAATGGAAACCACCCGGGATTCGGTGGACCTGACCCTGATGGACGACCTGCTGGAGAAATATAAAGACCAAAAAGGGAACTTAATTCCCTTGCTCCAGGGGACACAGGATATATATGGTTATCTCCCGAAAGCATCTTTTGAAAGGATCCACCGGGCAACCGGGCTGGAGCTGAACGAAATGTACGGAGTAGCCACATTCTACGCCCAGTTCAGGCTGGAACCTGCCGGCAAGTATATTGTAAAAATGTGTCACGGTACCGCATGCCACGTGCAGAACGTGACCGCCATCACAGATGAGATATTGGACACACTGGGAATTAAGGACGGAGAAACCACCAGTGACAGAATTCTCACCGTGGAAACCGTAGCCTGTCTCGGCTGTTGTTCCCTGGCTCCCGTAATGATGATTGGGGATGAAACCTACGGAAAGCTTACCCCGAAAGAGGCCGTCCGCATCATCAAAGAGATACGCAGAAGCGAAAACGGATAAACACAAAAACTATATTGACAATGGGTAATACAAAGGTTATTGTGGGACTGGGAAGCTGCGGAATTGCTGCAGGTGCCAACAAAACCTACAATGAGTTTAAGCGCATCATGACCACTGACAAGCTGGATTTCGAATTAAAAAAAACCAGCTGCATCGGCATGTGCTACAGGGAACCTTTGGTGGAGATCATCGACGATAGCGGAACCTACCTATACGGGGAAGTAAACCTTGAAAGGGTCGAAGACATCATCGATAAGCACATCAAAAAATTCTCTCCCATTCCTGAGTATATCGTACAATCAGACAAGTATCCTTCAAAAGACCAGGCATTTTTTGACGGGCAGGTAAAGATCAGCCTGCGTAATTGCGGGCACATCGACCCGGAATCCATCGAAGAATACGAGGCAAGAGACGGATATGCGGCGATCCGAAAGATCGCACGGGAGAAGCTGAGTCCGGAGTCTGTCATTCAACAGGTGCTGGACTCTGGAATCCGCGGAAGGGGTGGCGGAGGGTTTCCCACCGGGTTAAAATGGAAGTTCGCGCGCAACAATCAGTCTGACACAAAGTATGTGATCTGCAATGCCGACGAGGGCGACCCCGGTGCTTTCATGGACCGCTCCATCCTGGAGGGTGACCCGCATGGAGTACTCGAGGGAATGATCATATGCGGCTATGGCATTGGTGCCGGCGAGGGGTACATTTATTGCCGGGCAGAATACCCCCTGGCCATCAAGCGGCTCAATCTTGCCATTAAGCAGGCACGTGAGAAAGGTTACCTGGGCAAAGACCTCTTCGGCATCAAAGGATTTCATTTCGACCTGAAGATCAAGGAGGGGGCCGGTGCCTTTGTTTGTGGTGAGGAAACCGCCCTGATCGCTTCCATTGAAGGCGCCCGCGGCATGCCAAGAAGGCGCCCGCCATTCCCCGCTGAAGCGGGATTGTGGAAGCATCCTACCAATATCAATAACGTAGAGACATTCATTAATATCCCCTGGATCATTCACCAGGGGCCACAAGCCTATGCACAGTACGGAACTGAAAAAAGCAAAGGCACCAAGGTGTTCGCCCTTACCGGGAAGATCCGTCACGGGGGACTGGTGGAGGTCCCCATGGGGATTACCATTAAAGACATCATTTATAAACTGGGAGGCGGCATCACAGGAGACAAGAAGTTCAAAGCGGTGCAGCTGGGAGGGCCTTCCGGCGGATGCATTCCGGAATACCTCTCGCACACCCGGGTTGATTATGACTCGGTCAATGCCACCGGTGCCATTATGGGGTCAGGCGGGATGGTGGTGATGGATGAAACCACCTGCGTGGTGGACATCGCAAAATTCTTCCTGGATTTCACCCAGAAAGAATCCTGCGGAAAATGCACATTCTGCCGGCTGGGTACCAAAAGAATGCTGGAGATCCTCACCCGGATCACAGAAGGGGAAGGTCGTGAAGGCGACATCGAAATGCTGGAGCAACTGGCGGAAACAATTAAGGACAGCTCATTGTGCGGACTGGGGCAAACCGCACCCAACCCCGTCCTCACCACCCTTAAGTACTTCCGCGATGAGTATGAAGCACACATCCGCGACAGGAAATGCCCGGCCCTGAGTTGCAAGAAGTTGCTGATCTACACAGTCATTGAAGAAAAATGTACCGGATGCACCGTATGCGCCAAAGGTTGCCCGGTAGATGCCATTGAAGGCGAAAGGAAACAGCTGCATCATATTGACCAGGACATCTGCATCCAATGTGGTGTATGTTACACACGCTGTAAATTCGATGCCATCAAATTGTCTTAAGCGCTAAAATATTCAACCTGCTGACCTATGAGCAAGCTCAATATCATCATAAACGGAAAAATCTTCCAGGGATACCAGGGGGAAACCATCCTGGATATGTCCCGTCGCCTGAATATCGAGATCCCCACACTGTGCAATGACGAGAGGCTGGAGCCTTTCTCCTCCTGCTACCTGTGTGTAGTGGAAGTGGAAGGAATGCGCGGCCTGCAGCCCGCCTGTTCAACCCGGGTAACGGAAGGGATGCGTATCGAAACAGATAATGAAAGGGTGCACAAATCAAGGCAGTTCGCTCTTGAGCTGCTGGTGAGTAACCACTACGCCGATTGTGCTCCCCCCTGCAAAGAGGAATGTCCGGCCGGAGTGGATGTGCAGGGCTATATCTCCATGATCAGCAAAGGGAAATACCGGGAAGCCGTTGAACTGATCAAAATGACCAACCCCCTCCCGGCCATATGCGGCAGGGTTTGTGTACGGCCGTGCGAAGAGGTGTGCCGGCGCAATTTCCTTGAAGAAGTGGGCGTCGGGATCGATTACCTGAAAAGGTATACCTCCGACATTGACCTGTTCTCCCCGGATCGTTTCATGCCTGAGGTAAAACCGGGTACGGGCAAGAAAGTGGCCGTGATCGGCGCAGGACCCGGAGGGCTCACCGCGGCTTACTTTCTGGCTAAAGAGGGGCACCATGTGGAGATTTTCGAAGGCCACAAGCATGCCGGCGGGATGCTCCGGTACGGCATCCCCCCCTATCGTCTTCCTAACGACATCATTGATAAGGAGGTGGAAGGGATTACCGGACTGGGGGTAAAAATCCACTACGAACAGAAACTGGGTGACAACCTGAGCTATCAATCATTGAAAGACCGGTTTGACTCGGTAATTCTGGGGATCGGCTCACAGAAGGGAACCGGTATCGGCTGTGAAAACGATGATGCCGGGAATATTTTTTCCGGAATCGACTTTTTAAGAAACATGGAGGCGACCGGGCAGAAGTATGATTTCACCGGGAAAAAGGTGGCAGTGATTGGCGGAGGTAATACCGCCATGGACTGCTGCCGTACAGCAAAACGCTGCGGAGCGGAGGACGTAACGGTCTTGTACCGTCGTACAGAAAAGGAGATGCCTGCCAATCCCATCGAGATCCACGAATCCAAACTGGAAGGGATCAATTATATGTTTCTGACTGCCCCGGCCAGGGTGAACAAAGATGCTGAGGGCAACCTGAAATCCCTGACCTGCATACGGATGCAGCTTGGTGAACCTGACGCCTCGGGAAGAAGGCGGCCGGTTAAAATTGAAGGTTCGGAGTTTGATTTGGAGCTGGATTATATTCTGGCTGCCATTGGTCAGAAAACAGTGGTCGATTTTATTGAAGACATCAGCAAGCATTCAGATAAAGAATTGAAGCTCAACAAATGGGGTGACATCGATGCCGCTCAGGGAACCTTGCAGACTTCCATTGACAGTGTATTTGCCTGCGGAGACGGGGTCACGGGCCCGGCCACGCTGATAGAGGCCATTGCACAGGGCAGGATTGCTGCACAGAGCTGCCATAAATTCCTGCAGCAACAGCCGGTTACCCCTCCGGACAAGGAATTCCTGAGTAAGAAAGACAATTTTGAAGAACAACAGAAGGATGAGTACCAGGGGTATTTCCTGGCACAGCTCAGGGAGGAAATGCCCACCCTGGATCCGGATAAAAGGAACAATTTCGAGGAAGTGGAAAAGGGATATTCTGATGAGGCAGCCCAAAAGGAAACAATGCGCTGCCTGGAATGCGGATGTTCGGAGCTTCACACCTGTGACCTGAAACAGCATGCAACCACATACAGGGCAGAACAGAAAAAATTCGGAGGAGATTATAAGAAGTACCAGGTAGACTTTTCCCATCCTTATGTGGAGATTGACAACAACAAGTGTATTCTATGCTCCCGCTGCATCAGGATCTGCTCCGAAATGAACGGAGCCAATGCACTGGGCCTGGTAAACAGGGGATTTGAAACCTATGTGGCTCCGAGTATGGATGGTCCTTTGTCGGCCACCAACTGCGACTCATGTGGACTATGTATTGACACCTGCCCCACCGGAGCCATCACGGAAAACGTTCCTTTTAAAACCATGCCGGTTAAAACAAACATGATCACCACAATCTGTAACTATTGCTCCATCGGATGCACGGTTTCCTATCACCATAAGGACGGGTTTGTGGGAAGGGCCAAGGGCAGCCCGGGACTGGTGAACAAGGATGGCAGTATCTGCCGGCTGGCCAAGTTCGGCTACCGCTACCTGAATGATCCCGGTCGGCTTACCCATCCAATGAAAAAAGTAAATGGAAGCTTTGAAGCGGTCAGTTTCAGGGAAGCATGGCAACTCATCAGGGAAAAGGTTGAAGCAGCCCGCCCGGAAGAAAACGGGATGTATATCGGGGCAAGACTGACCAACGAAGAGATCTACCTGCTTCAGAAGCTGGCCAGGGCCGGACTGGGCACAGGCAATGTGGGCAGTTTCCATTATATGGGTCGCGGAGACGGCTACCGGGAAAACAGCCGCCACGTGGTCCCGATGGATCAGATCCGTCAGGCCAATAAAATCTTTTTTCTGGACAGTGAGGTAAGTAAAGACAACCCTGTGGCCGGGTTTTATGCGGTCAATGCAGCCTTTAAGGAAGGTACCGGACTGGAGTTGATCACCACAAGCGAAAACAGCAGCATGGCGCACAGGTCTGATAATGTCACCCGTATTCAGTCCCCTTACCATTTTGTCAAGGCAGCCATTCATTTCATTTTGTCCAATAAAATGGAAAATGGTGTCTACCTCGATGATCACTGCGCCGATTTTGAAAGATACCGCCAGGATGTCCTTTCAGCAAGTTTCGATAAGCTGATCCGGGAAGCCGGGTGTACCCCGGGGCAAATTGCCCGCTTTGCAGAAGAACACAACCGGGAATCCCAGGCCATCATTATGTTCTCCGAGAAGGACCTTTCCGCCAATACCTGCCAGGAATTGCGTAACCTTTGTCATCTGACCGGAAAAACGGGCAAAACTGGGACTGGCCTTCTTCCCCTCAAAGAAAAAAACAATGCACAGGGGTTGTTTGATATGGGAGCAGATACGAAACTTGCACCCGGAGGCGATTACATTGGTAACGACAAAGTTATGGCTTCTCTGGCTGATGCGTGGCAGACAAGTAAGCTGCCCGGCGAAGCGACAGAGGAACAGTGGGAGCTCCTGCAGTCAGGGAAAATCAAGAATGCGTTTATTTTCGGAGAAGACCCCCTGGGATGTGCCAGTGATAAAAAGGAAATACAAAAAGCCCTGGACAACATCGATTTTCTGGTGGTCCAGGATCTGTTCATGAGTGAAACAGCCCGGGAAGCTGACCTGGTGTTACCGGCATCGCTGCACATGGAGATCGGTGGTAGTTTTACCAATACCCAGCGGTTCATCCAGCAGTTTGAGTCCAACTGGGCGGGGCCACTGAAAAAGAACAGCTTTGACCAGCTGCTCAATTTGCTGACATTGTTTGATGTGAAATCCGAATACGAGACTCCGGCAGACGTCATGCTGGAAACCGCTGCATTGATGCAGGCTGCAGGAAAATCTGCCACTGACCAATGCAGGCTGGTACACACAGACAATGACAACCAGGAAAGACAATTCGATTACGGATGCGATGTCCTGACCAAAAAAACCGAGACAGCCTGGAACGAAGCATTTAACAACATTAAAGAAAGAAGCTATGAAAACGTTTAACTCTGTAGATGAAATCCTGGATTTTGCCATGCAGTCCGAGCAGGAAGCTGTGGATTTCTACAACGGGCTGGCAGAAAAGATGAAAAACGAGGAAATGAAACAGGTTTTCCTCCAGTTTGCCCGCGAAGAGGTAGGCCACAAAGCAAGGCTGCGTAAGATCAAAGAAGAAGGACTGTTCGACATGGATGTGGAGAAGGTGAGAGACCTGAAAATTGCGGATTACGTCGTTCAATCAGGGGATGCCGGTGATATGGAATACAGTGATGCCCTTGTACTGGCCATGAAAAAAGAAAAAGCAGCCTTCAAACTATACACAAAGCTCTCGGAACGAACTAACCACCCGGAACTCCGGAAGGTATTCCAGGCCCTGGCCGTGGAAGAATCCAAACACAAACTCCGGTTTGAGCTTGAGTACGATGACCACGTAATGCGTGAAAACTGATTCTTTAACAGGAGCAAAATACATTTTGTCAGGTAAGACTTAAAAAGGAGGGAACATCTGACTGAAGTTCCCTCCTTTTTTATGCCCAACCAATCAGCTAATCAGTTATGATATGGCAATTTGCTTTGGCGCTTTGCGCCTGGCTTCTTCCCGCTTCGGAATGACCACCAGCAAAATACCGTCTCTGTGTTTTGCCTTGATGTTTTCGGCATCCACCGCATCAGGCAGGCTGAAAGAACGGCTGAAGGATGAATAGCTGAACTCCCTGCGCATATACTTACCTTCTTCTTTCTTCTCATCTTTGTGCTCTTTCTCTGAGGAGATGGTAAGCACATTGTTGTCCAGGTCTACTTTAAAATCTTTTTTGTCCAACCCGGGCGCAGCCACTTCAATCTGGTAATCTTCATTGGTTTCCTTGACGTTTACAGCGGGTGTGCTGATTCCGGGCTGATCACTGAAAACACTATCCATCCAGTCTTTTCCGAAAAATTCATCAATGAAGCTGGGCATGTTTTCGCGGTTTCGTTTTAGCATTGGTAACATGCGACAACCCTCCTTTCTTTTTGGTTTATACTGTATTTTTTTTACTCCACCCAATCGTATTCAAATGACATGCCATGCCAAATTATACCCTGGAAGGATGGTAGATCCGCGCCAATATGGCATCTTTAAGGAAAAAATTGCATAAATTAACGTCGTTTTGGCATCTTATTGATATCAACAATATCTGTTTTGGCAGAATAACACCAGAAATGTGTACTTTTGACAGTGCCGTTACATAATATCCACCGCCTTTAATTAACCCCATTCATGATTGACAGCCACCCGGAGCATTTACCTGAAGGCCCGGAGCATTTACCTGAAGGATTGATACGGCCTGTCATCAGGCCCGTCGTCGGGTCCGCCGTCAAGCCCGTCGTCAGGTCCGCCGTCAAGCCCGTCGTCAGGTCCGCCGGAGAAAAAATTCCGGAAATGTATCCGGGCACACCCTTCGGAGCAATGCACCGCATGCTGAAAAACCACCAGGACATCTGCCTGCGCGGCAGCTGGGGTTTTGCCATGACCTTCTACGCCTGGCTTAAAAAGAAAATCACCAGCCTCCATCCCATTCGCGGTTACGAATCATCACGGCGACAGCAGGAAGCGCTGAAGGCAATACTCGCCGGCTTTTGGGTTCCCGTAGAGGAACACCGGGTTGCCTTAGAAAAAGCTCCAGGAAACCCGTGGCTCCGATCTTTTTACCCGAACAATAAGTCGTTCCTGATCAATTTTGCCGATCTGCTTGGAATGAACGGGGCCAGGCAATGGTTCGAAAAAGGGATTCGATACCCATTGCTGAATCACCCCATACATCCATTTTACGGGGTTTATTTTCCGACCAGACATGAACACCTTCACCTTCTGGACAACTGGTTAAAGGAACACAACCCGTTTCAAAGGGCGGTGGATATCGGCTGCGGCTGCGGCGTACTTTCATTTATTCTCTACAAACACGGAATCAGAACCATTCACGCCACCGACATTAACCCCAATGCAGTATACAGTTTCCGGCAGGACCTTCAGCGGCTTAACCACCACATGCATGAGACTGTGTCTGTGGAAGAAGCCAACCTGCTGGGCTCTTTTCGCCCATCCCCAAATGACCTTGTGGTGTTCAATCCCCCATGGATTCCCGAAAAACCAAAAAAAATACTTGATACCGCTTTTTATTTTGAAGACCAATTTTTTGATGACTTTTTCAGTCAGATGACTGAAACCTGCCCCCCGGGAACGACCATCGCCCTGATTTTTTCCAATTTCAGCCTGGCTGCAGGCATTGCAGCCGAACATCCCATAGAGCAGGCACTGCAGGATCATCAGGAACACTTCAGTTTGCTTTCACGGATCCAACAACCGGTTACCCAGAAAGCATCCCGGAAAAAGTCCTGGATACAACAGGTACGCAATAAAGAAACGGTGGAATTATTTGTTATCAGAAAAGTCTGATCAGACCGGTTTACGAAGATTGCCCAGGTTGGCTCACGAAGACTGACCAGGTCGGCTCGCGAAGGTTACTCAGGTCGGCTCAGACGAGCTTTACCCAGCTCACCTCCCGGTCAAATACAAAACCCAGCTTTTTCACCAGGTTGATGGACTGATGGTTATGGGGTTCTATATTCACAAAAACAGACTTTTTCCTGCCCTGCTTTTCAATCACCAAAAAACGCATGATGCTCTCCCCCAGCCCCTGTCCTCGGTAATCCGGCATGACATGTAAAAACCCCATGGAACTGTCATCATGGGTCAGCCCCCACCCCACCAATTCACCATTGATCCATATTCCTGCCGATACATCCTTTTCCAGACGGTCTTTAATATAGGTTTCGGAAGTGAAATCCTTATAGGCGGAATTCCTGAAAATATAATTGGCCATGGAGGAATCCAGTGACTGGGATACGTGATCGGTGGGCTCCACACTTTTCCCTTCAGGCAGGTAATACCTGTGTGTAGTTAACTTCCATTCAATTTTACGGGTATGCGTCAGCACAGGCAACATCCATTCCTCCACATTGGCAAAATACAGGCTTTCAAAGTCAAAGCGTTCCAGCAAAAGAAGCAGATCTTCCGGATTGTCTCCGCAAAGAAAAGTCCAAAGGTAATCGCTCTTGCCGCAAACAAGCAGGAAATCATTTTGTTGCAACCACTTACGTACAGGATAGTTGGCAAAAAAACCTTTCACCGGCAAACTCTGCAGCGGCTTTTTGGCAAGCGAACGTTTCAATTGTGCATCCATATACGTCAATGGTTTACGTACGGATCATAATAGATTGATGACAGTTTAAAGATACATACATTATGCACACAAATCAACACTGATTTTCTTCTGCTCAACAGTGATTTTCTTCCACCGCCTCCAGGATGATTTGGCAGGCATCCCTCACCTCCTCCTCACTTATGGTAAGGGGTGGTGCAATCCGTAAACAATTGTCTGCAAACAAGAACCAATCGGTCAAAAGCCCTTTTTGGATACACCGGTCAATCACCTCTTTTGCCCGGGTAAAATCCCCGAACTCAACCGCCAGCAGCAATCCTTTGCCACGCACACCAAGAATATCCGGATGCACAAGCCTCTTGCGAAAAACGTGCTCAAGTTGAGCAGCATTGAGCCAAAGCTTTTCCTCCAGAATTACTTCGAGAGAAGCTTTTGCGGCAGCCGCACAAACAGCATTTCCGCCAAAGGTGTTGATATGCCCGAGTACAGGATTTTCAGTCAGACAATGCATCACCTCTCTTCCGGCAATAAATGCACCCAGGGGCATCCCGCCCCCAAACGCTTTTGCCAGCGTGAGGATGTCGGGAACAATTCCATAATGGCTGAAAGCCCACAAGGCACCTGACCGCCCCATTCCGGCCTGGATCTCATCCAGAATCAGCAGGGCCCCCGTTTCATCGCAGCGTTTGCGCAAAGCCTGCAGGAACTCCTTTTCAGGCACAACAGCACCGGCCTCTCCCTGGATGGTTTCGGCAATGACACAGGCAGTCCGTTCAGATATCTGTGAGAGTTGCTCCGTTTCCCCAAAACACAAATGGCGCACATCGGGAAGAAGGGGACGAAAAGCATTTTTCAGGTTCTCATTTCCTCCCACGCTCAGTGAACCATGGCTGCTTCCATGATAGGCATCATAAAAACTTACTATTTCGGTCCGGCCGGTATACCTTTTGGCCAGTTTCAATGCCCCTTCAACAGATTCGCTGCCTGAGTTCACAAAGAAAACATTATCGAGCCCGGCAGGTAAATGCTCAACCAGCAACCTGGCCAGTTCAACCTGGGGCGCCTGTACAAACTCCCCGTAAACCATCAGATGCATATAACGGTCCGCCTGCTCCTTTACCGCCTGAACCACCCTGGGATGACGGTGCCCAAGAGCACTTACAGAGATCCCACTGATCAGATCAAGGTACCTCTTGCCGCCGGCACCATACATATACAACCCTTCTGCCTCTGAAATCTCGAGAGACAGCGGGAACCCGGATGTCTGAGCCAGGTAACGAAGAAACATTTCGCGTTGAAACATATTTTTAATTAGTTGTTAGTTCGTCGGCGCTAAAGCGCCTCCGGTTAGTCGAGGGCTATCGCCCTCTCCGGTTAGTCGGCGCTAAAGCGCCTCCGGTTGTTGGTTCCGGCGCTGCGCGCCTGATGGTTAGTCGGGGCTAACGCCCCTCCGGTTAGTCGGCGCTAAAGCGCCTCCGGTTAGTCGGCGCTAAAGCGCCTCCGGTTGTTGGTTCCGGCGCTGCGCGCCTGATAGTTAGTCGGGGCTGACGCCCCTCCGGTTAGTCGAGGGCTATCGCCCTCTCCGGTTAGTCGGCGCTAAAGCGCCTCCGGTTGTTGGTTCCGGCGCTGCGCGCCTGATAGTTGGGTGGTTTCCATGGCCCATGAAAACCAACAACTAACTAACCAACAACTGCCTCGCCCGTTTCCCAGACCATTGGCAGCTTTCCCAACACATGGCCTATGAAAACCAACAACCAACTAACCAACAACTGCCTCGCCCGTTTCCCAGACCATTGGCAGCTTTCCCAACACATGGCCCATGAGAACCAACAACTAACTAACCAACAACTAACTAACCAACAACCAACTAACCAACAACCCCCTAATACCCATACTTGTCCTTCCAGAGCCCCTTCAACCTTGCCCGCATTTCGTTTTCCCTTGCATTATCTGCCGGATCATAAAGTTTTTTTCCGGACAGGTCGTCAGGCATGAACTCCTGGAAGGCAAAATGCTGGTCATAGTCGTGGGAATATTTATAATCCTTGCCATAGCCTGCTTCCCGCATGAGCTTGGTCGGTGCATTGCGGATGGCCAGGGGTACGGGCAGATCCCCGGTCTTACGGACAAGATCCTGTGCCTTCCCGATCGCCAGGTAAGCGGCATTGCTCTTCGCAGAGGCAGCCAGGTAAGTGGTGGTCTGGGATAAAATAATCCGGCTTTCCGGCATCCCGATCATGGTCACGGCCTGGAAGCAATTGGTGGCAAGCAAAAGGGCATTGGGGTTGGCATTGCCAATATCTTCCGAAGCCAGAATGATCAGCCGCCTGGCAATGAATTTCGGGTCTTCGCCACCTTCAATCATCCTGGCAAGGTAGTATACGGCGGCATTGGGGTCGCTGCCACGGACCGATTTGATAAATGCAGAGATCACATCATAATGCATCTCCCCACCCTTATCATAAAAAGCCAGATTTTGCTGGATAACCAATAACACCTCCTTATTCGTGACGTTTACCTCGCGATTTTCATCGGCATAAACAGCCAGTTCCAGGGCGTTCAACAACTTCCTTGCGTCTCCCCCGGAGATCCTGAACAAAGCTTCCGTCTCACTGACATGTATTTTCTTGCCTGTATCTTTTTCCAGCCGATGCACCCCGCTATCCAGTAGTTTCTTTAGGTCCTTAACGTCCAGAGATTGCAAAATGTAAACCTGGCAGCGCGACAACAAAGGTGAAATAACTTCAAATGAGGGGTTCTCCGTAGTAGCTCCGATCAGGGTAATGATGCCTTTTTCCACGGCCCCAAGCAAGCTGTCCTGCTGAGATTTACTGAAGCGGTGAATCTCATCGATAAATAAAATGGAATTCCCCCCGGAGGCCTTGGCCCGCTGAATCACTTCACGCACATCCTTAACCCCTGAACTGATGGCACTCAGGGTGTGGAAGGGACGTTTTAGCTTACGGGCGACCAGTGAGGCCAGCGTTGTTTTTCCTACCCCGGGAGGGCCCCATAAAATCATGGAGGGGATATTTCCCGAGTCGATGGTCTTGCGCAGGATGGCTCCCTCTCCCACCAGGTGATCCTGCCCCAGGTATTCGTCCAGGGAAGTGGGCCGCAGTTTTTCAGCAAGAGGTATGGAAGGGGGTGTCATCATCACTCTATATCACAATTATTTAGTCTGCTGCTTCACGAAACTTATCCAGGTGCTTCAGCCGCTGTAGCAGAGGCGGGTGTGAGTAGTGCACATACACGTACGCAGGATGAGGCCGTAGGTTGCTCAGGTGATTTACCGACAATTTTTTCAATGCCTCCTGAAGGGGTTCCGGATCATACTTTTCTGCGGCAAAGGCGTCAGCCTCGTATTCATGTTTCCGGCTCATGCGGTTACCAATAATGCCAAGAATCAGGGATATGGGAGAATACAACAATCCGAAAGCAAGAATACCCAAATGAAAGCTTGTCTCCTGCGCACCCAGGGCCATAGACAATTCAGGACGGTTGATAAAAAGCCCCAGCAGGAAAAGCATTACACCGGTATGAAGTATT
Source organism: Bacteroidales bacterium (assembly GCA_007129945.1). Lineage (GTDB taxonomy): Bacteria > Bacteroidota > Bacteroidia > Bacteroidales > UBA7960 > PUPG01. The sequence goes on from SKUN01000047.1 coordinate 17,072, forward strand.
GATACCAGCATGCCCCTGGTGGTGTGTTTTTTCTTGTAATGCCCGATCTCATGAGCCAATACGGCCACCAACTCTTCTGTACTGTGTTCTTTTATCAGTGTGTCAAAAAGCACAATGCGTTTTTTAGGGCCCAGCCCGCTGAAGTAGGCGTTGGCCTTAGAGCTTCTTTTGGAACCATCGATCACAAAAATATTATCCAGACGAAACCCGGCCTTCTCGGCAAAATCCTCAATGGCCGTGCGCAAAGGACCTTCTTCAAGGGGTTTTTGTTTATTGAACAAAGGGACAATAAGGGTGCTGTAAAACATCATCATGAACACACTGAACCCGGTGAACAAAATCCAGGCATACAGCCAAAAAAGATTGCCGGCTGTATCATGGAACCAGACAAAGACCGCGAGAAGTCCCCCGCCGATCACAAGAGAAATCATCCATCCCTTGATCTTGTCAAAAAAATAAGTTTTTGGGGTTGTGCGGTTAAAACCGAAGCGCTCTTCGATCACAAAAGTACCGTATATATCAAAAGGCGTTGACAGAATATCTGACGCCAACCCCAGAATGCCGAAGAACAAAAGGGCCATCCACACGGGGTGTTCTGTATAGGTCCGAACCAGCCCGTCAAGGTAACCGAACCCGCCCAGTGCGAGCATCAGCAGAATAAAAATGAAAGAAAGGGTGCTGGTAATGATGCCAAAGCGCATTTTCACCCTTGAATACTCCTGCGACCTGCGGTATTTTTCTTCATCATAAATACCCCTGAGCTCAGCCGGCAGTGTCTTGCTCCACCGGCTGGCATTCAGGTAATCCATCACACGGTCAAAAACATAATCCAGTACGATGATGGCGATTATAATATACAATATCATTTGTTCCATAAAATCAACTATTTCAAGTCTTTCAATAACTACCGCTCCTTTTTCTTACAAACCATTCGGTGGAAAGCAACAGGAGCAACACAAAAAACAACCATTTCAAGTCAATCACCTCAGTAAAATCCCTGTGTGAAAACATCCTGGGGGTTATGTCATCACGGTCAAGGATATGGGCCGCCATTTCATCCCACTCTCCCGGGTAATGCATCACCCCCCCGGTGCTTTCTGCCAGGTCATAGAGCAGATGATGGTCGGCCACCGTGCGCAGACCTTCCAGGTCGAGGGCTGACACAGAAAACACACCCTCCTCAATGAAAGTCTCCCCACCATAAGAGACCCTCGCTTCCCAGGTGTAGCTGCCAGGCTCAAAGGTTCCGGCATCAAGGCTGTATGCATTGGATGTTCTGCCCATGGTATAGGGAAAAGCAACCCCCTCATCGTTGGTGATTACCAGCTGAATTTCCGGTTCATTGACCAGTTCATAGCTGGGGTTGTATAATTCGGCATCGAAACGGGCCGGCTCATTTTCATAAACAAGTGAGGGGGCATCTACCCTGAATAAACTTCGGTCTTCCTGCAAAGCCAGGTATTGAACCGTCCTTGTCAGCATCTCGTCAAATGCCCGGTGGTTTCCCTGTCGCATGAAAGCATGCAGTCGCCATCTCCAGATCCCCTCTCCGGCAATTACGCCAAAACGCCTTTCCCCCGATTCGGAAAACATCAGTAAGGGCTGCTCTGTTTCCACCTGGCCGATCCGCTGATAAAGCATCACCTGCGAAACGGATGGCAACTGATACTCTGCGAAGGGAGCATGTAAAGGAGGAAGCTGGTCAACCAGCCGGACGGAATGCTCCCCCATTGAAAAAAGGGAAAAGCCACTGTTGAACACCGGATGGGACTCAGACATGTCTTCAGATCGCGGATGGATCTGTAGTCCGTGTGCGAGTCTGTTAAACGCTTCCAGGTCGGTATGTGCCCCCAGAATAAACAATACCGGAGTTCCTGCCTCCGCAAATTGCTCCAGAACGGTCGTCACGGGTTGCCCGGAGGAGGGCAGCTGATGCATGATCACAAGGTCATATTTCTCGGTGCTGCCATCAAAATCACCTGCTAAAAACACTTCGGCTTCATAGTGTTCATTGTGAAGCAATGCCTCTTTGATGGCGCCCGCATCCGGGTGGGGAGCACCAGCCAGAATAAGCACCTGCCGGCGCCCGTCAATCACATCAATAAAAAAACTTTGCCGGTTGTTATCCAGGCTTATCTCATCTTCAACCGGTGACAAAAATGCTTCATACTGCTGCATCCCGGTCTGATCCGCCTCCAGGTGCAACCTGATTGTTTCTGTATGGTGGTCTGAAGAAAAACGAATGTTCTCCGAATACAATTCTTCTCCGTCACGGCTGATACTCAGGCGGCTTGACAGCCCTTCACTTTCAAGGGCTTCCACTTCAACCTCCACGGGAAACTCATTCCCCAGGTAAGTAATCTGATTGTGATTAATTCCTTTCAGAATCACATCACGCCTGGGCAGGGTATCACCCAGTGCCATTGTATAGACCGGATAAGGAAGATTTGCCGCTGTATATACAGGATTGGCCCCCCGATTGAACAATCCGTCACCTGCCAGGATCACCGCCCCGATATTCCTGTTGGAGTAGCGTGCTTCGAGCTCACGAAATGCCTCCGACATATTTGTTACCCGCTCAGAAAAATCAATCATTCCGGCTTCCCGGAACTCTTCCCCGAATGTATAAAGGACAGGCTGATGCTTGTCAGACATTAACTCCAGAAACCTCTCCATTTGAGGAATATATTCGTCATAATAAAACAGAGAATCTTCTGCAAATAAAAGAGAAGAAGAATTATCCTGAAGAAAAATAACAATGGGATCCTCCACATCTTGTGTGGTACGTTCCACAAAGGGAGCAAGGAGCAACAGTGCCAGCAATGTCACTGTCACAAAACGGATCAGCGCCAGTGCCCGGGTGATCAGAGGACTGAAGGGGGGCTGCCGGTTCCTGTAATAGAGCAGGGCAGCATACGTCAGCCCCGCGAGGACACACACCAATATCAGCCAGGATGGGTAATCAAAAAGAAAGTTTATATTCATCGCCTTTCAGCCGGATATCCAAAATCATAAATACCTTGATCAACACAAAGATAGTGGTAATCCTACAGACAACCATGTAATTCACAAATACAAAACAGGCCATCTGCCTCTGACAGATGGCCTGTTGCTTTTCAGGTAATGAAAGACTCCCTATTTGATGGGTCCTTCATCAGAATCAGACTTTCCGGAAGATTTGCCGCTTCCCGGTTTACTGATCTGCTCCCTCATGGAAGTGTCTGCCTGGATGTTTTGCATGCGATAATAATCCATGATACCAAGGTTTCCGCTTCGGAAGGATTCGGATATGGCCTTGGGAATTTCTGCTTCTTCCTGGATCACCTTGGCCCTGGCTTCCTGTGCCTTGGCCTTCATTTCCTGTTCGGCGGCAACTGCCATAGCCCGGCGCTCCTCAGCCTTGGCCTGCGCAATATTCTTGTCGGCATTGGCCTGATCGATCTGCAGCATGGCACCAATGTTCTTACCCACATCAATGTCTGCAATATCGATAGAAAGGATCTCATAAGCAGTACCTGAATCAAGACCCTTGGAAAGTACAACCTTGGAAATGCTGTCAGGGTTTTCCAGTACTTGCTTGTGATGCTGGGCCGATCCGATGGATGTAACAATCCCTTCGCCAACCCTGGCCAGGATTGTCTCTTCTCCGGCACCACCAACAAGTTGTTTGATATTGGCACGGAGGGTCACACGGGCTTTGGCAATCAGCTGAATACCATCCTTGGCAACGGCCGCAACCGGAGGTGTGTTGATCACCTTGGGCTTAACCGACATCTGTACCGCCTCAAGTACGTCACGTCCTGCCAGGTCAATGGCAGTGGCTGTCTTGAAGTCGAGCGGAATGTTTGCCTTATCGGCACTGATCAGGGCATTGACCACGGCCTTTACCCGCCCCCCTGCCAGGTAGTGCGCTTCCAGGTCATTGCGGTTCAGTGTAAGACCCGCTTTGGTTGCTGAAATAAGGTTGTTGACAATAACTGCCGGGGGTATTTTCCGCCAGCGCATGAGCACCAGCTGTAACAAGCTGATCCGTACGCCCGAAACCAGGGCCGAGAACCAGAGTCCGACAGGAATAAAATAAAAAATGATCCATAAACCTACGATCGCCACCAGGGCAATGGCTACAATAACACCAATGTCTTCCATTTGCTATTCTTCTTTTGATTTAACAATAATTTTGTTTCCCTCTACCTTTACCACCACAATCGGGGTATTTTCTCCTATTAAATTATCTTTGGAGGTAACTTCATAATAATCATCCTTAATTAATGCTTTGCCCATGGGATTCAGGCGGGTAATGGAGATTCCCTCATCTCCTTTTACCACCTTATCTGCTTCTACCAGATTCACTCTCCCTTCCAGCACAGAACTGTGCATGGCTTTTTTCCAGGTATTCGACCGCAGGGCCATTCCGATAGAAACCAGGCTTATGGCGAGGGTGCCCAGAATGGTCATAAACCCAACTTCGGTACCATAGTGGTTAAAGGAAACCACCACACCGGCAATCACCAGCCCGACACCAAAAAGACCGACCACTGTCGCACCGGGCACCACCATGATCTCAAGGAGGAGAAACACAATCCCCGCCAGAATCAGACTAAGAACAACCAACCAGATCATATCTTTTTGTAATATTCCATCGCTTCCGGCAAATAATCTTTCGCTGCCTGTATCCGGGCTTCATTGGAAGGATGCGTGCTTAAAAACTGTGGGATATCTGAACCGCCGGAATAGCCCAGCATTCGTTCCCAGAATGAAATTGTGCGGGCAGGATCATACCCGGCCATAGCCATAAATACCATGCCAAGGGCATCCGCCTCGTACTCATGCTGACGGCTGTAGGCCAGTGAACCCAGGGCACTTCCGGCACCATAAGCCATCATGAAAATATCCCGGGTCATCTCCGGTTTCTCCTGCATGGCAACTTCCAGGCTGACCGCCCCCATCATGATCAAAAGCTGCTGACTCATTCTTTCATTTCCGTGCCGGGCTACTGCATGGGCAATTTCGTGTGCCATCACAACAGCCAGACCCTCCTCGTCCCGGGTCAGATCCAGGATGCCGGTATAAATGGCGACCTTTCCTCCTGGCATGGCCCATGCATTGACCTGCTCACTTTCCACCAGGTTAAATTCCCAGTCAAAATCCCTGACGCGCCTGGCCTGCCCGGTATTTTCGAGATAGTCAACCACCGCATTTGCAATACGGTCTCCCGTGCGATGCACCATATCGGCACGCGGATCCCCGGAGGGCAGCACCGGATGTTCCTCCATAAAACTGTGGTAATTGGCAGTGCCCATATTACTCACCATGCCTTCGGGAAGCATCCTGAACTGCCGGCGTCCTGAAACCGGAACCCGTGAGCATGCGGTCCACATTATCAGGAATGTAAGCAGAAGAATAATACGGTTTGTCTTCACGTTATGCTGGATTTCGACAAGGGAATACTTAACAAAGTTAACGAAAAAACAATAAGTTTCTATCTTTTGAATGATATCCGGTTTTCCTTGCCCTGCAGGAGGCGTCTGATATTATTCTTGTGCGTTACCGGCACAAAAAGCGCGATGGAAACAGCAAAAACAATTTTCGGCAGCAGGGTAACCTCTTTAATCAAAATCACGATAAAAGGCAGGGCAATGGCTGCAATCAGCGAACCCAGCGACACATAGCGGGTAAGCAAAAAAACCACCAGAAAAATCCCCAGTGAAATCAAAAAGGCCTCAGGGAGAAGAACAATAATAATTCCGACCAGGGAGGCAATCCCCTTTCCGCCTTTGAAGGATGCAAAAATCGGGAATACATGTCCCGTGATGGCCACGGCACCCAATAAGATCTGAAAAATCACAAAAAGATCCGGCGAAGTAAAACTGCCCTGCATCCACCAGGAAAGACTCACAGCAGCTATCGCCTTCAGGGCATCGATCAGCAATACCACCAGGCCTATACGCGGACCAAGCACCCGCATGGCATTGGTAGCTCCGGCGTTGCCACTTCCGTGCTCCCTGACATCAATATTCCGCAGCCATTTCCCAAGCCACACGGCAGTGGGCAGGGATCCGAGAAGATAGGCAAAAATGATCAGCAATATGGCCGAACTTATAAATGGCAGGTAAAATTCCATTGGTATTAAGGTTTGACAAGCATCAGCGACACCCAGTCTCTCATTGTTTTTTCACCTCCAAGCCGAAGCCCGAGGCGGTTTCCTTCGGCAAAGATAGTATCTTTATCAAAGGACAGGAATCCGCTCAGAAATAGCAGCCCGCCGGGGTTCAACACCTTTTCGTAAGCCGCCATGTCTTCCAGCAGTACGTTGCGTGTGATATTTGCGATAATTACATCATAGTGTTCCTCGCCCAGCAACGAAACATCACCGTGAAGCACCTTCATATCAGTTACGCTGTTCCTTTCCGCATTTTCCATGGTATTTTCCCATGCGAACAGATAATTGTCAATGGCTGTAACAGGTCCGGCACCCTTTTTTGCAGCCAGGATGGCCAGCACCCCGGTACCACAACCCATATCAAGGGTGGCTTTGTCTTTCATATCGGTTTCCAGCAGCCACTCCACAACAAGTGTGGTAGTCTCATGGTGACCTGTGCCGAATGACATTTTGGGCTCAATTATGATGTCATACTCGATTCCCGGGACAGGATCATGGAAAGGAGCACGTATCCGGCATTTACCGAGGATCGTAACCGGCTCAAAATTACTTTCCCAGACCGCATTCCAGTTCTTACCCCCGATGCGTATAACCTCAAATGATAATTTCTCAGGCGGATTCTGACGGGATTGCTCGAACACCTGTTTCACCGCCAAAGCACGATATTGGCAAGCAGAAATATAGGCTTTGAACCCGTCTTCTTCTTCGGAAAAACTTTCAAAGCCAATGTCGGCCAGTTCGGCGATCAGTATCTCATTCCAGGGAGTCACCGGTTCAACCTGGCAATACAGTTCAATATAGTCCATTGATAATTGTTTTCATTGCAGGAAGGGAAAGTGGTTACCCGTTTTCCTTCCTGCGTTTGATGATCGTAAAAAAGTCTTCCACCTTCAGTGAGGCACCGCCGATCAGTCCGCCATCCACATCCGGATTGGCAAACAACTCGCCGGCATTTTTCGCATTGCAGCTACCCCCGTATAAAATAGAGATATTTTCAGCGACCTGTTCACCGTAAGAATCACGGATCAGTTTTCGAATGTGTGCATGCATCTCCTGAGCCTGATCCGGACTGGCTGTTTTTCCGGTACCAATGGCCCAAACAGGTTCATAGGCAATAACGACCCGTTCGGCCTGATCTTTTTCCATCCATAAAACGCCCTGCTCCAACTGGTCAGCCACCACCTGGAAATGTTGTCCGGCCTCACGTTCAGGCAACTGTTCACCACAACAATATACAGGCGTCAGGTCGTTTTTCAGGGCGAGTTTCAATTTTTCCGCGAGCAGCTTATCGCCCTCCCCGAACTGACTCCTTCGTTCGGAATGCCCGATGATAACATGGGAGGCGCCAACAGAGCGTATCATGGACGCTGCCACTTCTCCGGTGAAAGCACCGCTTTCTTCATGATGGCAATTCTGGGCTCCCACAGAGACCCCGTCATGATGCTTAAACAGATCAATCATTCCTGTCAGATACACATAAGGCGGAAAAATAACCACTTCAGGTGTGTTGCTTCCGGCCCCGTCAACGAACAGCTCCTTATTTTGATCCATTTCGGCCTTCAGCCCATCTCCGAGTGTTTTCGCCTCTTCCAGGCTGAGGTTCATTTTCCAGTTTCCTGCAACAATTTTTTTTCTCATGATGATTTGTTTTTATGTCTGTTTTATTCGTTTTTTCCAAAAGTCTTATATTTCAAAGTCTTACACGCGGATCAAGCCATGCGTAGATAATGTCTACGGAGACATTCACCAGTACCAGTACCACCGAGATCATCAAAACGGCGCCCATCAGCACCGGAAAATCATAGTACTCAAGGGCATCAACGATCACCACACCGATCCCTCTCCAGCCAAACACATATTCGACAAACACCGCTCCTGCCATCAGGGAAGCGAACCACCCTGAAACGGCAGTAATAACGGGATTCAACGCATTTTTAAGTGCATGCCGGGTAATTATTCTGAACTCCGAAAGCCCCTTGGCACGAGCGGTTCGGATATAATCCTGCGCCATAACTTTGTCGAGCGAGCTGCGCGTCAGCTCGGTCACAATGGCCAGGGGACGAATTCCCAGTGTTACGGCCGGCAAAATAATATTCTGCCAGGCCATATACTCACCACGTCCGAAATCATCGACCTCCCACAAAGAACCGGTCATTGGAAGACCGGTGACATCCCCAAGCAGGTAAGCAAAGACCCAGGCAATGATAATTGCAGCAAAAAAAGAAGGTAGCGACATACCAAGTACGGAAAACACCAGGGCACCCCGGCTGAGCCATGCTTTCCTTTTTAACGCAATAAAGGTTCCGAGGATAACCCCGGAAAACATGGCGAAAAGAATGGAGATCGCTGCCAGCAGCATTGTATTGGGAAATGCAGCCCGCAGGATTTCCGTAACCTCCCGGTCACTCTGGTAAGATCGCCTCAGGTAGGGCTGTTTGGCCACAAATACGTAAGTACCGGCCGTTATGAGTTTTGCATAAGAATAATCATCCGGGTCAAGGTATATCAGACTTTTCTCTGCACTGTGGCGATGAATGCTCAATGGAGATAAGTCGTTCAGATAATGAAGGTATTGATGGTGCAATGGCCGGTCGAGGCCCAGTTCATGTTGAATGGACTCCACTGAAGAGATGTCGGCCCGCTGGCCGAGCATCATTCTTGCCGGATCTCCGGGGAGCACAGTGAACAAAAAGAAAACCAGGCTTACCACCCCGAACAATACCAACAAACCATACCACAACCTTCTGCTTAAAAATGTCAGCACGACTTTCCCGGATTTATTGGATCAACGTTCCGCAACACTCATTTTTCACCTTCCAGCTCCATTTTGATCAGCGCAAATACTGCATAGTTCACAATATCATAATAATTGGCATCAATACCTTCTGATACTGCCGTTTTCCCGTTGTTGTTCTCAATTTGCTTAATGCGCAACAACTTCATCAGGATGATATCGGTCAGCGACGTAACCCGCATATCACGCCACGCCTCTCCGTAATCGTGGTTCTTATTTTGCATCAGCTCCTTTGATCTGCCCGCAAACCGGTCATAAAGCTCAATGGCTTTTTGTTCATCCAGGTCAATTTCATCGGCCACACCAAGGTCAAGCTGAATCAGCCCCATGAGCGAATAGTTTACGATCCCGATGAATTCCGGAGGGATTCCCTCCAGGATTTTTTGCGTACCTTTGCGCTGCAGGGATCGTATTCGCTGGGCTTTAATATAGATCTGGTCGGTAAGTGAAGAAGGTCGCAGGATGCGCCAGGCGCTTCCGTAATCAGTCATTTTCCGGACAAATACGTCCCTGCAAATATCCACGATCTGGTCGTATTGTGTATCTGTATCAGATTTTGAACCCATTATTCAGAAAAGTATAATTTATTGCAAGCTTATATGGCGAAAGATACGGTTTTTTGGCCAAAAAAAACCCTGAACTGCGGGGGCAAAATTATAAATTTATCCTCACCCCTGGTGATGGGAGTGATGAATATTACCCCCGACTCGTTTTATGACGGAGGCCGGTACAAAAATCCGCTCAATGCCGTCACCCATGCCGGAGAACTTCTTTCCGCGGGAGCATCCATTATCGACATGGGTGCCGCTTCCAGCCGTCCCGGAACGAGCATCATTGCCCCCGAAGCCGAACAAAAACGTCTCATGCCGGCCCTGAAAGCCGTGGTTAAACAATACCCGGAAGCCATCATATCCATTGATACTTATCATTCCTCCACGGCAAAAATGGCAATCGAAGCCGGGGCACACATGATCAACGACATTTCCGCCGGCAACCTTGATCCTGCCATGTTTAAAACCATTGCAAACCTGCAGGTCCCCTATATTATGATGCATATGCAGGGGACACCCGACAATATGCAGCATAACCCCGTGTATAAACACCTGGTTAAAGAAATTGCAAACTTCTTCTCAGAAAAGCTGGAGCACCTGAAGCAACTGGGGGTCCACGACATACTGATAGACCCCGGATTTGGCTTTGGAAAAACCCTGGAACAGAATTACCAGTTACTGGGAAGCCTGGACTATTTTTCCATATTTGATCTTCCCCTTGTGGTGGGGGTATCAAGAAAATCAATGGTCAACAAAGTGCTGGGGGTCAAACCCTCAGAAGCCCTGAACGGCACAACCGTACTGCACACGCTGGCCCTCGGAAAGGGAGCCGGTATTTTGCGTGTACATGATGTGAAAGAGGCAGCAGAGGCTATAAAAATTGTCCGATATTATCAAAACCACCGGTAAATCCATTATCTTTAACCTTTCCGGAAATTAACATCCGTTATGTTCGATTTTTTCGCATTGGGATTTCTTCAGATAAGGCTGCCGGATATACTGGACATTGTGCTGGTTGCCATCCTGATATACCAGATTTACTTGTTGATCAGGGGCACCGGTGCCATGAACATCTTTCTGGGAATTCTTTCAGTTTACGTCATCTGGTGGCTGGTTCGGTCATTTGAAATGGAGCTACTTACAGCCATCCTGGGACAATTCATGTCTGTCGGTGTACTTGCCCTGATCATTGTATTCCAGCCGGAGATCAGGAAGTTCCTTTTGTTGCTGGGTAAGCGAAGCATTTTTAACAAAACCTCACGCACCTTTCTGAAAGGCTTATGGCAGGCTGACAATGACCAGCTTAATATACCACCCATTGTCAATGCCGTTGAAACATTTGCCGAACAACGTACAGGGGCACTCATCGTTATTACCCGGGAGAACGAACTGGAGCTGTTTGTGGAAACCGGTGAACGATTGGACGCCCTGATCTCTGAACAACTCCTGGGTTCCATATTTTACCTGAACAGCCCGTTGCACGACGGAGCCGTCATCATCACCAATAACAGGATCAAAGCTGCCCGTTGTGTACTTCCGGTATCGGGGGTCAGGCAGCTGCCTGCTTCTATGGGCCTGCGTCACCGGGCAGCCGTCGGCATCACTGAGCAGTCCGATGCCATCGCCCTGGTGGTCAGCGAACAGATCGGCAAGATTTCCTGGTGTAAAGGAGGAAAAATTGTCCGGAACATCAAGCCCCTGCAACTGAAAGAGCTTCTTGCCAGGGAATTCCTTTCGGATGATCACACCCGGGAAGAACCGAAAGATAAGTTTACATTTTTTTCAAACCTTTTTAAAAATATAAAGGGAAAATGATATTACTGGCTGACAGCGGAAGCACGAAAACTGACTGGCAATTGGTCAGGGGGAAGGAAGTGATCAAAACCCTGAAGTCAGAAGGAATGAACCCCTACTTTATCAATACAAAAGAAGCGGCAGAAATTTTGCAAAAAGCCTTCGCCGAACTTCCGGAAAAAGCGAAAGTTCAGGCAGTGTATTTTTACGGTGCCGGATGTTCTTCACCGTCAAAACAGGAAGTAATCAACAAAGCCCTGCAACAGGTTTTCCCCGGCAGTCATACAGAAGTGGAACACGACATGCTGGCCGCTGCAAGGGCGCTGTTTGCCAACAAGGCCGGAATTCCCTGCATACTGGGAACAGGATCCAACTCCTGTGTTTATGACGGGGAACAGATCACAGACAGCCTTTTTTCGCTCGGGTATATGTTCGGGGATGAAGGAAGCGGGGCTCACCTTGGAAAAACCTACATTGCGGATCATCTGAAAAAAAGAGCTCCGCAGGAAATTCAGGATGCTTTTACGGACAACTACGGGCTCTCGGATGAAGAGATACTGACCAATATTTACAACAATTCCAATCCCAATCGTTTTCTGGCTTCATTTGCACCCTTTATCAGGGAGCACCTGGAACACCCCTACATTAACCGGCTGGCTGAGAGTTGTTTCGACGGTTTTTTCGAAGAGCAGGTCACCAAGTATGACGACCACCTGACTCTCCCGATGGGATGTATCGGGTCGGTGGGCTATCATTTCCGGCATATCATTGAAAATTCAGCCCGGAAATACGGCGTTCAGGCTGAGGCATTCATGATCTCTCCCATGGAAGGCCTGATCAGCTATCATGCCGAATAAAATTAAGGATTTTTTCTTTTTCCTCCGGATGAAACCAGCCTGCATCCTCATACCGCCTGAACCAGGTAAGTTGTCTTTTGGCGTAACGGCGGGTATTTGTCCGGATCTTCTCCACGGCTTCCTCAAGGGTCCACCGGTTGGCCAACCAGGAAAACACCTCCTTATATCCCACTGTATTCAATGCGTTCAGCTGTCGGTAAGGGTATAATCCGAGGCATTCTTCAATGAGCCCGTCATCAATCATCTGACCTGTACGCTGATTGATCCGGGAAAAAAGTTCAGCCCGCGGACGATCAAGAACAACACGCCTGATGCGAAAAGGCCGTGTTTTATAATGCTTTTTCCGGAGCGTAGAAAAGGGGGTACCTGAACACAAAAAAACCTCCAGAGCCCGCATCATACGCTTCGGGTTACCCGGATCCACTTCGGCGTAATAATCCGGATCAACCCGGCAAAGCCATTGACGCAATCCCGTCAACCCTTTCTGCTCATATACCTCTTTTACCCTCTTACGGGTAAGGGGATCCGGGTCGGGCAACTCATCAATTCCATGACAAAGCGTATCAATATAAAGCCCGGAGCCACCCGTTACCACCACAAAATCCGATGCAGAGAAAAGTTCCTCCACCACCTGCATGGCCTGCTGCTCAAAAAGAGAAACGTTGTAGTAATCGTGCATGGAAAGATGGCCGATAAAAAAATGGGGAACC
>SKUN01000083.1 GCA_007129945.1 Bacteroidales bacterium
ACTTACAACCCTTCGCACCCTGTAATCAGGCAAGTGATCGACAATGATTACGAAGGAATGTACAGGCAACAGATCGCTGAACGACGCGAATTTCACTATCCGCCGTTCAGTCGCCTGGTCAGGCTTTCAGTGCTGCATGCCGACGAGGAACTGCTGAACCGCGCGGCAGAAGAACTTGGGCAACGGCTGAAAGGCCGGTTCCCCGGGAAAGTCCTTGGCCCGGAGTACCCGGTCATTGCCCGAATTCGCAATCATTACATCAAAAACATCCTGGTGAAACTGGACCGCAGCCCTTCACTGCGAGAAGAAAAACAACAATTAAGGCAACTGGTCAGGGATTTTCAATCGGACCATCGCTGGAAACCGGTCCGGGTCATTTTTAATGTGGATCCGGTGTAAATGTGGTTAATCCTCCACAATAATGAACACATCTTCTCCCTCTTTTTTCATCAGAAACCTTTCGCGGGCATAACGTTCAAGGGCATCGGGATCATTTTTCAGCTCATCTATGGCCGTGCTGTCGCGCCGGATCTCTTCCAGGTAAAACTCCCGCTCCTGCCGGAGTTCCTGAAGCTGACGCTGCATCCGCCACTGCTGGATCAGGTTGTGGCTGTCAAAAAACAGCAACCACACCAGCACAGCCAGCAGGGCTATCAGGTATTTGTTACGCAAAAAAGAAGGTATCCGGACCCCCATACAGAAGCAGCTTTACACAAATATACGGAATTATGAATAGAGCCCCTTCACTTTAGGTTTTCCTGCCACAAAATCTTTCAGGTAATACGGCTCGAAGTAGGCCACATCCACAAAGTCTTCCCTGTTAAACTGATCCTCAGCCAGCGGAAGCATGCCTTTCACAGTAGGGAGGCTGTCCGGGATAAAAACAGCGGCGGGACTGTCAATCACCTGGCGGCACTTTTCGGCCCCATCCCCGCAAAAAATAACCTGGTGATGTTCCAGCACCTCACGGAAGGTCTTTTCGGTGATCACCTCAGCCGCGGTAGGTTTAACCTCTTTCAGGCCGGGCGTAAAAAGGGCATAATACACTTCCATACGCCGGGCGTCGATCATCGGGCAATACAGGATATCAGAACTGCCGCCGGTGTTGGGTTCGTCTGGTTGGACGGGAATATCTGCGGCAGTGACTTTTGGCTTGCCTGACAAACTGGCCGGGCCGGAAGGAAGAGAGGCCGCAGTTACAGCAGCCAGGGCCTTCATGGTATCGACAGCGATCAGCGGAATATCCAGGGCATAACAAAACCCCTTGGCAGCAGACACGCCTATACGCAAACCCGTGTAAGAGCCCGGTCCGCGGCTTACCGCCACCGCATCAATCCCGTCAGCTGTTACCGCAGCTTCCTTCATTACTTCTTCCATGAAAACCGTCAGCAGGGCCGAATGGGAGTAATTCTGGCTTCTGTCTTCACGCACAGCCAGCCATTTGCCTTCCCGGCTTAAGCCCACGGAACATACCCGTGTAGACGTCTCTATATGTAATATCACAGCCATAGTAACGTGTGACCCCTTCAGGGTCAAAGTAACGTGCGACCCCGCTGGGGTCGGAGTAATGTGTGACCCCTTGGTCAAACGCGACGCTAATCGCGGAAGAGGGCCTGCCGCTCAACCCTGACTACCTCGTCGCCATCTCTCAATTCCCTTGAAACCAGTCGGTAGGGGCCTGTAATTACCTCCTGCCCTTCTTCCAGTCCTTCACGTATTTCGATATGGTGACTATCCTGGATGCCGGACCGGACTTCCACCCGTTCAGCGATCCCGTCGCGGAAAAGAAACACATACTCTTTGGGGCGTTCCCTGACAGCATCCCGGCCACTGTCCTCATCATTGCCTTCCCGGTCGCTGCGGCCGGTGTCTGCCCTGGTGGTCACCGCCTGAATGGGCACAGACACCACGCCGTACGCCTGCCTTGTCTGAATGTCAACAGCTGCGGACATTCCGGGGCGAAACGGGGAGAGATGCGGACGGTCTTCCCGGAGCAGATGTTCATATGATTCAGGCAAGATCCGAATGCGAACCTCAAAATTGGTCACCTGATCGGTCGACAACCCTTCCCCGATGGCTGAATTGGCAATGGAGGTTACCTCACCCATGAAATTATCACCAAAAAAGGCATCCACCTGAATGTAAGCGGTATCTCCTTCATTGACCCTGACAATGTCATTTTCGTTCACCTCCACCTGCACTTCCATCGCATTGAGATTGGCAATGCGCATAATCTCCGTACCGGCCATCTGTGAGGTACCCACAACCCTTTCACCGATCTCCGAGTCCAGCCTGGATACCGTTCCGTCCATGGGGGCAAAAAGCGTCGTCTTGATAAGATTGTCGCGGGCTTCATTCACGCCGGCCTCAGCGCTTTTCACCTGGAACTCACTGGCCACGACATTTTGCCTGCTGGCCTCCAGGTCGGCTTCTGCGCTTCTGTATTGCGACAACGCATTGTCATATTCCGATTCCGAAATGGCATTCTGTTCAAACAAGCGCCTGTTTCTCTCATAGCTGGCACTTGCGTTGGCAAACTGGGCTTCAGCCTGTACAGTTCTTGCCCTGGCACTTGCGAGGTTCGCCCTTGCTGTATTCAGCGCAGCCTCAGCCCTGTCAAGGGCCGACTCGTAAATGTCCGGATTGATCCGGGCAAGCAGCTCACCCCTTTCCACATAATCCCCTTCTTCCACATTCAGCTCAATGATCTCACCAGATACATCGGAGCTGATCTTCACCTCAGTGACCGGGCGAACACGACCGTTTGCAGTAACAATTTCAACAATATCCCTGTTTTCAG
>SKUN01000039.1 GCA_007129945.1 Bacteroidales bacterium
CCACATCATCATTATACCTCTGTCAATGTGGAGAACCAGGAAAAGAACCCTTCTTCATTTCTGTGGTGGAAAAGACGGGTTATTGCCAAAAGGCGGCAATACAAGGCCTTTGGACGGGGATCCCTGCGGTTTGTCAATTCCAATAACCCGAAAATACTGGCCTTTACCCGCTCTTTCGGGGAAGAGACCATACTGGTTGTGGTGAACCTCTCACGCTACTCTCAACATGTGGAACTGGACCTTTCCGATTATGCAGGTAACACACCGGTAGAGGTTTTCAGCCGCAATGAATTTCCGGTGATTTCGGATGAGCCATGGTCCTTTTCCATGCAGTTCAAAAATTATTTCTGGTTTGAGCTCAGACCACCCGGGAAGAAACTGTTTCCCAAAATCGCCCGTGATGATCAGCGACTGGATTTCAGCCAGAAAGAATGGGGCCAGATGACGGAGGAACTCCAGCATACTGTAAAGAATAATCTGTATGACTACCTGGTGCATATAAAATGGTTCCGCGGCGATACCAGAAAGCTGCGCAACATTGAGGTGCTTGATGTGATCCGTGTGGAAAACCGTTCAGGCGCTCCCTGGCTCTTTATCGTCCGGCTTGACCTGATTGAAGCAGCCAATGACATTTACCTGATGCCGGTGTCACTTGCGCTGAATAACCAGGCAAACCGGATCAAAACCCACCATCCTGACTCGGTGATATCCCCCCTTGTGGTTGACGGAACAGAAGGGGTGATTTATGATGGTGCAGTGGATAAGAAACTGCATGAAGTATTGTTTGACCTTTTGCGCAGACGGTCACAGCTGAAAGGTTTGAACGGAATCATCAAGGGAAAATCGGGCGGCCGTCTTAAAAAACTTCTTAACGGCGTCACCAGCCTGTCTCCCCACCTGATCACCTCCAAGCATACCAATTCTTCCGTAGTCTACGGAGAAAGCTTCTTTTTAAAGATCTACCGCAGTCCGCAGGAAGGTGAGAACCCGGAAGTGGAGATCATGAAAAATCTGACCCGTCATACCAGCTTCACCCATCTTCCTTCCTATCTCGGAAGGCTGGAGTACAGGAACCCCAAATTGGAAGATACCTCTGTGGCCATTCTTATGGAACTGATTCCCAATGTGGGAACTGCCTGGGACATGACACAGACCTCCATCGAAAGTTTTTTTGATAAGCTGCTGTCGGAAAGGGAAAAGTACAGCCAGGCAACCGGTCCTGATGAAGAACAGCTCGATGAACTCATCGGCCCCTTCTACCTGGAGATGGCTTCACTGCTGGGTCAGCGCACCGCCGAAATGCATCTGTCACTTGCCTCCCTGAAAGACAACTTCCAGTTCCGCCCTGAAAAGTTTTCACTCCTGTACCAGAAATCGCTGTTTCAGTCGCTGAGAACGTTTACCCGCAGGACCTTCAATGAAATCAGGTCGGCGTCCGCGGTTCCGGAAAAAAACAGGGACCTGTTGCTTCATGTGCTCGATTCAGAAGATGTTTTTCTGTCTGCTGCCCGCTCCATACTGGAAAACGGGAAAATTGACGGCATGAAGATACGTCTGCATGGCAACTACAAGCTGGACAAGGTATTGTTTACCGGGAAAGATTTTAAGGTCATTAATTTTGAGGGTGAACTTGAACGGGATTGGGGTGTACGCCGGATTAAACACAGCCCGGTTAAAGATGTGGCCTCATTGCTTAGTTCTTTCCATTTTTCCATTTACAAGGGTTATTTTTCCAGGATGGAGTATATTCCGGCAGACGCTCATCACCTGCTTGCAATTCTTGAGCAATGGTACCGCAGGGTGGTAGACAAGTTTCTGACTGCCTATACGGATGCAGCCCGGTCCGGAAACATCATCCCTGAGGATGGGCAACAATTTCAGAACCTGCTGAATATATATATGTATGAAAAGGCCGTTCAGGAACTGAAGCTCTTTATGAAGGATGACCCTGATTGTATGGTAATTCCGCTTAAGATCCTTGAAAAGATACGTCAGGATTTTCTGAGAGGTAAGAAGCACCGGAACTGATTTTTTTGTACTCACTCTACAAAAGGCCCGGATTTGTGGATTTTTTTTCACGTCTCCGGGTTTATTTTTCCCTCACCCGTATCCCCTGGCACTGTTTTTTCTGCAAAGTGACTGATATTTTCTTTTAAGCATTGCATAATACATTGGCATGGCTTATGGATGGGTTACCGTAGACAAGTTCGTATAAAATGATTATATTTAGGTGTTTTTCTGCGGTAGGCTCCTGAGGGGGGTTGTTTTAAATCAATTTTATCCGGATATAATTAAGTACATAAATATATGATATATGGCTAGTGATTGCATAGATGCGTTAATTTTTGACCTGGACGGGGTGATCACCCAGACCCGTGCCACGCATAAAAAAGCATGGGAAGAACTTTTTAATGGATTTCTGAAATCCAGGGATGGGCAGGATCCGGTAAAGCCTGTCGATTACTCACGCTATATTGATGGCAAGCCCCGTTATGAGGGGGTAAAGAGTTTTCTGGCTTCAAGAGACATCAGCCTGCCATTTGGCGGGCTGGATGATCCGCCCGGAGATGAAACGGTTTGTGCACTGGGCAATAAAAAGAATGAAATTTTCAACAAGATCGTTAAAGAGGAGGGTGTAAAAATATACCAAAATGCGGTGGAAAAAATCCGCCAGTGGCGAAAAGAAGGTTATAAAACCGCCATTGTATCCTCCAGCAAGAATTGTAAAATGATCATCGAAAAAGCAGGGATTGATGACTTATTCGATGTCAGGGTTGATGGAGCAGTCTCCGAAGACAGGGGTTTGCGCGGTAAACCCGATCCCGATATTTTCGTGGAAGCTGCCCTGGAACTGAAAGCCTGTCCTGCCAAAAGCATCGTGTTCGAGGATGCCATATCCGGGGTACAGGCAGGAGCAGCCGGGTTTTTCGGGCTGGTGGTCGGGGTGGCGCGCTATGACAATGAGCAGGAGCTGCTGGATCATGGTGCGGATATGGCCATCACGGATTTTAAGGACTTCTCCCTTAACGAAGATGAAACGATCCTGTCTTATTTTAAGGCTTCTAAACCCTTGGTCTTCAGCGAGGAGTCCCGGTTTTTTGATGAGGTGGCAGGAAAAACCCCAGCCTTTTTTCTTGATTATGACGGAACACTTACCCCCATTGTGCAGCGACCGGAAGATGCAGAGATATCCAATGAAATGCGGGAAACACTTAAGCAACTTGCGGCCCGCTATACAGTAGCCGTGGTGACAGGACGCGACCTGGACGATGTAAAGGATTTTATCCAACTTGATGAGATCATTTATTCGGGGAGCCACGGATTTGTGATTTCCGGGCCGGATGACCTGTACAAGGAACATGAAAAAGGAGGGGAGATCGTGGAGTTGATGGATAAGGTGGAAAAGGAACTCCATGGGCTGTTTGATGGGAAAGCTGAGGGAGTGCAGATTGATCGTAAACGCTATGCCATTGCGATACACTACAGGAATGCCCCGGAAAAGGATGTGCCCTATGTTTTTGAGGTGGTGGATAAGATGCTGGACCAATTTGACGGGCTGAAAACAGGTGAAGGAAAGATGGTGGTTGAACTCAAACCCGATATTGACTGGCACAAAGGGAAAGCTGTTCTGTGGATACTGGAAGCACTCGGGCTGGATCAGAAAAAGGATGTGATCCCCGTTTTTATCGGGGATGATGTAACCGATGAGGATGCCTTCAAGGCTTTGCAGGGAAAGGGAATCGGCATCCTGGTGGAAAACCGGGGTCAGAAAACGGCCGCAAAGTACAGCCTGAAAGATGTGTACCAGGTACGCCGGCTTTTTGAGAAATTCATACATGAATCACAGTAGTCGGGCATAGAGTGAACAAGGCGGCAGGCTTTTGCGGTAATGCCGGCGACCCGGCCATTGCTGTAGCTGAACTGAAAACGCGACCGAAAAATAGTGAAGTTATGGATAAGAACTGGATTATCGAGTATGAAAAGTGGGATGAGAAAGCCCATCCGCTGCAGGAGGCTTTGTGTGCTTTGGGAAATGGTTATTTTGTCATCCGGGGTGCCCTGGAAATGGAGAAAGACAACGCGTACAACTATCCCGGCACCTACTTTGCCGGAGGGTATAACCGGATGAAGTCCAAAGTCAGGGACCGGGTGATCGAGAATGAAGACCTGGTGAACTGGCCCAACTGGTTGTATCTTACTTTCAAGATTGGGGACAATTCCTGGTTCAATCTTTCGGATGTTGAGGTGCTTGGATTTATTACAACCCTGAATATGCGGGAAGGCATTCTTGAGCGCAAGATGCGTTTTCGTGATCAGGCCGACCATATTACCACCATCATCAGCAGGCGGCTGGTGAGCATGGAGGATTATCATTCAGCCGGGCTGGAATGGACCCTGATCCCGGAAAACTGGTCAGGCAGCCTGACCATTCGGTCCGGAATCGACGGGAATCTGATTAACAATAACGTGGAGAGGTACAGCGACCTGAACCAGGATCACCTGGAAGTGACAGACAAGGGCGACCTCAACGACAATACCCTCTTCCTTTCCAGCCGGACAAAACAGTCTGATATCCGCATGAACCAGGCTGTCAAAACCAACTTCTATATTCACCAGGAAAACCAGGAACTGAAACACAAACTGGTACACCTGAAAGACTGTGTAGTTGGGGATTACAAGGTGGAGTGCCGAAAACTTGAACCGATCCGGATTGAAAAACTCGCGGTGTTGTATACTTCCAGGGATTTTGCGATCAGCGACCCTTTCACAGAGGCCGGAAACAAGATACGGGAACTGACCACTTTTGCGGATATGGCCCGCGAGCAGCGAATGTCCTGGGAGCGCATATGGAATTACAATGACATACAGATTGACTCTACCGATGAAGACCAGATGGTGCTGCGCCTGCATATTTTTCATTTGTACCAGACCGTTTCGCGCAACAGCATCGATTATGATATCGGGATTCCTGCAAGGGGGTGGCATGGTGAAGGATATCGCGGGCATATCTTCTGGGATGAATTGTACATTCAGCCGTTTATTGACCTTCATTTCCCGCAGCTGTCACGATCTTTACTGATGTACAGGCACAGGCGGCTGCCTGAAGCATACAAGCGGGCCAGAAAGGCCGGTTATCGGGGAGCGCTGTACCCCTGGCAGAGCGGCAGCAATGGAAGGGAGGAGACCCAGGAACTTCACCTTAACCCGAAGTCGGGTCGCTGGCTTCCTGATGTCAGCCAGTTGCAATATCACATCAATCATGCGGTTCCTTATAATGTCTGGCACTATTACCAGAGTACGACGGATGCTGATTTCCTGAATGAATACGGGGCGGAGATGATATTTGCCACGGCCTTGTTCTGGTCTGACATAGCCCGTTACAATCCCAGACTCGACCGGTATGAGATCCACAAGGTGATGGGGCCCGATGAATACCATACCCGTTATCCGGGGATGGATGAGGCCGGACTCAATAATAATGCCTATACAAATGTGATGGCTGTGTGGGTGATACAAAGGGCCCTGAAGCTGATGGGCCTGCTGGATGAAACCAGCTGCAATGAAATTGCCCGAAAACTTGACATTACCGCCGAAGACAAGGAAAGGTGGGAGGAGATCACCCGCAAGATGTTCATCCCGTTTCATGAAGGAGATATCATTTCCCAGTTTGAGGGTTATGAAGAACTTAAAGAACTGGACTGGCAACACTACCGGGGCAAATATGGCGATTCGATCCGGCTTGACCGTATCCTGGAGGCCGGGGGCGACTCTCCCAATTACTATAAAGCCAGTAAGCAGGCCGATGTACTGATGTTGTTTTACCTGTTTTCTTCTGAGGAGCTGAAAGATTTGTTTGAGAAGCTGGGATATGACTTTAAGCCGGACATCATCCCCAAAAATATTGAGTATTACTCTCAGAGGACCAGCCATGGTTCCACCCTCAGCCAGGTGATCCATGCCTGGGTGTATGCCAGGTCGCGCCGCGAACGTTCCTGGAAGAGTTTCAGGAAGGCGTTGATGAGCGATTTTAAGGATGTGCAGGGGGGCACCACGCATGAAGGAATTCACCTGGGTGCGATGGCCGGAACGATGGATATAATACAACGATGCTATTCCGGACTGGAGATCCGGGATGATGTGCTTTGGCTGAACCCCAAACTTCCGGATGACATCCGGTCAATGACATTCCATGTCCGTTTCCGGAGTCACTGGATCAAACTCTCGATTAACCACTCAAAAATAAAAGTCCGGTTCTGTAAAGGATGGGCCAACCCTGTGCACATTGGTGTGGGAGGTCGAAAGTATTATTTCGAAACGGATGATGAGAAAGAGTTTTCCATAAAAAAATAAACTGTAAAACATAATAAATTAGTTATGAGGCTATTGATAGTATCCAACCGTTTACCGGTTTCTGTAAGCAAGGAAAACGGAGCGTATGTGACGACCAAAAGTGCCGGCGGGCTGGTGTCCGGGCTGAGTGATTACCTGAAAACCCTGGGTCACACCGAAAGTGATATTGATGATTATGTCTGGATGGGGTGGCCCGGCATGAGTATCGATAAAAAAGATGAAGAGATCGTAAAGGGAAAAGTCAGCCAGGAGTTTAATGCGGTTCCGGTATTCTTGTCAAAAGAGTTGATGGATAATGTATACCTTGGTTTCTGCAACAAGACGATCTGGCCTTTGTTTCATTACTTTCCCAACTTTGCACGTTTCAGGAAGGAGTATTGGCAGGATTACCAACGGATGAACAAGATATTTCGCGATGAGCTGCTGAAGGAGATCCGGCCGGGGGATATTATCTGGGTTCACGATTATCACCTGATGTTGCTGCCAGCCTTGCTCCGCGAGGAAGTATCCAACCCCATCGGCTTTTTCCTGCATATCCCTTTCCCTACCTACGAAATGTACCGGATGCTGCAAAAGGGTAGCCGTGAAGAGATCCTGGAGGGTCTGCTCGGGGCCGACCTGATCGGTTTCCATACCCACGATTATGCCCAGTACTTCCTGCGTTGTGTGCTCAGAATTCTTGGGATGGAAAATCACATGAGCAAGGTGTACCTTCCTGATCATGTGGCCGCGGTGGAAACTTTTCCGATGGGGATAGACTTTGATAAATTCCACACCATGGATGTGTCACCGTATCCTTCCAAAAAAGCCGGAGCGAGAAAGCCGAAATCCGTGTTGTCGGTCGATCGCCTGGACTACTCCAAAGGGATCATCAACCGCCTGTATGGGTTTGAGAAGTTTTTGCAGGAGCATCCGGAATGGCACGGAAAGGTATCCATGAACATGGTTGTGGTCCCCTCCAGGGTGGCCGTGGGGGCATACCGGAAAATCAAAAGCCAGCTTGATGAACTGGTGGGGTACATTAATGGCACCTATGGAAGTATGACCTGGACCCCGGTGATTTATCAGTTCACCTCGCTGCCACATAAACAGCTGATCGCCCAGTACCGGAAGAGTGATGTGGCCCTTTTGACTCCCTTGCGGGACGGGATGAACCTGGTGGCCAAGGAATATATTGCTGCCCTGCAGGATCAGAAGGGTGTGCTTATCCTCAGTGAATTTACCGGGGCAGCCAAGGAATTGAGCGAGTCTGTAGTGATTAACCCCAACAACATTGATGAGATCGCTGATGCCATTGCAGAAGCATTGAATATTCCCGTAAAGGAACAGGTTCGGGGTAATACCATTATGCAGGAACGGCTTCGTCGATATGATGTCACCAAATGGGCCACGGATTTTGTGAACGACCTTAAGGCGTCCAGTATGTTTTCTAATCGTGCAGCTTCACGAAAATTGCTGGCTGATGACATCCAGGAAGAACTGCTGGAAAATTATCACAAGGCGAAGAACAAGATCATTATCGTCAATTATGATGGCACCCTTGTTCCGTACAGTAAATACCCTTCAGCGGCCGAGCCACCCAAAGCCCTGCTGGGGTTGCTTAAGAACCTTGACTCTCAAAGCAATACGGATATTGTGATCATCAGTGGTCGCGGAAAAGATGAACTGGATGAGTGGCTTGGTGGCCTGCCGGTAAACCTGACTGCCGAGCACGGATCTTACATCCGTGAGGCAGGGGAAGAATGGCGGTTGCTTAAACCCCTGTCTGCGAGGTGGAAGCAGGAGGTTTTGCCCATTCTGATAATGTACACCGACCGTTTGCCCGGTGCATACATCCAGGAAAGGGATTATTCGGTGGCCTGGCATTACCACAAGGCAGACGTGGAGCAGGCATCCCAGCTGGTCAAGGAAGTGAATGACCACCTGCTCTCCATTACCACCAATATCAATGCACAGGTGTTTCACGGAAGCAAAGTGATCGAGATAAGCAGTGCCGGGGTAAATAAAGGCGAGTTGGCCATGCACTGGCTATCGCGCAAGAAATATGATTTCATCCTGGCCATTGGTGCCGGATGGTCTGATGAGTTGTTGTTCCAGACCATGCCGGAGCATGCCTGGTCGGTCAAGGTCGGACTGGCACATACCGATGCCAGATTCATTCTTGACGGGCAGGGCGATGCGATCACTTTGATGGAAAGGCTGCAGGAATAGCCCCGGGGTGATCCGGGGATTATCCCGGATGGTCCGAAGATTACTTGACGTAAACCGTTTTGATATTTGTGAACTCCCTGATCCCGAGGTAGGACAATTCACGACCGTACCCGCTGTCGCCGATGCCTCCGAATGGAAGCCGTGGGTCGGATTGCACAAATTCATTCACAAAACAACAACCGGCGTTGAGTTTTTTCTCAGCGATTTCCCGACCATATTCATTGTTTTTGGTAAATACCGCGGCACCCAGCCCGAATGCGCTGTCGTTGGCGATCCGGATGGCGTCTTCATCATCACTGGCCTCAATGATGGCAGCCACAGGTCCGAAGAGTTCATCCTCATAGGCGGGCATGCCCGGTTTTACATCTGTCAGCACCGTTGGCGGATACCAGGCCCCCTCTTTGTCCGGAATCTCTCCCCCCAGCAGACACTTCGCACCTTTGTCGATGCTTCGCATCACCTGGTTATGCAATTCGTCGCGCAGTGAGGTACTTACCTGGGGCCCGAGGTCACTGTTTCCCTTCATAGGATCTGTCATCACCTTGCGACGCATTATTTCCAGAAAATGTTGTTCAAAAGCCTCTCTCTGTGACCGAACCACGATAAAACGTTTGGCCGCAATGCAACTCTGCCCGCTGTTGATCAGTCTGCTGGTTACACAGGTGCTTGCTGCTTTTTCTGTGTCTGCATCTTCCAGAATCAGGTAGGGGTCACTTCCCCCCAACTCCAGCACGGTCTTTTTCAACATTGAACCGGCTTTAGATGCAATGGCCCGTCCGGCCCCCACGCTGCCTGTCAGGGTAACTGCTTTGATATACTGGTTGCCGATGAGGTCACCTGCCTTCTTCCCGGGAACTTTCAGTGTGCTGAAAAGCTTTGAGGGAAATCCTGCTTTCTGAAAAACCGATTCGATGGCCAGGGCACAGCCGGTCACATTGGATGCATGCTTTAACAGAGCACCATTACCTGCCATCAGGGCCGGAGCCGCAAAACGGAATACCTGCCAGAACGGGAAGTTCCAGGGCATTACTGCCAGAACCAGCCCGAGGGGCCTGTAGGCGATGTAACTTTCGGAGGCTTCGGTGGGAACGGGTTCGCTGGAAAGAAACTGTTCCGCATTATCCGCATAATATTCGCAAACTTTGGCACACTTTTCCACTTCACCTTCCGACTGAGACAGCGGCTTGCCCATTTCAAGGGTGATTATCCGGGCGTATTCATCCAAATTATTGCGGAGCACTTTGGCCGCAGAATACATGAACTCTTTACGCGTGGCGAAACTTGTATCGCTCCAGGCCTCCTGTGCTGCAGCGCTCAGTTCTATGATCTGGTTGATTTCGTCGGGGGTATGCTCTTCATACGTGGCGATGGTCTGATTATTCGCAGGGTTTAGAGATCTTAACATGGAAATTTCGACTTTAGGATAATATTGATTTACGACTGAAGAAAGTTCAAGCGCTCTCCTCCCCATTGTTCTTATCCATATGTACCCTGGTTTTGGGCAGGCAATGGGGGTATTCGCGCTGGATGAATTCAATGAGTTTCTCCCGGATAAACACACGCAAATCCCAGGCTTTCGGAGAATTCTCTGCGCTCATCAGTGCCCGCAACTCCAAAGTATGTTCCCTGGCATCGGTGACCTGCAGGACGTTCACCTGCTTGTCCCAGTTCGGATGGGTGTTGAGCAACCTGGTCAGTTCGTCACGCAGGGCAGCCACCGGCATGGTATAGTCCGTATAAATAAAAACAGTTCCCAGTATGTCGGCTGATACCCTTGTCCAGTTCTGAAAAGGGCTTTCGAGGAAATACGTAGTCGGCACCACCAGCCGGCGTTTGTCCCAGATCCGGATCACCACATAGGTCAGGTTGATCTCCTCAATCCATCCCCACTCGTTTTCGACGATCACCACGTCGTCGAGCCGTATGGGCTGGGTGATGGCAATCTGAAATCCCGCCAGTATGGTACCCAGGGCTTTCTGAGCTGCCAGGCCCAGGACCAATCCGGCAATCCCTGCCGAAGCAAAAAGGGAGATGCCAATATTGCGGACACTTTCAAAAAGCATCAGGGTGAAGCCAATGGCAATAATGATCACGATAAACACCAGGATCTTTTCCAGA
>SKUN01000058.1 GCA_007129945.1 Bacteroidales bacterium
GATTTTATCAAATTCAATACACGTCCGCTCAGTGAAGACGAAATAGAAATGGCCCGGGATGTGTTTGGTGAAAGCATTGATTATAAGCTGGTACGGGTTGATGAAAAGGCAATCCTTGGCCCTTCCTGGACAGACCGACCTTATGTAAGCTTCCATACGATTAACAGCTGGGGGCCGATGTCGCCCGATACCCTGATTCATGAACTTACGCATGTATGGCAGTACGAGAAAATGGGAGCCATGTACATGCCCCGTGCCCTGCATGGGAACAATAAGCCGGGTTTTTATGATTACGGGGGCCTGGACGCACTGGAAGCGAATAAAGAAAAAGGCATGGATGCGTTTAATGTGGAGGAACAGGGCGAGATCATGGCAGATTATTATCGGATTAAAAATGACATGGCTCCGGTATACAGTAACGGAACCAAAGATCACCTTGCCATTTATGAGGTGTATGTGGATGAAGTGAAAGCCAAATAGATATGTTTACAAACGAACTAAACTGGTTAAAGCAGATCATTGAATGGCGATTTCACAGGCATTTTGGCCATGACCGTAATCCCGGAAAGGATCCATCGGGAAATTTCCCGGAACTGTCAGTTCAGCAAAAACACCCGGATTTAACCAGCCTGGCAGGCAAATACCGGCTCAATGAGGCGGAAGAGTTGATATTGATCCTGGCACTTGCCCCGCACCTGCGTCCCAGTTTCCTGGATGAAGTCATCCGGAAGAACCTGAAATCTTCAGGTGATTTTCCGCATATTGGCGGTATAAGGGGAAGCAAGTTCCGTGGTTTTATGCCAACCGGTGAAACCGCCCTGTTTTTGCTGGCGGGGGAGGATCTGGTACACCGGAACCGGTTAGGGCAAATTTTCTCTGAAGAACATCCGTTTGCACACCACCGCATCCTTTGGCTTGAAGAGGTTTCTAAAGGTGAGCCGCGGATGAGCGGCGCTATCATCATCAACCCGGACGTGGTCGACCAACTGCTCACCGGGAAAGTATCGCGTCCACGCTTCAGTGCGGACTTTCCCGCTGAATATATTACCACAGAGCTGGAAGACAGCGACATGGTGCTGAATAAAACAACCAGGCGTAAATTGGTTGAGTTGCAAAACTGGCTCAGTCACCGTGATACACTTATGAACCGCTGGAATCTGAAGAGATGGGTGAAACCGGGTTATCGTGCGCTTTTCCACGGGCCGCCCGGAACCGGGAAAACTCTGGCTGCGATGATTCTGGGAAAAAATACCGGCCGGGATGTGTTTCGCATTGACCTTTCAATGGTGGTATCGAAGTTTATAGGAGAAACAGAAAAGAACCTGTCACAACTTTTCAGCAGGGCGGAGAATAAAGAATGGATTTTGTTTTTTGATGAAGCGGATGCACTGTTCGGGAAGCGAACCAGCGTAAGGGATGCCCATGACAAATATGCCAACCAGGAAGTGGCTTACCTGCTTCAAAGAATTGAAAACCATAACGGATTGGTAGTCCTGGCATCCAATTTCAAATCCAACATTGATGAGGCCTTTATCCGCAGGTTTCAATCAGTCATTTTCTTTCCTCCCCCCACAGCGGCAGAGCGACTCCTGCTCTGGAAAAAAACCCTCCCCGTTCAAAAAGACCTCAGCCTGCCCACCGAAGAAGAGCTTAGTGCAGTGGCCAAAAAATATGAGATCACCGGGTCAGGCATCGTTAATGTGGTTCAGCACTGCGCCCTGGATGCATTGGCCGGCAAAAAGTCTTCAATTACCCTCCAGGCAATACAAGCCGGGATTGAACGGGAGTACCAAAAAGAAGGCAAAGTGTTTTGATTGTTAATTTGTATAGCCGGGCATGGTGTTATCTTATCCAAACCCCCGTCAGATAAGGGAAACGCATTAACCAACCAACCACTTTCCCGCGTTTCATTTTATATTTTGACCCCAATTTCGGGGGGTCGGATTATCATTTAGGGCGATTGTCAATCTTGGTTGTGGCTTCTTTGTTGCCGATTATGACAGAACCAGGATTTTGATGCACCGAACAATGACAGGCTGACCCATGACCCGAAAAATCAATATTGCACGCAGCATTCTCCAGTATGGCGTGATGGCCTTATTGCTGCTGGCTGTGATCCGCTCCTTTTTCATCGACCTGCGATTCGACAGTGCTGCGTCTTCCGATGAGGTGCATTCTTTTTATACCCACCTGAATAACGGCAACCTGGCCTGGTCCATGACGGCGGTGAACCTGCTGCTGGTGGTACTGCTGATTGTGGCCATCATTTTTGTGGGAAAGCTTTTCTGCAGTTATATCTGCCCCCTGGGTACGATCTCGGAGTTTTTCGGGAAGATCGGGGATAAGCTTAACGTCCGTTTTGAGGCGGGACGGCGCACCGACAAGGCCCTCAGGTCGCTGAAGTACATCTTTTTGTTTTTGACGGCTTACATCGCCCTGGAGGCTTCTACGCTGTTCTCGGTACAGGTCGATCACAACATTGCCGGCATCCGCCTGTTTGACGTCGACTTCAGTTATATCACCGGCGGATTGATCCTTGGGGTGTTCGTGGCGGGATCGGTTTTCTCACGGCTGTTCTGGTGCAAGTACCTCTGCCCGGTGGGGGCCATTTCCAATATTTTCAGGTATTTTCTGCTGATTGTGGGCCTGGCGGCCATCTATGTGATCCTCTATTCGTTCAACATTCATATTCCCATCCTGATTTACATCGGGCTGGCCTGCCTGATCGGTTTTATCGTGGAGATCGTGGTGTCGCCCCTGCAGAAGGTCAATATGCTGA
>SKUN01000023.1 GCA_007129945.1 Bacteroidales bacterium
AATATATTAAAATTCTTAATATTTCGGGAATCCGGGCATAAAAAAAGCTTCCTGTGGGTCAGGAAGCTTTGGAAATTTTGAAGGTGCCCGGAGCCGGACTCGAACCGGCACGGCCGCAATGGCCACAGGATTTTAAGTCCTGGGTGTCTACCAATTCCACCATCCGGGCACAGTTATTGTTACTGCAAATGTAAAAAAAGTAAGAACAAGCGGGGTGATAAAAAAAAACCTCTTTTCAGAGGTTCGTTTTGAGCGGAAAACGGGACTCGAACCCGCGACCCCGACCTTGGCAAGGTCGTGCTCTACCAACTGAGCTATTTCCGCTTGTGATTCGTTTGCGGTTGCAAATATACGGTTTTTTTAAAACACGCAAATATTTTTCCCGATTTTTGTGTGCATAAGCAGAACGGAAGCGGGCTGTCCGGGAACCAAAGAATAACTTGCAGCGATTGAGGGGGGTCCTTCTTAAATGCTGTTAAAAAAGCGTTTGTTTTGTATAGATTAATTAAATTTGTGCGCTAAACCATCAAATCAATATTAACCTTAAGTGATTATCGTAATGAAAAAAATGATTAAAATCTTTTTCCTGTCGTTGTTCCTGCTCGGGACTTCTACCCTGACCGTTCAGGCACAGGCAGCCGTTTCGTCTGAAGCAAAGTTCGGTCACATTAATACCAATGAGTTGCTTCAGATGATGCCCGGCCGGCAGGATGCCATGGTCGAGTTGCAGGCTTATGCACAGGACCTGGAAGAAACGTATGTGTCGATGCAGAATGAGTTCCAGACCAAGTACCAGGACTATGTGGAGAATCAGGAGTCTTTCTCGCAGCTGGTAAGGCAATCCAGGGAACGTGAACTGCAGAGCCTGCAGGAAAGGATCATGGAGTTTGAGGAGTCGGCCCAGCAGGACATTATGCAGAAGGAAGAAAGCCTGCTGCGTCCAATTATTGAAAGAGCAAGGGAAGCCATTGAGGCTGTGGCCAATGAACATGGCTATACTTATATTTTTGATACCAGCGGCGGATCACTCGTATTCTGGGACAATGGCGACAACATCATGCCACTTGTTCAGGATAAGATGGATCTCGATCCGGATGCCGTAGAGCCGGTTGAAGACCTGGATTTGGACATCGGACCGCAGTAAACTATTCGTAAAGACCGCCCTGCGCCAGGTTTGACGTGGCCGGCCGGTCGTAAACTTTAAGTGCCTGTGCAGCGATGCGCCGTGGAAATCATGGTCATTGGTGCACAGGCATTTTTATTGGTTGTCTTCCGCCCGGTACCAGCCGCTGTATTTAATGTATTTCTTGGAAATCCGTTCCAGCAGGTCGCGCGTGAGCTCCTGGCTGGTATCCTTTACTTTTTTTGCCGGGATGCCAGCATAAACGCTTCCGGGTTCCACCACGGTGTTCTCAAGTACCACGGCACCGGCGGCAATGATTGAGTTGCTGCCGATCACTGCATTGTCCATCACCACCGCATTCATCCCGACAAGAACATTGTCTTCAATGGTGCAACCGTGTACAATTGCCCTGTGGGCAATCGATACGTTGTTGCCGATGTTTGTGGGGGCTGTCTCATAAGTGCAGTGTACAATGGCGCCATCCTGTATGTTCACGTTGTGGCCGATGCGTATGTAATGGACATCGCCGCGGACCACGGCATTGAACCAGATGCTGCAATTGTTGCCGGTGACCACGTCACCAATTATGGTGGCATTGTCTGCCAGGTAACAGTTCTCTCCAAAACGGGGATGAAACCCCCTGATCGGTTTTATCAGTGCCATACCAGTTTATGTGTTTTTTGCTCAACTTGAGCAAAATGTATGATTTTTCGGGCCTGTTTGAGTCATTGTGGCCGGAATGACAAATGCTGGTTTGTCGGGCCGGTAAGACCTGCCAGGGTTGGCAGAATCTCCCGGGGCCGTTGAATTGGTCAAAATCCGGTGAGTGATCAGAGGCCCATAAGTGCAGCCCCCGGGTCTTTGCCCCCGGTGAGCAGCATGGCCGGATTTTCCAGCATTTCTTTGACCTTCACCAGGAAGCTGACCGATTCTTTTCCGTCGATGATGCGGTGGTCATACGACAGGGCCAGGTACATCATGGGGCGGATCTCCACTTTGCCGTCAATGGCCACCGGGCGTTCCATGATCTTGTGCATGCCCAGAATAGCGCTCTGCGGAGGGTTCAGGATGGGGGTGGAGAGCATGGAGCCGAACACCCCGCCGTTGGTGACAGAAATGGTCCCGCCGCTGAGTTCCTCAATGCTTATCTTGTTGTTCCGGGCTCTTTCGGCCATTTTATTGATGTATTCCTCCAGTCCGGAAAGGGTCATTTGTTCGGCGTTGCGAATGACCGGTACCATCAATCCCTTGGGTGTGCTCACGGCAATCCCCACATCAGCATAATCGGGTACGATGATATGATCGCCGTCGATTCGGGCATTGACAAGTGGGAAATGGGGGATGCTTCCGGTGAGGGCTTTCACAAAGAAAGACATGAAGCCCAGCTTGAATCCGTATTTATCCACAAAGGCTGACTGATGCTTATTACGAAGCTGCATGATGGCTGTCATATCCGCTTCATTGAAGGTGGTCAGCATGGCGGTTTCGTTTCTGACCGATACGAGCCGCTCGGCCACTTTCTTCCGCAGGGTGGACATTTTCTGCCGCTCTTCATCGCGGCCGCCGCCCCATGAGGGAGCTGTGACCTCCTGGCCGGCCTGAGCTTCCGGGGGCTCATCTCCGAGCTTTCCGGCAATGGCCATCAGGATGTCC
>SKUN01000033.1 GCA_007129945.1 Bacteroidales bacterium
AATCATTTACCTGGGCTACGATACCAGTTTGGTTAAAGAAAATCTTCATCCGGGGATGAATTATTATTTCTCTGCCTGGTCATTCGATAATATTCCCGGTTATTCTCCCGGCACCAAAGCTGCCCTGACTGCTCCGTGCCCTGATTTTTATTCGCTGCCTTTTTTTGATAATTTCCGGGAAGGGCGCCTTTCGGGTTGCTGGGATGAGGTTTTTACGGAAGGGTCTGTATCGTGGATCGTTACGGATGATCCTGCACACTTACCTGATTCAGCTGCCGTAGGGGATTATGCGCTTGGTTTTTACCCCGGCAATGGCGATACGGAATCGGCAACCCGGCTGATGAGCCCGCCCCTGCAGTATGGCAGCTATGATTATGGGCTTTTGTCTTTTTTTCTTGGCGGGATGGAAAATGATCCTGAAGATGTGGCACTGACGGTTAAGTTCAGGAAATCCGGGGATGAATCCTGGATCATCCTGGCAGATTTTGATGCACCGGCCAGTGGCTGGATATTGGAGGAGGTTGAGTTACCCGCAGCTGCTGAGGGTTTTCAGCTGGCTTTTCTGGCTTCATCGGGGGGCTCCGGGGGTGTTTTGCTGGACGCGGTCAGTGTGGAAGGCAGGTATGATGCCGAATTTCCCCCGCCACGGAATTTTGCTGTGGACGCAACAGGGACGGACTATGTGCGCCTGACCTGGGAAAAACCTGCTGAACCATCAGGTGGGAAGCATAGCCCTGTGCTGGAGGGATACAAGTTATACCGCGACGGGCAGTCCGTGTATACGGGTACAAATCCGGATGAGTTGTCCTACACGGACAAGGGGCTGGCTGTGGGGGCTTACCGGTATGATGCGCGTGCGGTTTATTCGGATCCTGCCCAAATGTCTGCCGCTTCAGCTGAAGTTACGGGGATGATTCAGGAGGGTCCGGTTACATATAACCTGAATATTGACAGTGAAGGCCCGGGAATTACCCATCCCCGGGAAGGGAAGTACCTGTTTAATGACGGGGCGGAAGTGATCCTGCAGGCAGCGCCCGGTTCCAATGCCCGTTTTGTCAGATGGGAAAAAGATGGGGAGGAAACATCCGGCGGTCTTGCCAAAATGATCACAATGAACAATGATTTGAATTTCACCGCCTTTTTTGCCCCTGAGCAATATGAAATTGTGCTGGGGTCTCAGCCGGAAAACCTTGGTGAACAAAGCGGGGAAGGGGTGTATGACCATGGAAGTGTGGCTGCCATAGAAACAAGCCTCCCTGAAAACCTGGACTTTTTGAACTGGCGCAAAGGCAATGCGGTGGTATCTGTGATGCCTGCATTTGATTACCCGGTTCGCTCGGCCGACACGCTTGTGGCGCATTTTTATGTGCCGCTTTACAGGGTCCTGGTGGATGTGGATCCGCTGATCGGCGGCCGGATATCAGGAGATGGCGAATATTACCGGGGCGAAGAGGCAAGGCTGGAAGCTTTGCCCGGAAGTGATTACCTGTTCTCTCACTGGGAGGCGGACGGGGAAGTGGTCCATGAATCACCTGACTATGTCTTTACGGTGGAAGGCCCGGTATCACTGACAGCCGTATTCAAAGAAAAGCCCCTGGCGCTTGAGATCCGCGTTGTGCCGCACGGGGGCGGGCATACTTTCCCGAAAGACGGTGTTTCCAGGCACGAGGTGGGTGATGTGGTGGAGGTAATGGCTACTCCGGCCCATGGTTACAGGATGAGCCACTGGGAAATTGACGGGAAACATTCATACAATGCCCTTGCACAAATCATTATGCGTGGAGACATGGTGGCCACGGCGGTATTTGATTCCCCTGTTTCTGCAGAAGATCCGGCTTCAGACCGGATCCGTATTTTCCCGAATCCGGTCAGGCACAGCCTGACGGTCAGCTGGCCTTCCGGGATAAGGGTGGAGAATATTCGTCTGAAGGGCATTGACGGCCGAATAGTTTATGAGCGTAAGATGCAGCCCGGCGATGCCGGAGATGAGGTGGAGCTGTCTGTGGCGGATTTAGCGCCCGGGGTGTATATTGTTCATCTTACCGGCCCTGATGGCCCCGTATTCAGGAAGGTATTGGTTTATTAAACTGACAGAGAAGTGGAGATTGTATTCATACTCAGCTCGCCCGCGCGTGAAGAGAATGTGGGTGCGGCTGCCCGGGCCCTGAAGACCATGGGGATTGACCGGTTGCGGCTGGTTAACCCTTTATGTGACCACCTGGGAGACAGGGCGCTTGCTACGGCTCATGGCTCACTGGATATTCTGGAGGGTGCGGAGGTGTTCTCCTCCCTGCCCGATGCTGCCGCAGACCTTTCTTTGCTGATCGGTTCGGCGGCGAAAAAGCGCAACATTCGTGAAGACCGGCATCCTTTAAATGAGCTGCCGGCGATTCTCAAAAACAAAGGCGATCTGCTCCGCCGTGTGGGGATTGCCTTCGGGGGAGAGGAGTCCGGCCTGTCGAACCGGGAGCTGGATCAATGCGACCTGCTTACGACCATCCCCATGGCCCGTCAATATCCTTCCCTGAACCTGGCCCAGGCGGTGATGGTGTATGCCTCCGCATTGTCGGAATTCACCCTGGATATACCCCCGGAACATCAGAGGCCGGTCAAAGCCGGTGAACAGAAGGTGGTAGCCGATGAACTGAATGTGGTAAAGGAAAAAGCCCTGCAGGTCTTGTCTGATGTGGAAATACCTGATGACCATATTATTCACCGTCGCATTATGGAACGGCTGATGATGCTGGATCAAGACGACATGCACCTGTTCCATTCCTTTTGTAAATTTTACCTGAAGAAGTACCACGGAAGGATCAAGTAGGTTGGTCGGGTGCTTCGCACCCTCCGGTTAGTCGGGGGCTATCGCCCCCTCCGGTTGGTCGGCGCTTCGCGCCTCCATTGTTGGTTCTCATGGGATGAGGAACGGTGGGGGTAGCCCGTAGACACAAGAAGAGGCAAAGCGGTTGTTGGTTAGTCGGCGCTGTGCGCCTCCAGTTGTTGGTTCTCACGGGCGGCGTCAGGGGGAAAGACTAACGGGCTGGTAAATGGCCGAGGCAGTTGTTGGTTGGTTTGATCCCGAAGGGATCATATGTTACTGGTAGGGCGCACCCAACAAACCAACGATATGTTACCGGCGGATCAAACGTTACTTTCTGTGGCTGATCATTTTACGGGCCAGGCTGGTGTAGACGGTGCGAAGGCGTTTGCCGAACAGCAGTGCGGAAGCCAGGCAGACCAGGGAGAAGGCAAATACGGTGAAGGGTACCCCGATGTATTCCGCCACGCTTCCTGCCAGCAGGCTGCCCAGCGGGGTGATGCCCATGAAGGTCATGCTGTAGAGGGAAACTACCCGGCCCCGCTTGTCCTCATCGGCAATGCTTTGTATCAGGGTGTTGGTGCTGTTGAAATGAACGATCATCCCGAATCCGGTGACCACCATGGCAATCAGCGACAGCAGGGTAAGCGAGGAAAGGGCAAATACCGACAAGCCGACAGCAAACATCAGGGATGCTTTCAGGGTAATTCCGGGGATGCTGTGAATGTTTTTTCTTGAGGCCAGAAAGAATGCGCCGGTGAGTGCCCCGGCTCCCAGTGCGCCTGTGAGGATACCCAGCATTTCAGATCCGCCCCCCAGCACGTCAGCTGCAAAAATGGGCAGCAGGGCCTGGAACGGGAGGCCGAAAAAACTGCTCAGGGCTACCAGGGTGATCAGGTATCGGAGCGACCGGAATGTCCATGCGTAACTGACCCCCTCACGTAGTTGGGCAAATATGGATCCGTAACGCGGCGATCGTTTGACTTTTTGGATCCGCATGGCCATCATGGCGGCAATGACTGTAACAAAAGAGACCCCGTTGATAAAGAAGCACCAGCCTTCTCCCACAAGGGCAATAAGCACTCCGCCGATGGGCGGGCCCACGAAACGTGCCAGGTTATAGAGGGAAGAATTCAGGGCAATGGCATTGGACAGGTCTTCGCGACGTGTAATGATGTCGGGAACGAAAGACTGGCGAAAGGGGGTGTCGAACCCCAGAATAACCCCGTTTGTAAGGGCCATGGCAATGATCCAGGTAACGTTGATCCGGTCGGTGAGTGTCAGCCAGGCCAGCATAAAAGCCACCAGCATGAGCAGTACCTGGGAGTACATGATCACCTTGCGCCTGTCCCACCGGTCGGCCAGTACGCCGGCAAAGGGGGCAATGAACAGCGACGGGATCTGCAGGGAAAAGGCAATGGTTCCCAAAAGGAGGGCGGAGCCTGTGAGGCGGTAAACCAGCCAGCTCATGGCGATGTTCTGCACCCACACCCCGATCAGGGACACACTCTGACCGGCATAGTAATACCTGTAGTTCCGGTAATTCAATGCCCGGAACATGAGGCGAAAGGTTTCGAACTGCACGGGTTTGCCTCGAAATGGAAACATCCTTGCTGTAGTTTGGAATGTCCCGGCGGCTGCCGGGTCCGGCAAAGCTACGAGTGCCGGATCCGGCAAAGTTACGAAAAGAAAAACTTATTCGTATTTCAGTGATTCTACCGGGTTGGCCCGGATGGTATAATAGGCCTGCATGCTGATGATCAGTGAACTGATCAAAAGAATGACCACGCCCGGTAAGAGGAACCAAAAAACATGCATGTCTACGCGGATGGTGAAGTTGTCGAGCCATTGGTTCATGGCAAACCAGGCCAGGGGTGCGGCGATGATCAGGGCAATGCCCGAGAGCAATGCCGACTCCCTGTTGAAATGCCACAAAAGGTTACGCAAACTTGCGCCCAGCACAATGCGGATGCCAATTTCCCTGACCTTGCGCTCGGCCGAGAATGCGGCCAGCCCATAAACGCCGAGTAGCGAAATGATAAAGGCCAGGATGGCCCCTGCTTTAAGCAGGCTTGCTGTGCGCTGTTCCTGCTGATAGAGCAGGTCAATGTTTTCATCCAGAAAAACCATATCCGGGATATAGGCCGGGTCAAATTCATGCAAGGCTTCCGTGATGGCCACCCTGAGCGGTTCATACTCACCGGGAAGGGCTTTAAGGTAGATGTGGGGGAAGCCCACCTGGGCATAGTTCATGACCAGCGGGTCAATGGGCTGGTGCAGGGATTTCATGTGGAAATCCTTCACCACACCAATAAGGGGGCCCTGCATGCCAAACAAATCAAGCTGCTTGCCGATGGGTTCGTCGAATCCCAGTGCATTCACGGCTGTTTCGTTGAGTATGAAAGCGCTCTGCACATCCATTTCTGATCCGGCATAGAAATTCCGTCCCTCCAGCAGCTCAACGCCCATGGCGTCCAGAAAACCGTGGTCAACGGTGATGATGTCGGCCAGCACGCCTGATTCGGGGTCCGTCCCCGACTCGGTGATCAGGTCAATGCGGTTTCCTCCGCCGTATATAAAGTTTCCTCCTCCTGCCGTCTCAACCCTGGGGATGGCCTCCAGCCTGGCTGTGGCAGCCTGAAACGATTGCCAGATGCTTCCCGAAAGATTTCGCAATATAATGACCTCTTCCGTGTCGAACCCCAGGTCGCTTCTTTGCATATGCCTGAGCTGACTGATCATTACGATCAGTGAACTGGCGACAAAAATGGTAATGGCAAATTGTGATACCACAAGTACCCGCCTGAAAGCAGATCCTTTATTTCCTTTGACCACTTCACCCTTGAGGGTTTTGACCGGATCAAATGCAGCCAGGTAAAAAGCGGGGTAAAGCCCAGAAAGAAAGCATGTGATACTGAATATGAGCAACAAAGCCAGTAATCCCTGCCAGCTGAAGAGGGTGGCTATGCTCAGGTGTACGCCCATTTGCTGACTGAAAAACTGTGAAAAAATCTCGCTCAGCACAAAGGCTGCCACAAAAGCCATGGCAATGGTAAAAAATGATTCTGTCATGATCTGACGGACCAATCCGGCCCTGGTGGCTCCGGAAACCTTCCTGATCCCGATCTCTTTTGACCTGAGCATAGACCGGGCAGTGGCCAGGTTGATATAGTTGATGATGGCCAGAAACAAAATGAAAAATGACAGCAGGGCGAAGATGATCACATTGCGCATCTTCCCGTTATCTCTCATTTCCCAGACCAGGTCTGAATGTAAATGGATATCCCCCAGCCTGATTACCTCCTGCTCCACATGAAACTGCATGCCCTCATAAACGGGGTTGGTTTCGATGATGTCAGCCACAGTGGCGTTTATTTTTTGTTCAAATTCGCGGATATCCGTGCCCGGTGACAGCTTGACATAAGTATAAAAATTCAGACCGCCTTCTTTTGCCCCGGCTGGCAGGTTGTCGAAGTGCGAAAAGGCATTGAAAGCCATATGGGTGTTTTCAGGCAGGTCTTTCATGATGCCACTGATGCGGTAAGTCCGGCCCTGAATGGTGATCATCCGGTCTATCGCGTCCAGCGGATCACCGGTCAGCCTGGCGGCATTTGTTTCGTTGATCACAATGGAAGAAGGATCTTCCAGGACATTGTCCGGATTGCCGGCCAGCAGCTCAAAGTCAAACATGGTAAAAAACCCGGGTTCACCAAACATGATTTCGTTCAGGGTGGTGCTCTCCTCTTCAAAGACCACTTCAGGGCTGTGGTAATAGCTGCTGAACCTTACCAGGTCGTCTACCTCCGGGTATTCCCTGATCAGGGTCTCTCCAAGTGTGAACATGGCGGTTGGCAACTGCTGGGAAGATCCGCCGCCCATGCTTGCGGTGCTTTGAATCCGGTAGATTCGGTCGTGATCGGTGATGAATTTGTCATAGCTTAACTCATGGAGTACAAAAATCCAGATGACCAGGGTGATGCCAAGCCCAAGGGCCAGGCCCAGTATGTTGATAACGGAGGTGACTTTTTGTTGCCTGATTTGCCTGATGATATTCTTAATATGGTGATGTAACATGGTCATTGGTTTAAGGGATCTTGACTTCAGGTTTGTGTTTTCCGGCGTATCTGGCCTGCCGGGTTATTCTGACTGCAATACTTCTGCCGGATTGACCCTTGAAGCCTTATAGGCCTGCATCCCTACTATGGCAAAAGCAACCAGCATCATTCCCCCGAGAGCTGCAGCCAGTGTCCAGTAAGGAAATGCTATTGCATAGGGGAAGCCTGCCAGCCAATTGTTCATATACCAGTAAGCCAGGGGCAGGGCGACCAGGGCAGCTACTCCGACCCATTTGATAAACCCTCCGGACAGCTGCAGCAGTATCGAGGTGACTGAAGCTCCAAGCACTTTCCGGATACTGGTTTCCTTTTGTTTCTGCTGAATGATGAAGGATGACAGTCCTGTAACTCCCAACATGGCAATGATGATGGCCAGCAGGGTGAACCCTGTAAACAGCCATCCGAAATTTCTCTCATCCTGGTACTGTTCACCCAATAAATCTGAAATGAAATAATAATTCAGCGTCGTGGCCGGGAACTGATTCTCCCAGTTTTGCCTGATCTGCCTGAGCACTTCGCCGCTGTCCGCATTGTCGTACCTGATCAGCAGGTACCATGTTTGATCCGCATAATTGTGCCTGCTATGTATCGCATTGATCATCAGGGGCTCCACTTCGTGGTGCAGTGACTGAAGGTGAAAGTCTTCCACCACCCCGATCACGGTGTAAAGCACCTCATTCCGGTCAATGATTTTCCCCAGGGGGTCTGTCCACCCTGACTTGCGCACCAGGGCCTGGTTGACCAGTACGTTCTCTGTTTCCATGCCGTCGGCCCGGGTAAAGAATCGTCCATCCAGTAAATTGAAATCCATCGTGCTTAACAGTTCCTGGTCGGCCCAGAATCTTTGGGCCATTATCCCCGGACTCACATCCTCAGGTGCGATTCCTTCCATGTGAAACGGACCTCCGGGGAAACTTGAACCGATGCTTTGGCTGACTGTCCATGGGTAGTCCGATAGGGTGTTGCGGAATAATTCTGCATCGCTTAAGTTGTCTGTGCCGACTGCCACCAGGTTTTCCGGGGCGAACCCCAGGTCCATGCTTTGCATGTGCCGGATCTGAATATAAATGACAAGGGAGCTGACAATCAGGCCTATGGAAACCATGAACTGAAAAACCAAAAGGAGGTTGCGTGGCTGAAAGCGTCCGGGTTTGTTCCAGAACTCACCTTTCAGGATTTTAGCCGGCTGAAAGGCAGACATGAACCATGCAGGATAGAGGGCAGCAAGTGTGCCGAAAACGACAACAAAAAGGGTAAAGATTGCCGGCCAGGTCCACCAGGGGGCGGCTCCCAGGCTCAGGCTGGTGTTGAGGAGCTGATTAAATGAAGGGAGCAGCAACTCCGCCAGAAGAAGTCCTGCCAGGAAACTGAGAAATGTCATGCACAGTGTTTCCGTGAAAAATTGTTTGTTC
Source organism: Bacteroidales bacterium (assembly GCA_007129945.1). Taxonomy (GTDB): domain Bacteria; phylum Bacteroidota; class Bacteroidia; order Bacteroidales; family UBA7960; genus PUPG01. Next base: position 8,343 of record SKUN01000033.1, read on the forward strand.
AGGGTGGTTTTATGTGCGCCCAGCACTTTGCGGATCCCCACCTCTTTTGCCCTTTTGCCTGATTTCGCAATGGTCAGGTTAACATAATTGAAACCGGCAATGAAAAGTACGAAAACGGCCACCACTGAAAACAGCCAGACTTTTGTCCGGGTACCGGTTTCCGTCATTTCATTGGAAAACTGACTTTGCATACGGATATCTGTGACGGGAAAATAGTCCAGGCTCAGGGTGACACCCATGCCTTCAAATTTGTAATTCACCTTTTCGTAGGTGAGCTCCCGGGTTTTCTCCTTCAGCAATGCCATGTCGGTTCCCTCCTGTACCACCAGGTAAGTCATTATGCCGATATTCGCATCCCATTCATCAAAATTGGATGAAGATGTTTCCAGCAGTGAGGGGTAGGACCTCAGCATGTTGTACCGGATGTGGCTGTTGGGGGGACAATTTTCAATAATACCGGTAACGGCATAATGCCGCTCCTCGTTGTCCAGTCTTAGTGTTTGCCCCATGGCCTCTTCTCCGGGGAAGAGCTCCTCAGCCAGGTCCTGGGTGAGGACCACCGAAAACGGTTCCTCAAGGGCGGTGGCCGGATTGCCTTGTGTCAGATCGAAAGAAAAAACATCAAAGAAACTGCTTTCGGCATAGAGGGCATGGCTGATGCTGGAATGTTTGTCGTCCTGCCAGACCATAACCGGAGCGTACCAGTGCGACAACCGGGTCATGCCGGTAACCTCCGGGAAATAGTCCAGAAGGTCGGCACCCATGGGATAGCTGCTTACCGCTTCCTGGCGGATGTCGCCCTGCATATCAATCTCTATGGAAACCCTGTAAATGTTTTTTGCGTCTTCATGAAACCGGTCAAACCGGAGTTCGTCAGCAACAAAAAGGAAAATGACCAGGCAGACGGCCATGGCGGTTGCCAGTCCGAAGAGGTTGATGAAGGAAAAGAACCAGTTTGTCCGGAAGTGTTTGTAGGCGGTTTTCAGGTTGTGGGTGACCATGGCAGTAGTTGTTGGGTAAAATTATAATTCCGGCACACAGTTGTGACGTTGTACATTTATTCGCTTCTGATACTATCTACAGGATTCATGGACGCAGCTCTCAGGCTGTGGTAGCTGACGGTGGATATGGCAACGGCAAAAGCGATTGCGGCAGACAGGATAATCGGTATGGCAGACATATCAATCCGGTACACAAAAGCTTCCAGCCATTTGTCCATCAGGAACCAGGAAACAGGGGCTGCGATGACCACTGCCACCAGGATCAGCAATGAGAACTCCCTGTACAGCAAAGCCAGAACGCTGAAATAAGAGGAACCAAGGACTTTCCGGATGCCGATCTCTTTCCTGCGTTGTTCTGTCATGAAAGAAGAGAGCCCGAACAATCCGAGGAAGGAGATGATGATGGTGACCACCGCGAAAGTGCCAAAAATCCGGCCCTGTTTTTGTTCTTCGTCAAACTGGTGGCTGAAACTGTGACCCAGTGCGGCAATATTGGGCAGATTGGCCGTGTCAAAAGACCGGGTGGAGCTGTCCAGGAAGTCCAGGACTGCTTCTTCCTGGCCGGAATCATATTGTACGATGATATGGCGATAGGTAGCCGGGGTTTCTGGCAACATCAGCATATGGGGTTCGATGGGGTTCTCCAGGGTCAGGAAGTGAAAGTCTTCTGTGACTCCGACTACCCTGAGTATTCTTCCCGGCTGACCCTCCTGGTCAAACTGCATGTGGATCTGTTTGCCGATGGGATTTTCATGCCAGCCAAAGGCCCTGGCTGCAGATTGATTGATAATGACAGCCTGCGCTGCATCGGAACGCATTTCCTGTTCAAATGCCCTTCCCGACAAGAGGGGGATCTGCAACATCTCAAAGAAATTGTAATCGATGTAATTGACGGCGATCACTGCCTCCTCCATGCCGCTTTCTCCTTCTATTCTCACGGCATTGACATTATATTCCCTTCCGGGGATGGAAAAGGCCTTGGTTGTACCGGTTATCGAAGGGTTTTGACGGAAAGTGTTCTCCAGGGTCTCTATTCCCTGCCTGCTGCTTCCCCGCAGCGTAACTACTGCCCGGTTTTCCTTGTTGAATCCCAGGGGCTTATCCTGAAGAAAACGCAATTGGTTCTGTACGGTAATGGTGGCGGTTACCAGCAATACCGAGATGGCAAACTGGAAAACCACAAGGGATTTGCGCAACAATGCCTGAGAGTTGTGCTGATGGATTATCCCTTTGACGATCAGGGAAGGATTCATCCGGCTCAGCACGAAAGCAGGGTAAAA
>SKUN01000169.1 GCA_007129945.1 Bacteroidales bacterium
ACAGTATAAAAAACTTGAATATGAAGTTTGCACGCAAAGTGATAAATGTTATTTTTGTAGTATTGCATCCCGCTAATAATAAAGCACATAAAAACAGCGGAAAAGCATGGCAAAACTAATTAAAATTCGTGTATTTTTAGTGAAACGTTTTCCCCTGGTTTTTGGTATATTACTCCTGTTGGCCGCTACACCTGCTGCCGCTACGGGCATGCAACCGGAAAAAAACTGGACGGTGGTCATTGACCCCGGTCACGGGGGCAGGGCACCCGGGGCAATCGGACGCCAGGCCAGGGAAAAGGACGTAACCCTGGCAATCTCCCTGAAACTGGGGGAGTATATCAATGAGTACCTGCCCGATGTGAATGTCATATTCACCAGGGAAACCGATATTTCTGTCGGGCTTCAGGAGCGTGCACAGATTGCCAATGAGAAAAACGCAGACCTCTTTATTTCAATCCATGCAAACAGTGCATCTTCTCCCAGGGCAAGGGGAACAGAAACATTTGTCATGGGTTTGCACCGGAGCCAGGCCAACCTGGAAGTGGCCAAAAGGGAAAACAGGGCCATCCTTTACGAGGATGATTACGAAGAGACATATGACGGGTTTGACCCGGACTCTCCCGAGGCAAACATCATCTTTGCACTTTATCAGAATGCACACCTTGAACAAAGCCTGGAAATGGCATCACTGGTTCAAAGCCAGTTCAGGGACAGGGCAAGAAGGATTGACCGGGGGGTAAAGCAGGCGGGCTTCCTGGTGCTTTACAATTTAACGATGCCCAGCATTCTTGTGGAAGCCGGATTTCTCAGCAACCCCGCAGAAGAAGCATACCTTGTGTCTGAAACAGGTCAGGCCCATATTGCCTCTGCCATATTCAGGGCTTTCCGTGAGTACAAAGAAAATCAGGATGCAAAAGATGCCGCAAGAGGTCAATATCCGCTGGCGCGGACAAAGCATTCAGAGAACTCATCCCGGACACAGGGTCGTGCTGAAAGTCCCCCTATTGCTGAAACCAGCCGGTCGGATCAGGTTAACAGCAACAGCGACATTTCCTTCAGGGTACAGTTTGCTGCCAGTTCCGAAAAAAAAGATCCTGATGATTCCTCATTCAACGGGCTGGACAATGTATCATGGTATCATCATGAAGGCCTCTACAAATACACCGTCGGCAACGAAACCACCCTTGAGGAAGCAGCCAGGATCCAGCAGAAGATACAGGATGCCGGGTTCAAAGATGCGTTTGTGGTGGCTTTCAGAAACAATGAAAGGATCAGTGCCTCTGAAGCCATCCGGTTGCTCAGCAGTGAGCAGGAGTAATAAACAGATAAAACTTATTTACATTGAAGATCAAGCGAGAGGTTAAGCTGGGCATATTGTTGATTATCACCCTGTTCATTTTTGTATGGGGGTTTAACTACCTGAAAGGAACGGATATTTTTTCCCGCCAGATTCGTTTGCATGCCATTTACGATGAAACGGGCGGACTGATGGAGACAAACGCCGTTACAATCAGCGGGGTAAATGTCGGCCAGGTGGAGCGTATCCGTTTCCATCCCGACGGATCCGGCAGGGTGGTGGTCACTGCAGTGGTGGAACGGAAGATTGATCTCCCCGCCAACTCAGTTGCGTTTCTTGCCAGCCCCGGCATTGTCGGTTCCAAAGAGATCCAGATCAGGCTGGGCGATCATCAAACATTGCTGAATGACGGAGATACGCTGCAAGGGATAAAAGAACCATCCATGACCGAGGAAGTTAAGTCTTTTATAGTGCCCCTCAGGGAAAGGACGGAGAGCCTGATTGACGAAATGGAATCCGTTTTGCTGGCTGTGAACCAGTTGCTGGACAAACAAAACAGGGCAAACCTTGCCGAAAGCATGCAACTCATGCACAATACGCTTGAGAACATGGAAGCCCTGACAAAAATGGCAGGCGAATCATTTGAAAAAGAATCATTACGGCTATCGGCCATACTGGACAATTTTGAGGAAGTCAGCCGGGATATGCGTGCGGCTGAAATTAAACAAACCCTGAAACAGGCGGGTGAGTCGGTTGAGGTATTTTCCCGAATCCTGGCAAAGATCAACCAGGGGCAGGGATCTGCCGGAATGCTCCTGACCAGCGATACGCTTTACAGGAACATGGAGTCCTCAATGCACCAGCTGGATGCCCTGCTTAAAGATATGCGGGAAAACCCCGGAAATTATTTCAACATATCTGTTTTTGGCAGGTAATTATGCTTCCTTTAAAAATAGATTAACCTCCAAGCACTATGCACCAATTACTTATTTGGGGATGCTGTTGCCTGATTTTCGGAACGATTATCCCTGCAAACGCTGACTCACCAAACAGGTCACCTTTATTCAGAGAGTTTGATAGTTACCGCAACCAGGAAACGTTGAAGCATGCAAACTGGAGTGTTTATGTGAAGGATATAACAGACAACCGTGATATCATTGCACACAACATCCATCAGTTGCTTACTCCCGCATCCACCCAAAAAATGCTGACTACTGCCTCGGCCATGATGATGCTGGGACACGATCACCGGTTTGAAACCACCCTTGAATACGACGGGTATATTGATGCGGACGGAACACTGCATGGCAACTTATACATCAGGGGAGATGGTGACCCCAGCCTCGGATCAGCCATGATGCACGACACGCTGGCCCTTATCAACGTATTTGAGCAATGGGAATCAGCCGTAAAATCAGCCGGCATTCGAACAATTGCCGGACACGTGATTGCCGA
>SKUN01000196.1 GCA_007129945.1 Bacteroidales bacterium
TTCTGACCCGGTGGCTGGCAAAACATCCGGTGGATGCCATGGTTACAACCGGCCCGCCCCACAGCCTGCACCTGATCGGCCTCAACCTGAAAGAAAAGACAGGGATTCCCTGGCTGGCCGACTTCCGTGATCCCTGGACACAAATTGATTATCACGACAAGCTGATGCTTTCCGGGTGGGCAGATCGCCGGCATCAAAACCTGGAAAAAACAGTACTCTCCCGGGCAGATACCGTGACCACCGTCAGCCGGCACTGCGCCCTTGGCCTGGAAGCCATCGGCCAGCGAAAGGTGGAGGTGATCAGCAACGGATTTGACCCCGATGATTTTTCCGGGCTGCCGGAATTCAATTATGAGCGGTTCCGGATCACCCATCTGGGCTCCATGAATGCCGACCGCAACCCGGAAATGCTCTGGCAGGTATTGCAGGCGCTGGTGAAAGAAGATTCTTTTTTCAGAGACTATTTGCATATCCGGCTGACCGGCAAAACAGATATCACGGTGAGAAAGAGCCTGGAGGATGCAGGGCTTATGCCCTACACCACATTTACCCCACCCCTTCCGCACCGCAAGGCCCTGGCCCATGCAGCGGAAAGTGCCATCCTGCTTCTTCCTTTAAACAATACCCCGAATGTGATGGGAATTACCACAGGTAAGCTGTTCGAGTATATGGGGCTCAGGCGGCCCGTGCTGTGTATCGGTCCTCCTGAGGGAGATGCGGCAAAGATCATTCATGAAACCCGCAGTGGTGTGACGGTGGATTTTCATGACGCCGAAAGATGCAGGGAAATACTGTTGGAGTGGGCTGCACGTTTCAAAAAGAAAGACCTGTCGGCTTTGGATCAGTCGGCTGAGCAGTATGACAGAAAAAAACTAACCGTAAAACTGACACTTTTGCTGGACAAAATGGTTGGCCTGTCACGTTAAACAGCCCCATGATAAACAAGCGGGACTGTGAAGCTCCTGCATCAAAAAGGGAAAAACACCGGCAATAAAAACGTGGCCAAAACCCAAAAAATCAGGTTTAGCGGTGCGCCTACTCTGATAAAATCTGAGAAACGAAAACCAGCAACACCATAAATCATGGTATTTGTCTGATAGCCCACGGGAGTCATAAAACTGGAGGAGGCAGCAAAAGCAATAGCCATCAGAAACGGACGAGCATCCAACCCAAGCTCAACAGAAGTTGCAATTGCAATGGGCGCCAGAAGCACCGCACTGGCATTGTTACTCATTGATTCGGTCAGCAAACTGGTGATGATATATAGGGATGAAAGTACAGCCACCGGTCCAAGTGCTCCAACCACATCAATCAATAAAATACTGAGCAATTTGGCAGTTCCGCTTACATCAAGTGCTACTCCCAGGCTGATGGCCCCTGCCAGCAAAAAAATCACCTTCCAGTCGATGGCAAGGTAGGCCTCTTCCATGCTGATACAACGGGTCAGGACCAAAAACATGGCACCGATGATGGCTGCCATCATGATGGGAAGAATGTTAAAAGAAGCCAGTGCAATGACACCGATTATGGTCATAACCACGGTGAACATCTTATCCCGCCTGTATTCGGGCAAATCCACCTCGGAAACAATCAGAAAAGTATTTCTTCCCCGCAGCTCCAGTTGCTGAAGGTTTTGTAAATGATCCTTATCCACTTCAATCAACAGCGTATCTCCCGCCCGCAACTGGGTAGCCACTACCTTATCCCGCATCAGCTCACCCCGGTGCCTGATGGCCAGCACGGTTGCCCCGTACTTCTGCCGGAAGCTTAGTTCCTTTACCGTCCTTCCCTCGAATGGGCTATTGGGTGCAATCACCGCCTCCACAAAGACAACCCGGCTGTCCTTCTTTTTATCACCTGCTAACTCATCCAGTGATTTGAACTTGGCATCACTCTTAAGGGCAATCCCCTCCCGTTCTTTGAGGGCCTTGATCTTTTCCACGTTACAACGAACTTTTAATACATCGCTGCGCTCAAGTATCAGGTCTGCGGAAGGCATAATGAAGGCATTGCCCTTGCGGTTTACTTCCAGTATATCCAGATCCAGTTTCTTTACCAGGGGAGATTCTTTGATGGATTTTCCCACTGATGCGGAATTTTCCAACAGCACAATTTCCGTCAGATAGTCTCCCATCCCGAATTTTTTCATCAGCCCGTCATCCGATCCGCGGTCAGGGATCAAACGAATACCTATGAGCATCATATAGAGCAATCCCACGCCAAAAAAGATCAGGCCCATCTTGGTCATCTCAAACATGGAAAAGGGTTCAAGGTTATTTTCGGCAGCTACGCCACTGACCAGAATGTTGGTGGAGGTTCCGATCAGGGTACATACCCCCCCGAACATGGAGGCAAAAGACAGGGGCATGAGCATTTTGGCAATGCTTAACTTAGACTGGGCCGCTGCCCCGACCAGGATGGGAATAAAAATGGCCACCACGGGGGTGTTGTTGATAAAGGCAGAAATAACACCAACAGTCAACATTGTGACAAAAATCCCTATCCAGAAATTATATTTGAAAAGTACCGCAATCCGGTTCCCGATACCAACCACCGCTCCCGATTTGAACAATGCCGTACTGAGAATAAACATGAAAGCCACCGTAATGGTGGCTGAATTGCTGAAGCCGGAAACCCCCTGCTGGGGGGTCAGTACGCCGCTCACCACCAGTACAGACATGGCCACTATGGCGACGACATCCACAGGGATACGCTCAGTGGCAA
>SKUN01000176.1 GCA_007129945.1 Bacteroidales bacterium
ATTGCCCATATTCACGGAAAACTCCGTCAGGAAATCCCTGGCAAGTTCCGGATCCTCCTTGTACAAGGAGGTAGCCGCCTCGTCAATCACCGGCACATAAGCCAGAAACTTATCCTCCAGCGAACGCTGTACCTTGCGCACATCCTCAATTTTCATGCTGTAGCGCAGGTACACTAAGTGGGCCACCTTGTTGAACACCCAGAAGGCCGCATCATCCTTATATTCCAGGATGCTGCCATAGCCTTCCCGGTAAGCATCCGGCCCCCGGCGAATCCCGGCATACATGGGCACATACACCGTCATGTTGGTGTCGTCCACCCCAAACCAGGTGATTCCGCCGATGTGATCCGGGTAATCGCCCCGAAGCTGCGCGATATACGAAAACCCGGTTTGCTGGGTGACCGTGGTTCGTTCGTTGAAATACATCTCCCCATCGTGTTCCCAGCGCAAAGGGACCCAGCGGTAAGGACTGCTGAACGGACCGCCGCCCACATCCTGTGACTTGTCAAAGGGCGTTCCCTGCAGGTAATCACGTTTAAACGCAAACAGGTCTTCCACCGATAATTTTTCCTCCGGCTTCACATAAAGCGGCATGCGGTTTTCCATGTCATATCCCATGGCATAGTCAAAGTACTGATCCATGTCACCGCAGATACGGTTAAACATACTCCACACTCTTCCTTCACAAAACCTGGCCTTCCCGAAATTAATGGGCGCATAGGCATCGGCGAAGGAGAACTCCTGGTCAGGGCCTTCATAATATTCCTGTTCGCGGGCAAAAATAATGACATCCTCCGCATAGACTACCCGGACTTCCGGATCATGCAGCCGGTCAAATTGGGCGCTGGTAATGGAAACGGGTTCATCTGCCTGGGGAAAGGTGGTAATCCGTGCCTGATTGGCATGGGCAGAAACATACCCGTCAGGGATGCGTTTGGCCACCCAGACCGCACCTTTATTGGCATTGTAAAAGCCACCGAATTCATCTTCCTGCAGATCCACGCCTTTACCAATGATCTCCATATACCAGACCTCGTTGGGATCGGCAATGGAGAAGGACTCCCCGGAACTATAATAACCGTATTCCTCCACCAGCTCAGCAATGATGCGAATGGCCTCACGTGCATCCGAAGCCCAGTGCATGGCCAGCATCATGAGGCTGCTGTAATCGATCATCCCCATGGTATCAAACAACTCCTGCCGCCCGCCAAAGGTGGACTCCCCAATGGCCACCTGCTTTTCATTCATAAAGCCGATTACCGTATAAATATGTTCCGGATGCGGAATCTTCGCAAGCGGCTTGTGGGACCCCCGGTAATAGGCCTGAAAATAGGAGCCTTCGGGCTGAGGGCCGCCCGGACGATAATACAACTCACCATAACGTATGTGGGAGTCGGCCGCATAGCTGATCATGCTCGACCCGTCAACTGTTGCCCCCGGTGTCACCAGGTAACTGGTGCAGGAAAAAACCTTTCCTGCAAGCCCGACTGTTAAAAAAATCAAAATCAATGTGCTGATTCTTACCATTATACAGATAATTAGGTGTTGAATGATTATTTTTGCCGGTAAAGATAACCAGAAAACAGTTTCGGTATACCCCGGTTTTTATCACGGTAAGCCCCGGTTTTTTTATCGAATGCGCGAACATTGTGGCCGGCAAGGTTGTTTGGTAGTCAGGTAAAGGTTGCCTGCAATAGCGCCTGGTCATCGGGTAAAGAAGGTATAACTCATTAAAAGAATAAGTTCCCAGCTCCAATGAACAAAAGGAAATGGCACAGAATATGGATACTGATCGCCCTGCCGGCGGTCCTGCTGCTGTTTCACAACCAGCTGGCCAACTGGCACTACCACGTCACCGGCCAGGGCGTCATGGTGGAACATGCCCACCCTTTTACAAATAACATGATCCCCGGCACCCCATTCCAGAATCACCAGCACACTGATTTTGAATACCTTGTACTTGCCCAGCTGATGCAGACCATGGCTTTGGTTGCACTTATCTTATTACTCCTCGGGCAACTTTTCCGTAGCCAAACGCGGCACACCCCTTTGCCGCTCCCCGTATGCCTGACCGGCCCTGACCTGAGTCAGTCAAACCCCCGGGGACCCCCGAGGGTTAGGCTTAGTCGGGGCTGACGCCTCTCCAGTTGCTGGTTCTCATGGGATGAGTGAAGGGAAAAGACTAACGGACTGGTAAACGGCATATACAGTTGTTGGTTCTCATGGGATGAGTGATGGGAAAAGACTAACGGACTGGTAAACGGCATATACAGTTGTTGGTTCTCATGGGATGAGTGAAGGGAAAAGACTAACGGACTGGTAAACGGCATATACAGTTGTTGGTTCTCATGGGATGAGTGATGGGAAAAAACTAACGGACTGGTAAACGGCATATACAGTTGTTGGTTCTCATGGGCAGAGTGATGGGAAAAGACTAACGGACTGGTAAACGGCCCAAGCGGTTGTTGATTGTTAGTTCACACGGGCCATGGAAACCAACAACTATCAGGCGCTTTAGCACCGGAACTAACAACCGGAGGGGGCGTCAGCCCCCGACTAACCAACAACTATCAGGCGCTTTAGCGCCGGAACTAACAACCGGAGGGGCGTCAGCCCCGACTAACCAACAACTATCAGGCGCTTTAGCGCCGGAACTAACAACCGGAGGGGCGTCAGCCCCGACTAACC
>SKUN01000032.1 GCA_007129945.1 Bacteroidales bacterium
CATCCCATGAAAAAAGTCGGAGCAGTGAGCGACATTGCGGAAATGGCTGCTTTTTTGCTTTCCGGCAAATCCGGATGGATTACCGGGCAAGTGATGAAAGTGGACGGGGGGATGTCGTCGCTGAGAGTCGGTTAACCCACAATAAACAATCACATCCATGGCTTTTTATCAATTGCGAAAAGAACAGTTCATCCCTGCCAGCCTTGATGAGGTCTGGGATTTTGTATCCCGTCCTTCCAACCTGAAGCAGATCACCCCGGAGCATATGGGGTTTGACATCACTTCGGAAGACCTTCCGGATAAAATGTATCCCGGCATGATCATCACCTATAATGTAAAGCCTTTATTTGGGATTAAAATGCGGTGGGTCACCGAGATCACCCAGGTGGAGGAAAAGCGCTATTTTGTTGATGAGCAGCGCTCCGGGCCTTATTCGATGTGGCATCACCAGCACATCCTCGAAGAAGTTGAAGGCGGGGTGCTGATGAAAGACATTGTTTCCTACAAGCCCCCCATGGGCTTCCTGGGTGCCATTGCCAACCGCGTCATGATCCGCCGGCAGCTGGCGGCCATTTTTGATTACAGGACCAAAGCTTTGGAGAAGAAGTTCGGAATTTGAATCGACATTCCCACCCCTTGGCAGGCGATCCCGGTCCTGTCCGGCATTCCCACCCCTCGGCAGATATTCCCAACCCCGGGCCGGAAGAAATTAAAAAATATCCTTTGTTTTATATGAAAAACATGTATGTTTGTGCGAAGTATTCGTGGCTTAATTTTTTGGCCCGATACTTTGGCGGCATAAGTCGATTTACTCTTCCTGAATCAAACCGGACAACAATGAAAAAATGGATTAGCAGCAAGCACCTGCTGGTGAGGTTCGCCGGACTTTACCTGATGGGGCTGATAATATTCACAGCGGCCTGGTTTTTAAGTTTTTACCTTTTTTCTGAAGGGGTGATGAGAGACACAAGCCTGGCATCGAAACTGGCCGGCAGCGACATTTCAGCGGATGCCGGAAGGGAGATGATAAGAATATTTGTGGTCAATCTTTTGATGGGATCCTTCATCATTGGGTTTAACTATTCTTTCAGGATCAACAATTTGCCGCTGGGGTATTTAATCCCGCCAATCTGGTTCCTGTTGTACGGCCTGATACTGGGTTCAAATTCATTCACTTTTGCCATGGATGAAAGAATTGGTCCGTCGCTGGCTGTCCTGCAGCGGAGCGGACTTTATGAACTGGCTGCTTATACCTTAATGGCGGTTTCGACCTACAATATCTCCAGGTTCGAAATAAAAGCGTTGTTTAAAACCAATCCGGAAAAGATTCATAACCCCGTCCGTTTCAACACGCAGCAATACCTGGGTCTGGCCGTTGCCGTACTCATATTGTTTGCTTCCAATTTCCGGGAAGCCCTGATGTTGATCAATCAGTGAAACTCCGGGATGGTTTTCTGTGAATGGTTTTGGGAGCAGGTATTGCAGTCATCCGCGCGCATCTACAAATAAGGCATGATTTTCTTAAAGTTCCTATTCCGGGTGATCCCCATGATCAGAAACCAGTCAATCACCGTCCAGATACCCAGTCCGCCGAGGGTGATCAACTTCAATATACCCAGGCCGATATCTCCCACCATAAACCTGTCGATACCAAGATAGCCTACCAATATTGAAATTATCAGAATCAGCACCGGATCGTGAAAGTTCAGGGACTGAAGCAGCACCCTGCGGCTGTCATCCATTTTTCTGAGCGAATCCCGGATCACTTCCAGGTGGTAATCTTTGAAGTATTTGCCCTTTGACATGATGAACATGTCTACTTTATTGTCGTCCATGAGAAGTCTGGCTATGATTTTTGTACCTGAATATGCAATATTACGGGATTAAATTGCCATATCCAAAAACTCGTTACTTTTCCATACTATAATAGCATAGCTCAGTCATGCAAACGCCCCAAAAGGATATGGAAAATAATTTTATTTTTGGAGTACCGTTTACCAACGGGGATCTTTATGTGAAAACGCGAAAAAAATCCACGAAATGACACGGCTCTTTATTTGGATATCGGTAATTATTTCACTGCTTGCCATGGCTGCCAGTGCAGGAGGGGTATTCGGGGAAGCTTATGCAGCTGATTCATCGAACCTTGCGGCCCAGGCCATGGGCCAGGACGGGGTTAACCTATTTCTTGCCTATCCGTTTATGCTGGTGCTGACCGTGTTGATTGCAAGAGGATCGGTGCGGGCCTATATGCTATGGCTCGGTATGCTCATCTACAGCGCATACTCCTATCTGATATATGCCACCTCGCTGCACTTCAGTGGCTGGTTTCTGGCCCATGTGGGCATAATCGCCATGTCGGTATGGGTTTTGGCGGGCGGTATTGTTTTGGTTGATCCTGAACGCTTTCGTTCCGTCTTTCAAAAACAGGCCAGGGTCAGATTACCTGGCCTGGTACTTCTTTCTTCAGCCGCCTTATTTTTTGTCGTGTGGCTATCAGAGATTATTCCCAGTGCCCTGGCAGGCGAACAGCTGGAGCCAGTCCCTATGGCCGGGCTCACAACCAACCCGGTATATGTGGTTGACCTGGGTTTTTTACTTCCTGTCATGGTCATCACAGGAATTCTTTTGCTGCGACGGCACAGTACAGGCTTTCTGCTTACTCCCGGGATGCTGATCTTCG
>SKUN01000167.1 GCA_007129945.1 Bacteroidales bacterium
CGGAGGGGCGCAAGCCCCGACTAACCGGAGGGGCGCAAGCCCCGACTAACCGGAGGGGCGCAAGCCCCGACTAACCGGAGGGGCGCAAGCCCCGACTAACCGGAGGGGCGCAAGCCCCGACTTAAAACCTGTAAGCAGCGCGTTCCATTTGCTCCACGTTGCGGAACGGGCGCGGTGGCTCCAGGTAGTTTTCCAGAAACTTATAGATCTCAAAACGGATATCTCTGCCAGTGCGGTGATCCATCCGGTCAAAGGAATGGCCTCCGGGAATATCCTCGTATACCCGGTATTCAAAGTCCCGGTTGTGGTACTTCAGTTCTTTGACCAGGTTCATCACCTCCAGTACGTGTACGTCCTCATCGATCGTATTGGTATGGATCAGCAGGGGCACATCCAGTTTATGGGCATGATATACAGGAGAGCGCCGGCGGTACTCCTCCAGATTCTCATGGACGCCCTCCCCGATGTGGTGGTCAGCAGCAAACCAGTCTTCTTCGTAAGCCGGTCGCTTGTAGCCCATCCGGGCAACCAGGTCACTCACAGGTACACCGGCAAAGATCGCCTTGTAGGCATCGGGATGTTCAAAGCCGTTCATCAGTGAGATCATTCCGCCATGGCTCCAGCCGATCAGGCCGACCCGGTCAGGATCCACAATATCATAATTGTCAAGCATCATCAGCATACTTTCATGCACATCATCGTTCTCCAGCCCGCCGTAGTCGATCAACTGGTGGTGGCCTTTACCATACCCTGTGCTTCCGCGGTATTCCGGTGCCACCACAATATATTGCTGGGCCATCAGCTCCCGGATGATGTGTGTATAATAGGTATTGAAATCACCGTGCACCCCTCCGTGGGAGAAAACGAGCAGGGGGTACTCCTTTGACGGGTCAATGTCTTTCGGGATGAAGACATAGGTCCAGAATTTAATCGGGTTGGAGCCCCGCAGGGTAGTTGCTTCTTCTGCCCCACGCGGTGGCGGGCCGGCCATGAATAATTTGTCGATATAGGCCACATCGCCTACGACCTTGTGCCACATCACATCATCAACAACTTTCTCCATCACATCAAAACGATACCTGATGTCACCGATCATTTCCATCAACTGCTCCTGGTTTTCAAGAAGTTTTTCATTGGATACCTGTGCTTTTGCTCCGAAAGAAATCATAAAGAGCGTAAGCAGTAAAACAGTGCGAAAAAATGTTACTTTGGCTGAGTTCATTGGTACTGATATTTTTATTGAACAATTGGGTTTGTACTATTGATACTATTGGGGTGGTAAAGATAGAAAGTATTTCAGGAAACGGAATTTTCAGCGGGGACAATTTTCCTATCTTTGCTCTCCCTAATCATAACCAATCCTAAAACCTGTTTTTTCACCGTAAACCTATATGGCTAATTTCCTTAAAGATCTGAATGAGCCGCAACAACTGGCTGTAAAAACCACGAAAGGACCGGTGATGGTCATTGCGGGCGCCGGCAGCGGAAAGACCAGGGTGCTGACCTACCGTGTAGCCTGGCTGCTGAATCAGGGCGTTCCCCCGTTCAATATTCTGGCCCTTACCTTCACCAATAAAGCCTCCCGTGAAATGCGCGAACGGATTGCATCCCTGATTGATCCGGCCAGAGCCAAGGGATTGTGGATGGGAACATTTCACAGTATTTTTGCGCGTATTCTCCGGGCAGAAGCAAGCTACCTCGACTACCCGTCTCATTTTACCATATATGATACAGCCGATTCAAAACGGGTTATTAAGGGGATTGTGAAGGAACAGAACCTGGATGATAAAACCTATGCGGCCGGATATGTGCTCAACCGGATCTCCAATGCAAAAAACAACCTGATTTCCGCGACCGATTATAACGAAGATCCCGAAATACAATCGCACGACCTCCAGTCGAGGAAGCCCAAACTCGGACTCATCTACAGCCTTTATCAGCAAAAACTGCACAGGGCTTCGGCCATGGATTTCGACGACCTGCTGTTTAATACCAATGTGCTGCTACGCGACTTTCCCGACATATTATATAAGTATCAGCAGCGCTTCGATTACATTTTGGTGGATGAGTACCAGGACACCAATTTCAGCCAGTACCTGATTGTCAAAAAACTGGCGGCCAACAACGAAAACCTTTGTGTAGTAGGTGATGATGCACAGAGCATTTATGCCTTCAGGGGCGCCAACATCCAGAATATCCTGAATTTCAAAAGCGACTACCCCGACCATAAAGTTTTCAAGCTGGAGCAGAACTACCGTTCAACCCAACACATTGTGTCCGCGGCCAACAGCCTGATTGTTCACAACAAGAACCAGATCCACAAAACCGTCTGGACCAGCAACGGGGCCGGTGAAAAAATCCAGGTGATGAAAACCACCAACGAGGGCGAAGAGGCTTCCTGGGTTTCGGGCCGTATTTTCGAATTGCTGCAACAACACCAGCTTCCCTACAGTGCATTTGCCGTGCTGTACCGCACCAATGCACAGTCCAGGGCAATGGAAGAGGCGATGCGGAGGCTGAATATTCCCTACCGCATTTTTGGCAGCGTGTCTTTCTACCAGCGCCGGGAGGTCAAGGATGTCCTCTCCTACTTCAGGCTGATTATCAACCCAAGGGATGAAGATGCTTTTTTGCGGATCGTGAACTTCCCGGCCCGGGGGATCGGTGCCACCACCGTTGACAAATTGGTGGCCGCAGCAGGTGATACGGGCAAATCGCTCTGGGAAATAGCCGGGGATCCGTCCGGTAACGGTGTAACGGTCAACTCAGGCATCGCAAGAAAACTGGCTGAATTTGTCACCATGATCAAAAGTTTTTCTGCCAGGCTATATAAACTGACTGCTTTTGAAATGGGTGAGCTGGTGATCAACAAATCGGGAATTCGCAAGTTTTATTTTGAGGACGAATCCCCCGAAAGCATCAACCGCCGGGAAAACATCGAAGAATTACTGAGCGGATTACAGGATTTTGTCAGCAGCCCGGAAGAAGGTGAAACAGAAGTTCCCCTGCGCACACTCGATGAATTCATGCAGGACATTGCCCTGCTGACCGACGCTGACACCAAACAGGAAAAGGATGACGATTCCAACAAGGTATCGCTGATGACCATTCATGCCGCCAAAGGGCTGGAATTTCCCTATGTATTCATTACGGGAGTGGAAGAAAACCTCTTCCCTTCACAGCTGTCGATCAACAGCCAGTCTGAGCTGGAGGAAGAAAGGCGGTTGTTTTACGTGGCACTTACACGGGCCATGACTCGGGCCACCATCACCTACGCCGAAACACGTTTCCGGTACGGCAATTTCAACTTTTGTGAGCCAAGCCGCTTCATTGATGAACTCGATCCGGAATACATTGATCAAATGACCACCCGGCTGCCCGGAAAGAAAAAACCGGCAAAAAGTGAGAGCTTTGCAGAAAGCAGGAAAAATTTCAGGAGAATAACTGAAGCGTCAGACACCACAACAAACAAGGCGGCGGCAGAAGACGAGGACAACAGCGGGTTTGCCATTCTTGAGCCGGGAGTTTTGAAGCCGGGGATGGAAATCAAACACCAACGCTTTGGCCTGGGCAACGTAGTGACCATTGAAGGCAGCGGACAGAACGCAAAAGCCACCGTTGCTTTTGCAGGAACCGGCAACAAGCAGCTGCTGCTGAAGTTCGCAAGACTGAAAATCATGGGGTAAGCCACCTTTCTGAATTATATTTACTACCTTTGCATCACATAAAGAAAACACCAACCGATATTATTGCCTTATTTACCTCATTGATTACAGTACAACACACTTCAGGTAAAGAGAATCTTCTATAGATAATCCGATAACCAACCGTATGGAATATAACAGCGAACGTTCAAAGATGAATATTTCCGAATATGGACGAAATATTCAGAAGATGATTGAATATATCATCAGCGTGGAAGACCGGGAAAAACGTAATAAGCTGGCGAGGGCCACAATTAATGTGATGGGTCAGCTGAACCCCCATTTGCGCGACGTGAACGATTTCAAGCATAAGCTCTGGGATCATTTATTTATCATGTCTGACTTCCGCCTTGATGTAGACTCCCCCTACCCCGTTCCTTCCAGGGAGATACTCACCCGCAAACCGGAACCGCTTGAATATGCATCCAATAATGTGACATATAAGCATTACGGCAGGCACATTGAAAGGATCATCGAAAAAGCCTGCGAAATGGAGGAGGGCGAAGTCAAAGATACCCTCGTTAAGCTTATCGCCAACCATCTGAAAAAGTCCTACCTGACCTGGAGCCGTGATTCGGTGACGGATGAAGAGATCGCCGAACACCTGAACACACTGTCCAACGGAAGGCTGAAGCTGCAGGACAACATCAAGCTTAGTGAACCCACCGAGATTCTGGCCCCGAAACCAAAGAAGAGAAAATTTCAGGGCAACAGGGGCGGAGGAAGCAGGAATTACAACAAAGGACGGAAAAACCAATAATGGGATTCACCCCCCCCGTTTTAACCATTTTTTTGTATCATTGATCCACCGGGACATCGGGTTCCGGATACCTGTCTTTATTGTATCAGTAAATTTCTGTGAACTATGGGGTCTTTTGAAATTAATGGCGGAAAACAGCTGAAAGGCGAGATCATCCCCCAGGGGGCCAAGAATGAAGCACTGCAGATTATCTGTGCCACATTGCTTACGGCCGGTGAGGTTGTGATCGAAAACATTCCCCGGATCAGGGACGTGCTCAAACTCATTGATTTATTATCAGACTTCGGTGTCAGGGTCAAACAACTGAGTGACCATAATTACTCATTCTGTGCCCGGGATGTTGACATGAATTTCATCGATAGTGAGGATTTCCGCAGCAAAGTATCCCAGCTTCGGGGCTCGGTCATGATCGTGGGCCCCATGCTGGCCAGGTTCAAACGTGCAGCAATTCCCAAACCGGGGGGAGACAAGATCGGGCGGCGGCGTCTCGATACCCATTTTCTGGGTCTGCAAAAACTGGGGGCCGAATTCTCCTACGATCATCAGAACCAATTCTATCGAATCCACGGGGAAGGCCTGAAGGGATGCCATATTTTGCTCGATGAAGCCTCAGTTACAGGGACGGCCAACATTGTCATGGCTGCATCCCTGGCAAAGGGAACGACAGTCGTATACAATGCGGCCTGCGAGCCTTATCTCCAGCAACTGTGCAAAATGCTTAACTCCATGGGCGCCAGAATTTCTGGTGTAGGGTCCAATCTGTTGACCATTGAAGGGGTTGAGTCGCTCGGAGGCTGTACTCACCGTATGCTCCCGGATATGATTGAAATCGGAAGCTTTATTGCCATGGCTGCCATGACACGATCCGAATTCACCATCAAGGGGGTGCACTACGAACAACTGGGAATGATTCCCGAAGTATTTCGCAAACTCGGGGTTCAGCTGGAACACCGCGGTGATGACCTGTTTATTCCCTCAATGGACAGTTACGAAGTAGATACTTATATTGACGGAAGCATACTTACTATCAGCGATGCGCCCTGGCCGGGCTTCTCTCCTGACCTGATCAGTGTGGTGCTGGTACTGGCCACGCAGGCGCGGGGAAGCGTACTGGTTCACCAGAAAATGTTTGAAAGCCGTCTTTTCTTCGTAGATAAGCTTATTGATATGGGCGCACAGATCATTCTATGCGACCCCCACCGCGCCACGGTAATCGGGCTGGACAGGAAATACCCGCTGAAGCCTCTGGAAATGACCTCGCCGGATATAAGGGCCGGTGTTGCACTGCTGATCGCAGCATTGAGTGCAGAAGGGAAAAGCATTATCCACAACATTGAGCAGATCGACCGCGGCTATCAGTTCCTTGACACCCGGTTGAAACAGCTGGGAGCAGATATTCGCAGAATTTAGCCTGACAAAATGGCTTTCAGGGACTTTATGGCAAAGCTTTTGATAGGCTTTGTGGCAGTTCGTATAATTTAAAAAATCAGTTTTCGGAGATGAGAAAAGAAGATATAAAAGGAAAAGAAACAAAGGAAGATAATACAGCTGCGGAAGACCCCGGGAAGGGAGCGGAAAATAGCGGAAAAGAGGCGGAGGATTCCGGAAAGGATGCGGAGTCAGACAAAATTGCAGCATACGAAAAACAACTCCGGGATCAGCAGGACAAACTGTCTGAAGCCAATGAAAAGTTTTTGCGGCTGTTCTCTGAGTTTGATAATTATCGCAAAAGGGTCAACAAAGAACGAATAGAGTTTGCCAAAACGGCAGCTGAAGAAATCATCACCGCCCTTTTACCCATCCTGGATGACCTGGAAAGAGCCAGCCGGAATGCCGGTCAACAGCAGGAAAAAGATGCAGAACTGGAGGGAGTTGTTTTGATTTACAACAAATTCAAGACCATCCTCAGGCAAAAAGGCGTTGAAGAAATTCCCGCCAGTGGGGCTGATTTTGATACTGACTACCATGAGGCCATCACCCATGTGCCGGCTGAAAACAAAAAACAAAAAGGCAAAGTGGTCGAAGAAGTGCAGAAAGGGTATTTGTTAAACGGAAAAGTAATTCGTCACGCAAGGGTCGTGGTAGCCAACTAAGGATTCAACTATGTCAAAAAGAGACTATTACGAAATATTAGGAATCTCACGCGACGCCTCTCCGGAAGAGATCAAAAAGGCTTACCGGAAGATGGCGCTGAAATACCATCCGGACAAGAACCCCGATGACGAAACGGCCGAGGCAAAGTTCAAAGAAGCCGCCGAGGCCTATGAGATACTGGGCAACCCGGAGAAAAGATCACGCTATGACCAGTTCGGCCACGCCGGAACCAGCAGTCAGTTCGGCGGTGGCGGATTTGGCGGAGGCGGTATGTCAATGGACGACATATTCAGCCAGTTCGGTGATATCTTTGGTGGTGCCTTCGGAGGCGGTTTCAGTGGTTTCGGAAGCACCGGGGCCGGCGGACGCCAGGCCGGAAGACGTGCCAATAAAGGATCCAACCTGAGGCTTAAAGTAAAACTGACCCTGGAAGACGTCCTGAAAGGAACCGAGAAAAAGATCAAGGTCAATAAATATGTGTCCTGTAAACCATGTAGCGGAACCGGCGCCAAAGACGGCAAGTCTTTCAGGACGTGTTCAACCTGTAACGGGGCCGGCAGGGTGACGCGGGTTACCAATACCATTCTCGGACAAATGCAGACCGCATCGGTCTGTCCCAGTTGCAGCGGAGAAGGTCAGAGCATTGATGAAAAATGCTCTTCCTGTTACGGCAACGGTATCGTCAGGGATGAAGAAGTGATCAGCATCAACATTCCTGCCGGGGTAGAGGAAGGAATGCAATTGTCGCTGAACGGGAAAGGCAATGCTGCCCCGAGGGGCGGGATTCCCGGCGACCTCATTGTGCTCGTGGAAGAAGTACCTGACAGCAAGCTTGTCCGGGACGGAATGAACCTGCTGCACGATCATCATATCAGTTTCCCCCAGGCGGCCCTGGGAACAAGCATTGATGTCCCCACACTGGAAGGGAAGGCCAGAATTAAAATTGAGCCCGGCACCCAGCCCGGAAAAGTGTTGCGGCTGAAAGGCAAGGGGCTCCCGTCCGTAAATTCTTATGGCCGGGGTGACCTGCTTGTCAATATTAATATCTGGACACCTCAGAAACTAAGTGCAGAAGAAAAAGAAATCCTGAAGCAACTGGATGAATCCGAGAACTTCAAGCCAAAACCCAAAAAGGGTGACAAAAGCTTTTTCGAACGCATGAAAGCCGCGTTTAACTAATGTTATCTCATGAGCACACTACTTGAGGCGGACAATATAACCAAAACGTACAGAGACCACCGGGCGCTGGACCAGGTAAGTGTGCACATCCCCGATCAGAGCATATTCGGATTACTCGGGCCCAACGGAGCCGGAAAAACAACGCTGATACGCATCATTAACCAGATTATCGGTGCGGATCAGGGCACCATCCTTTTTGACAATGAACCGCTGAGGCCCGAACATGTTTCCCGGATAGGTTATTTGCCGGAAGAAAGGGGCCTGTACAAAAAGATGCAAGTGGGCGAGCAGTCAATTTACCTTGCCAGGCTGAAAGGTTTGAAAAGACAGGAAGCAAGGAAACTTCTCACCGGCTGGTTCGAGAAATTCGACCTGATGCCATGGTGGGGAAAAAAGGTGGAAGAGCTCTCCAAGGGCATGCAGCAAAAAGTGCAATTCATTATCACCGTGTTGCATAAGCCCCGGTTGCTGATCTTTGATGAACCCTTCAGCGGCTTTGACCCCATCAATGTAAACCTGTTGAAAGATGAAATTCTCAGGTTAAGGGAAGGGGGGTCCACCATTATTTTCTCGACACATAACATGGGCTCGGTCGAGGAGCTTTGTGACCATATCGCCCTGATTAACAAGTCAAAACTTGTACTGGAAGGAGATGTCAGGGAGGTCAGGAAAAGTCATTCCACAAGGCTTTACGAAGCAGAACTGGAGCGGGTTCATACCCCAGTTGAGCAGGTACTTGATGGCCGGTTTCAGCTGGTGAATACTGAGCAGCGTCTTCAGTCATTGACCGTCCGGATCAGGATAACCAAGGAGGCCACTCCCAATGAGCTTTTACAATCTTTGTTTACCTGCGGGCAACTCACCTCTTTCAGGGAGCTGACGCCTACCATGAACGATATATTTATTAAACAGGTCACCGGAGAATACCCGACCGGGAACAGGAAGAAAACAGAACCGTTTATTCAGGCCGGACAGCAGTAAAAATGAGCCAACATGAGTAAAATCGCAACCATCATCCGGCGTGAGTTTCTCAGCAGAGTCAGAAAAAAATCCTTTGTGGCCATGACCATCCTGGGACCTGTTCTCATGGCAGCCATTGTTATTGTACCGGTGTTGCTGGCCCAGCTATCCGACAGTGATTACTCCGTCGCCATTGTGGATGACAGCGGTATTTTCGCAAAGGATTTCCGGGACAGGGACAACATATATTTCACACCCCTCGACACAGATATTGACAATGCCATCGAACGGATGCACGACGGACGTTTTGATGCAGTACTCCACATCCCGGAAGTGGCGTTTCAGGCCCCGTCAAGCCTCCGGCTATTTTCAGAAAAATCAGTGAATTTCAATGCCAAGCTTCTGATAGAAAACATTTTGAAGCTTGAGTTTGAGAGCATGAAACTTAGTTCGGCAGGCATAGACGAAGAGGTGCTGCGCTCCATAGAATCTCCGGTGAATATCCAGGCCATTCGCATATCAGACGACGGGGAGCAAATGACCGACTACCCTGAGATCAGCATGGGACTGGGCTTTGTGGGCGGGTTCCTGATCTATATCTTTATATTCCTGTTCGGATCACAAGTGCTTCGGGGTGTGCTGGAGGAGAAAACCAGCCGCATTGTGGAGATCATCGTTTCCTCGGTAAAACCTTTTCAGCTGATGATGGGAAAGATCATCGGGGTCGGACTGGTCGGACTGACACAGTTTCTGATATGGGTGTTTCTCACCCTGGCTATCGTGAGCGGATTTCAGGCTGCCGCTCCCGAAATGTTCAGGTTTACCCCGGATGAAGAAGTATTCGTAACCGGGGGGCAGGTACTCAATCAGGAAGAACTGCAGATCCGGAGAGAAGCCATCCAGCAACATGACACACTGGCCGGAGAGCTCTTAGAAGGGATCTCAGCCATCAATATCCCGGTGATGATGCTTTCCTTTATTTTTTACTTCCTGGGCGGTTATTTGTTATATGCCGCCCTCTTCGCAGCCATTGGATCCGCTGTGGATAATGAAGCCGACACCCAGCAGTTTATGCTGCCCGTCACCATCCCCCTGTTGCTTGCACTGATCATGACACAGATGGTCATCACCAATCCGGGAGGCACGGTGGCATTATGGCTTTCGATGATCCCTTTTACTTCACCTGTGATCATGATGGCCCGTATACCGTTCGGTGTCTCTTATCCGGAGCTGGCCCTGTCGGCCGCATTGCTGATTGCAGGTTTTATGTTCACCACCTGGGTTGCCGCAAAAATTTACCGGACAGGCATTCTGATGTACGGAAAAAAGGTCGATTACAAAGAGTTGTGGAAGTGGATGCGGCATTCATAGTTTATACAATCCGCCATGGCCCGGTCAGATGTCAGGAAAATCGAAGGAATCTCCTTTTCTTTTATCTTTGAATAAAAAAACACCACAGATGCCTAAAATATTGGTTGTAGACGATGAACGCAGTATCCGCAACACCCTGCAGGAGATCCTGGCTTATGAAAAGTACGAAGTAATATTGGCTGAAGACGGCTTTGAGGCCCTCGAAAAAATGGAACAGGGCCCTTACGATGTGATACTCTGTGATGTGAAGATGCCCAAAATGGATGGCATCGAGTTGCTGGAGAAGTTAAAGGAAAAGGATCCGGATGTCACTGTGGTGATGATTTCAGGACACGGCACCATCGACACCGCCGTGGAAGCGATCAAAAAGGGCGCTTACGATTTCATCGCCAAACCCCTTGACCTCAATCGTCTGCTGATCACCATCAGGAACGCCATGGATAAAACCCAGCTTGTTTCAGAAACAAAAGTGTTAAAACGAAAGGTCAGCAAAACCTATGACATGATTGGAGAATCCGACGCCCTCCGTCAGATCAAGGACATGATCGAGCGTGTGGCAGGGACGGATGCCAGGGTGTTTATTACAGGAGAGAATGGCACAGGGAAAGAACTGGTAGCCAGATGGCTGCATGAGCTCAGCAACCGGGCAAAAGGACCTTTTATAGAAGTGAACTGTGCGGCAATCCCATCGGAGCTCATTGAAAGTGAGCTATTCGGACACGAGAAGGGCTCTTTTACGTCAGCCATAAAGCAAAAGAAAGGAAATTTCGAACTTGCACACGGTGGTACGATATTTCTTGATGAAATTGGTGACATGAGCCTGTCTGCACAGGCAAAAGTATTGCGCACACTACAGGAAAACAAAATAACCCGGGTAGGGGGAGAAAAAGAGATCACCGTTGATGTAAGGGTGATTGCAGCCACCAATAAGAACATTCAGGAAGAGATTGCAAAAGGGAATTTCAGGGAAGACCTTTACCACCGGCTGAGTGTCATACTGATTCATGTACCTTCACTGAACGAAAGGAAGGAAGACATCCCGCTGCTGGCTGAGCACTTTTTGAATGAAGTTCTGCAGGAGCAAAACATGCCGCCAAAGACTTTCTCCGGCGATGCACTCGAAGCGCTTCAGGCAATCCACTGGACGGGCAACATCCGTGAACTGCGCAATGTGGTTGAACGGCTTGCCATTCTGTGCGATAAAGAGATCACGGGTGAAGATGTCAAACAATATGCACAGCCCCTGAAGTAGTTACCCAACCGCTGAAAAATTCACCTGAAAAGAGGTGTCAGTACTTCTGTTTCCCGGAAAAACAACACGGCATCGTAGCGTAAGGGGACAATGGTGTTCACGTAATTTTGCTGATGGTCATTGCGGGGATTATAAACCACCCCGATGGCACGATTGCCCCTCGGTTCCATAAATCCATCATGCGTACGGTCACCATCATCAAACAACAGGTGGAAAGCATCCAGCCCGGTGGACTCAAAAACAGCCTCAATGCTGCCTGAACGGGCCGGTGGCACCTCCATTCTCTGCATCGCACCCTCCCATTGTGCACCCGCTTTTACCTCGCCCTGGTAAGTACTGAAGCCGACCAGGAAGACTTCTTCAGGACCATGTTCAACCCTGGCCAGTTGCCCGATATTTTCCTGATTGAACTGCTGCATTTCCGTGAACCGGGCATCCCCGATATGGGTATTGTGGGCCCAGACAATTCCACGGGCATCCTCACCGTATATATCCAAAAGAAAGTTCACGGTGGTATTCATATGACGCGCCCGGCTGTTCCATGCGGAGGCATCCTGGTGTGCGACTGATTTGCGATAAAACTTCTCGGCGTTTTTCACCACCCGTGCATTTTGCAGGGCATAATAATATTCCTCACCGGCCAGGTCTTTCAAATGGCGTCTGTGCTGTTCAAACAATGAATACACTGCCTCTGTATGAGAGGAACATTCATCCCCGATACCGCGGGCAACTGACTGCGCATACTCCCAACTGTCGCCCCCGTAGGGAGAAAAACAATTGTAGTAGTTTCTTGCCTGGTCGTACAAGTCGCGGTCATGGGTTTCAAGAAAAGCAAGCACTGCCTCTTTTGACCTGAATTCATCGTATACATCCATGCCGTAAAAACCGGCACGCTCCTTTTCAGGCAGGTCTTCATTGTAAGATCGCATCCACTCTGCCAGGGCTACGATCTCCTCATTGCCCCACATCCACAATGGCCACCTGTCGAGCTGCTCCAACACCTCCCTGGCGCTGGCAGCCGCACCCGGTTTGCCCTTCACATAACGATTCAGCTCATACAGGCTGGCCCAGTCTCCTTCCACCGCAATAAAATTAAATCCATGATCTTCAAGCAGCCGCCGGCTGATGGTGTCACGCCATGCATAATACTCACGGGTTCCGTGACTGGCTTCACCTGTGAGAACGAGTCTTCGTTCGCCGGCGATCTCAATCATTGTATCCAGATCACCCCCGGAATTCAGCGGCCGGGCCCTGGAGGAAATCCAGGACACCACATCATCGGCAGCATAACCAATTGATCCCGCAGGCGAAAACAATAAGAGAGAGAAAATAATCGAACAAATTACCTGTTTATTCATTGTATTGTTGAGATTGTAAAAAGTCTTCTGGCAAATTTAAAACAACTTCACGAATATTGTGATAATTCTTATCTTTACGGGCCGTTAAAATGAACGGATTAACAATATAATACGATTATAGCTAACAATCAAATTTATCAATAAAATGCCCCATCACGTTCCCAAAGCAGGAGTTTTTGCGACGACCCTGATTCTTTTTTGTATAATCATATTCGGTGCCGGGCAAACGAGCGCCCAGTCAACTAACTCCAACGGACGGATTTCTGTGTTCCTTGATACCCATCGCTGGATGGACACTGATTTCATCAGGGAACAGATTCCTTTGGTCAATTATGTGCGGGACAAGGAAGTAGCGGACGTTCATATTATTGTTACACGGCATGGGGCAGGATCTGCGGGCACCAACTATGCCATAAGATTTATTGGTCGCAAAGAATTTTTGGGAATGGATTACGAAATGACCTATTGGGCACCCTCAACCAATACCTCAGATGATACCCGGCGCGGGTACACCAATGCACTCAAAGTGGGCCTTGTTCCCTACCTTGCAGAAACCAACCTGGCCGACCGGATTTTGGTGGAATTTGATTATGACGAAGAAGCCCGTGTACAGGATGAGACTTTCGAGCCTGCTGTAGACCCATGGAACAGCTGGGTATTTGAGGTTTACGGCGGATTTAATTTCAGCAGTGAGGAAAGACGAAGCAATATATCCAGCCGCTTTGGTTTCTTCGCCGACAGGGTTACCACAGACTGGAAAATAAGAATGCGACCCTACTTTAATTTCACCAAACAAACCTTTGTAACGGATGACGGTGATATCGAAAGGACCTCCCACAGGCATGGCTATCAAAGCTATGTGGTAAAAAGCATAAATGATCATTGGTCAGCGGGGTTATTTGCCAGCGGAAGGTCCAGCACTTTTCACAACCACCGCTTTACCAGCGAGCTGGTGCCCGCCATTGAATACAGCTACTACCCTTACGACGAAGCCACCCGTCGCTCCATCACACTTGCCTACCGGATGGGATACGCTTACCAGAATTATATTGAAACCACCATCTTCCAGAAAGATGAAGAATTCCTGTGGAGCCATTCGCTGGAAGCTGCTGCCCGTTATCAGCAGCCCTGGGGCACTTTTCGGGCGGGAATCAGCGGTTCACACTTCTTCCATGATTTCTCCTACAACAGGGCGGAAGTCTTTGGAAACATCAGTCTTCGCGTTTTCCAGGGTTTCTCACTGAACCTTCAGGCAAATTATGAGATTATTAATGACCTGCTATCCATCCCTGCCGGTGACCTTCCCATTGAGGATATTTTGCTGGCCCAGACGCAGCAGGCAACAACCTACAGCGTTTCCGGCTCAATCGGGATCAGTTACACCTTCGGGTCAGATTTCAGTGCCGCGTACAATCCGAGATTGTAATCAACACATCAAAACAAAGACATGCGATAATCCTTCCCGCCGGGGATTTCCTCCCGACAGTGGTCAATGACAAAAAAAGGCTGCCCCAAATATGAGGCAGCCTTTTCTGTTGGATGCAGCGAATCTGCTTATAATTGAGCAGATTTACTTGTCATAATCCATATCGGCATGACGCTTATACTGTTTGTATCGCCATTGCGCATCACTCTGTGCAACTTTGAACAGCTTATCAGCATCTTTCGGGAACGCTTTTTTCAGGGAAGAAAAGCGGACCTCAGAATTCAGAAACTCGCTGAACTTGTCCCAATCCGGTTCTTTGCTGTCGAGTTGGAAGGGGTTCTTTCCTTCTGCCTCAAGCAGCGGGTTGTAACGGAAGAGATGCCAGTACCCGGCTTCCACAGCATCTTTTGTTTGCTGCTGGGTTTTACCCATTCCGCCACGCAAACCGTGGTTGATACAGGGTGAATAGGCGATCACCACACTGGGTCCGGGATAAGCCTCGGCTTCACGTACGGCTTTCAGGAACTGGTTCTGGCTTGCGCCCATACCAACCTGCGCCACGTACACATACCCATAGGTCATGGCCATCATACCCAGGTCCTTCTTGCGGATGCGCTTACCGGCAGCGGCAAACTTGGCAATGGCACCAACGGGTGTGGACTTGGAGGCCTGACCACCGGTATTGGAATACACCTCGGTATCCATCACCAGCAGGTTTACATCCTCACCGGAAGCAATCACATGGTCAAGTCCGCCATACCCTATGTCATAAGCCCAGCCGTCACCACCAAACATCCACACTGATTTCTTCACCAGGTATTGTTTCAAATCCAGGATCTCTTTGGCAACCGGATTCTTTTCTTTTTGAAGCACTTCAACTACTTTGGCAGAAAGCTCTTTGGACTTTTCTCCATCCTCCTTGCCTTCTATCCATGCCTTGAATGCCTCGCGGGTATTGTCGTTCAGTTCACCTTCCATGGCTGACCGCATCAGTCGCGCGATGCGCTCCCTGAGCTTATTGACACCTGTGGCCATACCAAAACCATATTCGGCGTTGTCTTCAAACAGGGAGTTCGCCCATGCAGGACCATGTCCGTCACTGTTCACCGTATAGGGGGTTGCCGGAGCAGACCCGCCATAAATAGAGGAACAACCGGTGGCATTGGCAATCATCATCCTGTCGCCGTACAACTGGGTGATCAGTTTTACGTAAGGAGTTTCTCCACATCCGGCACATGCACCGCTGAACTCAAACAACGGTTGTGCAAACTGACTGTTCTTGACAGACTGTTTTTTATCAAGCAGGGTGTCTTTGTAAGATACGTTGTGGTGCATCCAGTCCCAGTTTTTGTCTTCGTGCATCTGTTCGCCAAGCAGCTTCATTTCCAAAGCTTTCGTTTTGGCCGGGCAAACGTCTACACAGTTTCCGCAACCAGTACAGTCAAGCGGACTCACCTGCATACGGTATTTAAGGCCGGCCAGGGACTTGCCCTTGGCATCAACCACCTCAAGGCCTTTCGGTGCCTGCTCCATCTCCTTCTCATCAAGGAGGAAAGGACGGATTACCGAGTGAGGACAAACGTAGGCACACTGGTTACACTGAATACAGTTTTCCTTGATCCATTCCGGCACATGCACGGCAATGCCCCGCTTCTCGTAGGCAGTGGTTCCCTGCGGGAAAGTTCCGTCTTCACGTCCGCGGAATGCACTTACCGGGAGATCATCACCTTTCTGGCTGTTTATGGGGTAAACAATATCGCGGATAAATTCAGGTACATCTTCCCTGACATTCAGTTTGATTGTTTTACCAGCCTTCTTCCAGTCGGCCGGAATCTTCACCTTAATTACTTTACCGCCTTCATCAACAGCAGCGTTGTTCATCCGCACAATTTCCTCTCCCTTTCTGCCGTAGGACTTCTGAATGGCATCCTTCATTTCCTTTACGGACTTCTCGTAAGGAATCACCTCGGTTACCTTGAAGAAGGCACTTTGCATGATGGTGTTGGTACGGCCACCCAGGCCGATCCGTTCTGCAATTTCTGTTGCATTGATGATATAGAACTGAATGTCATTGTCAGCTATATAACGCTTCATGTGATCGGGCACCCGCTTTCTGGTTTCCTCCTCATCCCAGATGGAGTTCAGCAGGAAAATCCCGCCTTTTTTCAGACCATGGAGCATGTCATATTTCTCCAGGTAGGCCGGAACGTGGCAGGCTACAAAGTCGGCGGCATTGATCAGATAGGGGGAGCGGATGGGGCTGTCTCCGAAACGAAGGTGGGAAACGGTAATACCACCTGATTTCTTACTGTCGTAGGAGAAATAGCCCTGTGCAAACTTGTCGGTGGTGTCTCCGATAATTTTGATGGAGTTTTTGTTGGCACCGACTGTACCATCTGCACCAATTCCGTAGAATTTCGCTGCATAGTTGCCCTTGGGCGACACATCCACATTGTCACCAAGCGGCAGGGAAGTGAAGGTTACATCATCCACAATACCTACAGTAAACCGGTTTTTCGGTTCAGGCAATTTCAGGTTGTCAAATACAGAAATGATGTGCCCGGGAACGGTATCTTTGGAGCTCAGTCCATAGCGACCACCAACAATTACAGGGGCATTTTCTTTTCCGTTGTACAGCTCGCATACATCAAGATACAATGTTTCACCGTTGGCGCCGGGCTCCTTCGTACGGTCAAGTACAGCAATGCGTTTCACGGTATCGGGCAGTACGCGGAAGAAATATTTGGCAGAGAACGGACGATACAGATGTACACTGATCAGACCTACTTTTTCTCCCTGAGACATCTTATAATCAATGGTTTCCTTAATCGTTTCCGTGATGGAACCCATGGCAATAATAATGTTTTCTGCATCAGGGGCACCGTAATAAGTAAACGGATGATATTCACGGCCACACATTTTAGAGATTTCCTGCATATACTCTTCCACCATATCGGGAACTACCTCGTAAAACGGGTTGGCTGCTTCCCTTGACTGGAAGTAAATATCAGGATTCTGGGCAGTACCCCGGGTAACAGGGTTTTCCGGATTCAACGCACGGTTGCGGAATTCCTGCAGAGCCTTCATATCAACCAATTTGGCAAGCTCTTCCTGGCTGGCCTCTTCTACCTTCTGCACTTCGTGCGAGGTACGGAAGCCGTCAAAGAAATGAAGGAACGGAATCCTTGATTTAATCGCAGCCAGGTGGGCAATTGGCGCAATGTCCATGATCTCCTGCACACTGCCAGTGGCCAGCATGGCAAAACCCGTATGGCGGGTACTCATTACATCCGAATGATCTCCGAAAATAGACAGTGCCTGCGCTGCAAGACTCCTGGCGGAAACATGCAAAACGCCTGGTAACAATTCACCGGACATCTTGTACATATTGGGGATCATCAGCAAAAGCCCCTGCGAAGCTGTATACGTACTGGCAAGTGTACCTGATTGAAGTGCACCGTGCATGGCACCGGCAGCACCGGCTTCAGACTGCATTTCCACCAGTTTGACTTCTTCACCAAAAATATTCTTTCTGCCACCGGCAGCCCATTCATCCACATTTTCAGCCATGTTGGAAGAAGGGGTGATCGGATAGATGGCAGCCACTTCACTGAACATGTATGCTACATGAGAAGCCGCGTGGTTTCCGTCACACGTGATAAACTTTTTCTCTTTGGTCATAATAGTTATTGTTTGTTAGAATTTCAAAGGGTCTTATTTATAGGGAGTTATACCACCTCCCGGAGGTGGCAAATTTACAAAATATTATCCACTATATGCAGCAAAACCGCCTATTTATAACGATTATAGGTAAGACAGGACCCGGGTATTGTTAATCGAAAAACATCCAGGAAACACCGAACTTGAACATGGCTTCGGGTAAAGGGTAGAATGGGATGTCGTATACCGGACCATGGTCAAACACCAGGCCGGCAAGATGCTGAAATTTCACAAAAAGCCTCGCCCGGCTGATCCGGGCATTGACAAATGCATCCACAAGAAAAACATGGTCACTCTCATAGTCATATTGGCGGTAAAATTGCCTCAGCATGGGCATATATGCCATCGGCTCATAAGGGGCATTATACCTTACATCGAATCCTAAATGCGCAAACAGTGCTTCTTCGAACAGGCTGAAAGCCGCATAGAAAGAATGATTGCTGATCCACCGCGGAAACTGCTCATAATGTCGTTGATCCATGAACTGGTACAACAACTCATGCTTTGTACGGAAAACTCCCGGCTCAAACCCTGCCGATAACCGGGCGGTCCATACAGAGACAGCATTTCCACGTGGCAGTTGTACAGGATAGGCAGCCGCATTCAAAAAAACCGGACGGCTCAGCAAATAATAGTCTCCTCTCAGAGACAGGTTATTCCACGAATACCTTACATTGAGATTCAGGGTGCGTGAGGTACTGAAGTCGTTGTTCCAGCGCACATAGTTGCTGTTAAACCGACTGTAGAAATAGGGGGCCTTCCGCTCCAGGTAAGCAGCTTCAAGACGCAAACGGGATGCATCAGACACCCTGCCGGCATTTATCCCTCCCATAATACTAAGATCCTCATCGTTGTAGCCGCCATAAGTGTATTTAGCAAATCCGTCAATTGACAAAAACAACTCCGGATCAGAGCGAACCTCAACCCCGGGTTCGAATTGTGAAAACCGCTCATTCCTGAAAAGCTCTTCTGCCCCTTGTTCGGCCAGGTCAGGCTGCCTGATATTTACCAGGCGATGCGCAAGAAATACGGTGAGATTTAACGGAAAGCGTCTGTCTTCACTACCGGCAACCTGGCTGGACCAGCTGAGCCTGTTCTCCAGCACATGGACCAGGGTAGAATCGTAAGTAAATTGTTCATTGAAAGGACTTTCATGGGGATAGAAAGCCGGGGACGGCATCCCTACGTCCTCAAAAACATATGCCTCCCGCCGGTATTCTGCCGAATGCCTTAACACCCCAAAGCTCAGGAAACGATCGTTTTCCAAAGTGTCATTTCCAAGTTGAATGCCGGGCTCATAAGACTGATGGATGCGAAATGCCAACTCCCGGAAACGTGAGGCAGCATCATACAGAAATACGCTGTCGCGAACCTCATCTTCCTCAAAACCCAGATGATCCTGCAGACCACCGCTCTCCATATTTTGCACCCGGTTTGCCACAAAGCTTCCCAATACCTGGTAGCGATCAGAAGGTGTGAAATCCAGGGTAAGCAGCAAACTGGCATTCCTTGACCGGACCCTGCTGTAATACCCCGGGGAGTTTACTACCTGGTACTCCATCCCGCCATAGACATCCTCATGAAAACGCTGATTATGCCTTGCTGTGAATAATTGTTCGTTTTCTGAACCGGTCACATAAAACAACTCGGAATACACGAAATCCGGCCTGTAATACCTGAGGTCACTGATGGAGTATGTGTACCCCGGAAAGATATTGTCAGGATACAGTGAAAAGTGCTGCTTCCTGTTGATATCAAATGCCAGTGAGCGGTTCACATGCCCCACATTTCCCTTTCCGGCAAAAAAATAAGGATCTCCGGAGTAATAATCATAGCGCTGGAAACCGGAAAGCGTGGTGTCAAGGTAAAGGTCGCCGTCAAAATACGGGTTGAACAGATCAGCTTCCGTAAACCAGGGTACAACAGAGGGCGGATCCTCTTCGCCGGATACCGTCAGCGGAATCAGGAGAACCATACTAAACCACACACCAACAAGGAAAACATTACGAAGCATGGTTACATATCGGAATTGGTCAAAAAAGCGTTGTAAAGGTAATCGTTTTTTTACTGCTGCCGCATAGTCCTGCATGGTATTTGCGGGGATAAAATATGCTGCCCCGTGGCATCTGTATTCTTTTGGCAGTCAATTATTATTAATTTTGTATACCTCTTAAACGTTGATTGATAGTTAGAAATGTACCGATTCACCTGTTTGCTTACAATATGTATGTGTTTTCTTTTCCCGGGCCATAGTTTTTCCCTGGAGAAAGAGACCAGGCAGCGTTCCCCGGAGGATATCTCTGTGGGCCTTACGCTAAGTGGCGGCGGTGCACGGGGCATTGCCCATGCCGGCGTGCTGCATGTCCTTGACAGCCTGGGAATCAGAATAGATTACATTACCGGTACCAGTATGGGGAGCATTGCGGGAGGCATGTATGCCGCAGGTTATTCAGCCAGGGAAATTGAGGAATTTGCCCTGGGAATGGACTGGGAAGCAATGTTCGCGAGAAGCAGCAATCTGAGTTACATTCATCCTGCAAGAAGGGAGGACCACAGAAAATTCTTCCTGGAGGTTCCGGTGGCCCACCGGAAAATCCAGTTACAAACCGGTGCCGTTGAGGGGCAACAACTATGGAACACCCTGAATGAAGTATTTCTGCACGTTCACGACATCAATGATTTTAACCAACTGGACATCCCCTTCAGATGCATAGCCACCAACGTTGAAACAGGCGAGGCGGTGGTCATGAAAGAAGGTAACCTGATTACAGCTATCCGGGCCTCCATGGCCATCCCTGCCGTTTTCAGAACGGTAGAGCGAGACGGGATGAAACTGATTGACGGAGGCGTAGTGAATAATTTCCCTGTGGTTGAAGCCAAAAACATGGGAGCAGATTTTGTAATCGGCGTCAATGTTTCACAAGGGTTAAGACCTGCAGAAGAACTGACTAACCCCATTGACATCATATATCAAATGGGATTTTACAGTGATGCCAGGTCTTTTACACAAAACAGGGAGGCCACTGACCTGTATATTGAACCGGAACTTAAGGGGTATACGGCAGCCAGTTTCGCCAGCACAGAAGAGATCATTGAGCAGGGAAAAATTGCTGCCCGTAAAATGATCGATCAACTGCTCGAGCTTCCG
This sequence comes from Bacteroidales bacterium, assembly GCA_007129945.1. Classification (GTDB taxonomy): domain Bacteria; phylum Bacteroidota; class Bacteroidia; order Bacteroidales; family UBA7960; genus PUPG01. The sequence continues at coordinate 20,973 of SKUN01000167.1, forward strand.
CAAAATGACCAGCCCAGAAAAGGCAACATAGCCGAACAAAGGGAAAAGATGCAGATTGTCATAGATAGCCTGCATTTCAATGGCTTAGAGAATGTGCGCCCATGGTTTGCAAGGAATTCAATGAATATCGTTCCCGGAGACACCATCACCTCCTCGGAGTTGACAAGGGGGATTAACAGGCTGTTTGCAACGGGCTACTTTGAACGGGTGCACTATAATTTACAATCAGAAGAAGACAGTAATGGGGTCATTCTGATAGTTGACCTGCAGGAAAGACCTTTTTCCAGCCTGGCAGCAGCCGTTCATTTCAGTTCATTTTCCGGGGTTGGCCTGATCGGAAAAGTAGGAAGTGAACGATTGTTCACCTATAACGCCATGGGTGAACTGGCCATCCTGGCCGGCGAAAACCCGGCTTTCAAAAGCCGGTTGTTGTTTTATACAAGTGACCGGCGGCGTGCTTGGTTTGATTTGATTAACGAAGGTCGTATCATTATTTTCCCTTTGTATGAAGATTTTGATCCCATCGCGGAATACAGGCAAAGGTACTTCCGGAGCGAACTCTCTTTCAATAGTGTTTCAGGAACGAATGGGTTTTTCTCGCTGGGTTCCGGCTTCAGTTTCCAGGGACTGTCGCCGAAAATGAGGGGTAGAATCACAATTGAAGGAAATATCAGGGCTTTTGATGCCTTCGCCAGGTACAATCTCAATAGTCTGAACAGCAACTCCTTCCCTACCTCGGGGCAGCTTTTTGAAGGATCCGTTTCCTATCATTTTAACCAAAAACCTTCGCTTTCCACGCTGAGGCTGGATGGCCAGGACTCAACCCTGGAAGACATGGGTATTGAAATAGGAAACTTTCTGCGGGCAAAACTTAACTGGGAGACCTACGTGCGGATCAGTGAACCACTGACCCAGCTATTACAATTCCAATTCGGCTATAACTTTGATTACAATCAGGGCTTTATCAATAACTTCAATGTGGGCGGCACCTATGCTTTCCTTGAAAATCAGGTTACTTTCTGGGGGCTTAACGAATATGAACTGAGCACAGAATCTATATTCGCCGGCCAGCTTGGATACCAGTACCATATCGGGGGGGGGCTTTATGCTTCAGCATTTTCTAACGCTGCACTTTATGATTTCAGGCTAAACAGGCCTGAAGAGATTGGCAAAGAGAATCTGGTTTACGGGGGCGCGCTGTCATTGGGCTATGACTCCCTGATCGGACCTTTTGAGCTTACCTTTGCATACAGTCCTCAGTCCAAACGGGTTACCGGTTACCTGAACCTTGGCTGGGCTTTTTGATGGGCTGCGGCCAATGCACCCCTCTCCCGCTCCCGGGTTACCTGCTAAAATCTACGGGCGGCTCACCGCCGCGCAGGCCAATGCGGTCGCACAGACGTTTTATGCGGTCGTTGGGTATTGGCTGCCGCTATACCACAAATGGCGCAAAAATGACGCAGTAAAGGCCTGATCATATATTTCGGAAAAGCTTAATTTTACGCTTGCATTGAAAATGGAGAAACAGAACCACGCGGAGATACACTTAGACGATTAGCCAATGCTTTGGACGCAAGTCCGGATGAGATAATTGACTGGAAACTCTCTGAAGACAAAGGTTTTCTTATGGCTTTGAATCTTTCTTCACTGGGCTTTATTCTTTTCCCACTATTGGGAATATTAATCCCATTGATATTATGGATATCAAAAAAAGAAAAATTAAAACATGTAAACCAAACAAGCAAAGAAATCCTGAACTTTCAGATTACGTGGACAATTGTAGTAATATTGACTTTCATATATTTTGCAGGAAGCATGTATTATAGAATCAACCAGGCAGGAGATATATCACCGGCCATAATAATGGGAAATTCAGCCATTAAGTTTACAGTTTATGGATTCTTGTACTTATATAATTTTGTTTTAATTATAATCAATACCATAAATATTGGTAATGATAGAAAAGTGAAATATTTTCCTAAAATCAATGTGATTAAATAAAGGTATGCAGGCAGCTAATGCCTTGGGTTGGTTAGTCGGGTGCTTCGCACTCTCCGGTTGTTGGTTCTCATGGGTTGTGTAAAGGGGAAGCTGCCGGTGGCATGGGAAATGGGCGAAGCGGTTGTTGGTTGGTCAGGTGTCAAATGCCGGCATTTTATATTTCTCTTAACACGGCTTTGCATATCCTGTAGCTATGGGATCGGGCAAAAACAATCACCCCTGATGATTTCCAATATTTGCCAGTTATTTGATTTGCTGGCTTTTTTTTGTTTTTCAATATTCGCCAAATTTTTGTAGTTTTGGTAAAATTTTGTACTGGATGCCAAAAATTATAGAAAATTTACTAATTGAGAAATTTAAGGATAGAGAGTCTTTTACCCGACAGGACCTCTTTGACTTCTATCGTTATTTTGAACCTGATCTGAAAGAAGGAACCTTCGGATGGAGAATCTATGACTTGAAAAACAGAAACATCATCAGGCCAATTAAGAGAGGCCTTTATGTTATTTCATACAAACTCAATTACAAGCCGGAAATATCTCAGGAGCTCTTTAAGCTCGCAAAACGGATCACGGACAAATTTGAGGGTGCTAAGCATTGCATTTGGGAAACGGAATGGCTCAATGAATTTTCCCAACATCATGCCAGCAGAAGAATAATACTAATTGAAATAGAAAAGGAATTCATTGAGTCATTGTATTTTGAACTGAAAGATTCATCAAGAAGCGAACTGTTCCTGAATCCGGATAATAAAACCATTGAATTCTACATCGCAGAAAGCGAATATCCTGTTATCATCAAGAAACTAATTACCCGTTCACCAATTGCAAGAAGAACTGAGAAAAACTTGAAGTTCTATACTCCACTTCTTGAGAAAATATTGGTTGACTTATTTGCGGAAGACAAGCTTTTCTACTACTTGCAAGGTTCCGAGTTGATTCACATCTATAAAAATGCAATAAGCAACTACACTATTAATTTTACCAAACTCTTCAGTTATGCGAACAGGAGAGATAGGGAACAGGGAATTAAGCAGTTCATGACATACCACATGTACCACCTTGTAAAAGATATAATCGAATGATAAGAGGTTATTGTTTTACAGAAGAGTGGTTGGATACCTTCAGAAAACAGAAGGATCACAAGCGAATCGACAAGATCATGCTTGAAAAAATGATTTATGCACTCCACTTGTTAGAACAACTCAAAACCAATGGTCTTGAATTCATCTTTAAAGGAGGTACAAGCCTTGTGCTATTACTGAAAGAAGACAATCGTTTCTCCATTGATATCGATATCATTTGTAAGGCAGGACGAAAAGATCTTGAGGCTATCCTTCGGAAAGTTGTAGATTCTTCCCGTTTCAAAGATTACGACATCGACCAACATCGAAGTTACCAACCTGGGGTACCAAAAGCGCATTACAAGTTTTCATTCGAAACCAAAAAGCAAGGTTCGGGAACAATTTTTTTGGATGTGTTAATAGAAGATTCAATCTATCCTGAGCAGATAGAAATACCTATAAAAACCAAATGGATCGAAACTGATGGAGAAACCATAGTCACAATTCCTTCCATTGATTCAATTGCCGGGGACAAACTGACCGCTTTTGCTCCGAATACTATCGGCATTCCCTATTTCAAGGGGAAAGACGATCAGCCATTTTCCATGGAAATCTCCAAACAACTATTTGATTTGAGCAAGCTGTTTGAGCAAATTCAAAAGGTAGAGACTGTAGCTGCAAGCTTCGGTGCTTTTGCTAAACAGGAAATAGTATACCGAAAAACAGAAAATCCCAAATCTGAATTAACCCAAAACGTAGCGCTACAAGACGCCATTGATACTTGCCTGATCATTGCAAAGCGTGGGAATGGTTCACAGGATGAGAAAAGAAAATTTGCGGAACTGCAAAAGGGAATCAGGGCTTTTGGCAGTGGATACTTAATGCGTGGTAATTTCAGGATTGATGATGCTATTCCAGCTTCGGCCCGGGTTGCTTATCTGGCTGCGAAACTTTTGGTGAATGATTTAACCCCTATAGAGTATTTCGATGGAAAGGATTTAAAAAATCTAACCATTGAAGATCCTGATTGGAACTTCCTGAACCGCTTAAAAAGGCAACCGGATAAATCTTCCTTTTACTACTGGTACCATACTACCCGGCTTTTAACTACCAAGAAACACAAATAAAAGACACGATGCCCCAACAATGTATAAGTGTAATGCAGGCTGAACTACTGAAACAGAATATTCTGCCTTTTAGCAAAGGTGCAGTGCAGGCAGACAGGGAAGCACTGTAGCATGCAGTCCACCGGCCGGCATTGTCGCACAGGGCCTGAGGCAACAATTAAACCATCCGTAAGAAAATCAGCTACGGCCTATGAACCGCCAGGCGGCCGGATTGGCCTGGATCGTTCTTTACCTTGATTTCCAATGGGTGACAAGCCTGCATTTCTCCTGGCCTTCATTGCCTGTTATGGAATGCAGGCAACGCAAATGGTCTTGATTTGTAATGCACTGTGTTTTAACATCCACTTTGTCTCCCGCAAAGGTTTCTTTGAGCCATTGCACCTGTAAACGATCCATCCTGTGGGTCTTATGTATTGAATGGGGAATCGACTCCAGGGCCCATTTCACGTAAACCACATTATTTACATGCTGATTGATATCTATATCTGCAGTCAGCACCCGGAAACTGGCCATATAATCTGCTCCGGATAAAGACAGTATTTCATCCATATGCATTCTTTCCTCAGGTGTACCCTGGTGGCCATAGGCTTTTTTCATGTTTTCATCAACACGTACCGGTCTTTTTTTATTGGTGTCCAAAAAGATCCATGAGGACCGGGCTGTCGCCAATTCTCTTTCGTTGGTATCAAGCACACGGTAATTTCTGAAGCCCATAAACCGGTATACAGAACTGGGGATTGTCCGGACCACAATTCGGTCATTGAATGCAGGTGGATGGACAAACCGGATGTCAAAACCATGCAGCAACCATATCACCCCGTGTTTACGATAATATTCCAACCCTACCCCTTCAGCTTCACTTTGAAGCAATGCCAGTTCTTCAAAGTAATTCATCAGCGAATCAATCCTCAGTGTTCCGTCGATCCCGGTTTCATATATGTGTACCTGGTACTCTTTTTCAAAAGGTTTTCCGGCCATTGTAGCAGATCTTTTATGCGTAAGTCAGTAAAAGACAAAATAACCCCCAAAATTAGGATTTTCCATTGGCATATTTTGTCTGTTTTGCAGTCCGAAGCCAGATCCCTGTCTGTTGGATGGAAAAAGTTTCTAAGGCAATGACTCTATCATTGTTTCGTCATCAAAAACAAATAATGCAAAATCATTCCCTGGTTCAGACATTGAATACGCAGAGAAATATACCTGACCTGCTTCATAATACGTAAAATACAAAGGCTCGTATAGCTGTCTGGAATCTAATATCAAATATGTATTTGCTTTTTTATTCCTTTTATTATACTTCACATAATATAAGTTGTGATCAAATGTGAATATAAACCGCAGGTGGGCTTCGTCATGCTGAACATATTTAACCAGGGTAGCAAATGTTGGAGTTTCCGGATGATTGGCAAAATCAATTCTGTCATAAACATCTGTTATGCTGCCAAATGACTGAGGCGCGGCATTTTTGTTAAAATCAACAAAATAGCGAGGATTGATGCTGCCTGAGTCGTCAATGTGAAAAATTGTATCGTTCAATGTTTCCCAGTAAAGAATTTCCCCATGATATTCAGAAAACCAGTCTGCTACCGAGAAGCCAGAATTTCGTGTTCGCCCCTGTATCGTTAAAAAATGATCAAGATTTTCATCAAGGATAGATACAACAGGTGTTTCATTGGGAACTCCCCTGAACATATTTCGACTGATATAGGTCCCATTGCTTAAAGGGAATATATGGCCCGGGATCAAGTCTATTTCACTATCTATATGATATTTAACGGTTGATACGTAGCTGCCGTATTCATCATAGGAAAGAAGTTGCCTCGCCATTGCATCAACAATATGCAGATTGCCGTCTTTAATATAAAAGTTTGAAAAAGTTGTATATTCGCCAGGACCGTTACCACGGACTCCCACATTAAACAAATACTTCCCATTGTTTTTATCAAACGCTTTAACCTGGCCCCTGTCTTGTATATACAGCTTGTTGTTCATGAATTGAATGCGGTCTACGGAGGCGATCACGGAGGCTTCATTGGTTTCAAGTTCAACACACCTTGCCACAGACAAACAAAGGGTTTGTATGTTGTCAAAATCGATAAAAACAGGCTCTAATCTCTGTCCTTCTTCCCTGGTGCTGCAGGATGATAAGAAAACTGTGATGACGAGCAAAGCGATTGCCCTTTTCGCAGATACCATACAAATATGTCTATATCGCTGCATTTTAATTGGATTATTATAACAATAATGCAGCCGAATTTAATTCTATTTACTAATTCGCAATTTATTATTGCGTTTTTTTTAACATAAGGACCGCCTTTATGTAGACATAGCTTAATAAATGCCGTTGAAACCGCTATCAGTATTGCTCTAATATTATACTTAATACATCGATTTTAAAATTTATTAACTTATAAAAAAATATTTTTTGAATATCAATATATTGTTTTTTACTTTTACAACGAATGCATCTTAAACCCAAACACAGGAGCACCATGGGGACCTGGGGATACAGGAAACCCCGGAGACCCGATTGCTACGCCAGGAGTAACAGGCAATGCCATTGGGGGCAACCCCCATTTGCATTTCGGTGTGAGAACCTGGCAAAATGGCAAATGGGTATGGCTAAACCCGGCTCAACATTTTTCTTCAATTTTTCAGAATATAAATACAAACACCGGGCAAATTACAATCCCTTGCGATTAACATCGCCAGAAGAACCTTGACCCATTTTATAACCAAAAAAGATCCCAATTATATGAAACAAAGCCTAATCTGGATACTGGTCCTGGCAGCCATGGCCTTTTCCACAACAACACACCCACAGCGTTCTCTTCCGGACTCAATCATGTTTGAGGGCATCAACCTCAACAACACATCATACAATGAGATCATAGCCACATTTGGTACGCCCGATGAGTATCACATGTCACCTGGTGATTTCCCAGAAGACGGAAATATTGAACACTTTCTCTACAATTTCCCTGGACCGGATGTTTTTCTGGGCCGTGGAGAACTACACATTGTTATTTCTGGTGGCACAATCACTGACTTCTCTGTTATGGGCAGTGATTATAAGATATTTACCGACATCAACGGAGGCGTTGGGCCTGGCGACCCTATTGGCTGGTTTGCACAGAACAATTTCACCCTGAGTGCACCTGAGACAACTGCAGTTCCCGGTGTAAGCTTCAGGCGCATTGTTTTTCAGCCAGATATTGATTACATCACGTTTAGGGTTCAGGAAGCCAACGGAGTAATCGTAAACATTTACATTACCACATTATAACCAAAGCTCCCCCCTGGCAGCATTTACACCCCGGGCCCTAAAACCAGGGCCCGGGGCTGTTTTTTGCACCTAACCCATTGATCACTATATGATCAGACAAGCAATCCAGTAGTGCCTTTGAGCTCCGCTTAAGCGAATGCGGTACATTATCACAGCAAATAGAAACGACAAGACGCTAAGGCGGTTGTTGGTTTGTCGGCGCTTCGCGCCTCTAGTTGTTGGTTTTCATGGGCTCTGGACCGGGGAAGCTGCCTATATTCCGGGAAACGGGCCAAGCGGTTGTTGGTTAGTTAGTTGTTAGTTCTCATGGGCCGTGGTCAGGGGGAGCTGCCAATGGTCTGGTAAATGGGCCAGGCGGTTGTTGGTTGTTGGTTATCATGGGCCATGATAACTAAAAGGCGCGAAGCGCCGGAACCAACAACTGGAGGCGCGTCAGCGCCGACTAACCAACAACCGGAGTGGCGAAGCCACGACTAACCAAAAAAAAGCCCTGCCTTCAACAATAGAAAGCAGGGCTCCTGTAAAATCCGGCGACGACATACTC
>SKUN01000209.1 GCA_007129945.1 Bacteroidales bacterium
AACCAACTACAACCATGATCATCGCAAAAGCCGTAGACACCATCATCAGCCATTCTCCATTTCTGGAGGAAGCCCTGCGTGACAACCTGATCAACCTCTCCTCCCTGGCCCGGAAGATAAAACCTGAGGTGGAAAAAATGACCAGGAAAGAGGTGAAGGAAAGTGCCATTGTCATGGCCATCAGCCGACGTCCGGAATCACAGGCTTTCCGCATCAGCAAGGGGATCCGCACCTTTGTCAGCGGGCTGGGCGACATCATCGTCCGCTCCGGCCTCAGTGACCACACATTTGAGAACTCCACGGGACTGGCCGATTGCCAGCGACAAATGATTGAAGAAATGGCAGACACACGGGAAGTGTTCTACACCTTTTCCCAGGGAGTCTATGAAACAACCCTGGTGGCAGGAAGCTCACTGGATAAACGGATCAGAGAGATCTTCCGGGAAGAAAAGCTGCTTTCTTTCAAGGACGGGCTTAGCTCAGTCACCCTCCTGCTTCCCAAAAACAACACAGAAATATCGGGGATTTATTACTACATCCTGAAACAGCTGGCCTGGGCGGGGATCAACATATGCGAGGTCGTCTCCACCTCCAACGAGGTGACCATCGTAGTCTCGGAAGCCGATGTAAAACGCGCCTTCCCAATTCTCATGGAGATGAAAAAAAATCCGTAAACTTGCATCCGGAAGAATCCATCACGGGTTGCTGATTAATCCGGTATAATGTTTTCATCCTTTGCTGTTTCACACAAACCTGAATTGGCTTCCGTAACTTCCTGGTAATTTTACATGACCTCTTAATCACCTGGCATGACCTCTTACAATATCCCCAAAATACTTCTGCAGCACGGATGGCTGAGCTTCCGGCGGGCCCACTATTTTGACCGCAGCATGGGGGTCAAGGTACTGATGGTTTTCGTGGGATTCATTTTTATCTGGTACCTGGCCATGGCCGGGGCACTTTTGCCTCGGTTACTCGTGCATGTTTTTCCGGACAAGGAGCCCCACCATGCGTTCTTTTCCATCCTGCTTTACCTCTACGCAGCCGACCTGGTCACACGGTTTTTTGTGCAGTCACCCCCGAAACAGCTCATCGTCAGCTACCTGCCCCTGCCGGTGAGTCGTCACAGCCTGGCCGGATTCATCCTTTTGCGCGGATGGTTCAGCATTTTCAACATCTACCTCTTCCCCCTGCTGATCCCTCTTTTCATGCGGACACTCCTTTTTCCCTTATCTGCCGGGGCATTCTGGCTGGCTTTGCTGGGATGCTTCCTGTTGGGTGCCGTCAACCACGGCCTGATCACCTGGTTCAAAACCTGGCCCGGGAAACAGGCGCGGATCGCCGCATTGGTTTTGTTCATCGCAGGGGCCGGCGTGGCAGGTGGGCTATACCCTTCTGCGTTCATGAGCCTTTCTGAACAACTCGGGCGGGCCTTCATCGCCGGCAATCCATGGGCCTTTATGCTGCCCCTTGCTGCCGTTATTTTTCTGCAATCACTGTCCAAAAAAGGACTGATACAATCTTTTTATGACTGGGCAGGCTCCGGACACACCAGCGCTCCGGCCGGAAGCAGCCGGATAGAGAAATTCTTTGCCCGGGTGCCGGTCTTCGGGCCCTACTGGGAGCTGGAATGGAAACTGATCATGCGCAACAAGCGGGCTTCAGGCGGCATCAAACAATGGCCCCTGGCAATCATCGGGATTCCCCTGTTTCTGTATTTTGCACCGGGCGAAAGTTCAAGCCAGTACATTTACCTGCTGGTAATGGTGGCCGGAGGCTACGGATTTTATCACCTTCAGTATGCCTTTTCCTGGGAAAGCCGGTTTTTTGACCTGATCGCCAGCCGCGATACCAATATGTACCGTTTCATCCGGGCCAAATACTATTTCTACGCCTTACTGGCCGTGTTACAGATCGTGCCCATGCTGATTCTGATCGGGTTTGCAGCTCCGAACATGGTACTGCCCATGGCGGGAATGTCTTTATATGTCACCGGGGTGATCTTCGCCTTTTTGTTTTATACCGGAATCAACAACAGCACCCGCATTGACCCCAACAAAAGAGCCTCCTTTAATTTTGAGGGAACCAGCGGCACCCTGTTCATGACCATACTGGCAGCCATGTTCTCCGTGATCTTCCTGATGATCATTGCGTTCTTTCTGCCCTTCGGGATGGAAAAAAGTATCGCGCTGGTCACGGGGGTGAGTGGACTGGCCTTCATTTTGCTGCATCCAAAATGGCTGCGTGCCACGGCAAGAAAATTCGAACGAAAAAAATACCACAACCTCAATAAATACCGGGAAAAATAATGACTGCGATCCGAATCGAACAGCTAATCAAGAAATACGGGCAGCAGGCTGCCCTGAACATTGACCACCTGGAGGTCGAAACCGGGACACTCACCGGCATTGTGGGAAATAACGGGGCGGGCAAGACCACCCTGTTCCGGCTCATGCTCGACCTGATCGAACCCACCGGAGGGCAGGCGCTCATCGAAGGGAAGCCGGTGGCCGGCAGCGATCACTGGAAACCTTTCACAGGCAGCTACCTGGATGAGGGATTTTTAATCGATTTTCTGACACCCGAAGAATATTTCTATTTTATCGGGAAACTCCACGGGATGGACCCCGGAGCAGTGGATGAAAAACTGAAAGTGTTTACCCGCTTTACCAGCGACGAGGTGGTGGGGCAAAAAAAATACATCCGGCAGTTATCTACAGGAAACAAGCAAAAGGTGGGAATTGTGGCCGCCATGATGGTACAGCCCCGGCTGCTGATCCTTGACGAGCCCTTCAACTACCTGGATCCAAGCTCTCAGATCATGGTGAAGCGACTGCTGAAAGCAGATAATGAGGCCCGGAATACCACCATGCTGGTATCCAGCCACAACCTGAACCATCTTACCGATATCTGCTCACGGGTGATCCTGCTTGAAAAAGGAAAGATCATCAAAGATCTCACACCCCCGCAGGATGACCTGCGTGAGGTGGAGCAATATTTTTCAGTACAGGCCGAAGACCAGGGTTCTGATCAGTCCTGAGCCTGAAAAGGCAGCCCTCACCCGGGAATGCAGCCATGCAGCTGACAAGGATGCTGACCACCCCTGAAACTGGACCCTGCCTTACCGTGGAAACCTGTATTATTCCCTCAATGCAGCCTCAAGTGCCGCATCGATCTCCTGATCGCTGGGGTTCGGCGGACGATGATCATAGATGAGGCCATCCCGGCCGATAATGTAGAAAGTGGGGATCCAGCGCACATTGTAAAGGGCAGGCACGCCCCGCTCACGGCCAGGCGTACGGGCGTGCACACCTGATATCTCATGACGTTCGACGGTATTACGCCACGCATCTGGATTGACATCAATGGACACATACATGAACACCAGGTCATCCTCACCGGCCATACGTTCCTTCAGTTCAGCCGCCGGTGGAACCTGACGCATACAGGGCCCGCACCAGGAAGCCCAGAATTTCATGTAAACCACTTTCCCATGGTAATCGCTCAGCGAAAACTCGTTGCCGTCAATGTCCGTCATGGTAAAATCCGGCGCCGGGTTACCGGCCCATAGCTCCTGCAGGTTCTCATAGGCTCCTTCCAGCCTGGCTTTGTAATCTTCCGCACGGCTGTGTTCCATGAAATGATTGTACATTTCCATGGCCATATCAATGTCGCCCGAATGAAGTTCGCGACTCACAGACAAGGCCTGGATGTAATCCTGCGACCGTCCTGTCAGATGATCCTCTGCCAGGGCATAGTTAATTTCATGGCCGGATTTCCCCTCCGCGAACACCCTGTCACCGGTTTCCTGCTTATACTGCAGATAATTCAGCAGGAAATTCACATAAGTCAGGTTGTTCAGACGATCCCCGTCAAAGCGGGTGGCTTCATCCAAAAAGTCATAGTAATGCGGTGGAAGTTCCGGGGCCTCTTCCATATCATTCATCCGCTGATGCAGCGAAGGATAGGCCAGTAATTGCTGGTATTTTTCATAAGACACCCCGGTCTCAAAGAAATGAATAAACTCCGCAGTCATGGCGTGTGTTTCCGGGTATTCGTCCAGAAAGTTCAGTTTGATCTCCTTGACCCTGTCCGCAAAATCAAGATATTCAGCGGGCGAAAGCTCACCGGCCTGTTCATTCAGAAAAGTCCGGCTGAGGCCTGATTCCACTTCGTCGCGGTACGCCACCAGGAAGTTGTTCTCCACGCTTCCCAGGCCCTCAAACTCCGCGTCCTGCGGCAAACGTCTGGCATCTCCTTCCATGTACAGGGCAAATCCCGGCTCAAGGTATACAGACATCGTGGAACGGCCGGCATCCAACGTACCCATCACAGGCTCAGGCACCTCAAATGACACATTGAAGGCACCTTCCTGGTCCGGATTCAGCTCTACAATCTTCCGGTCATTATTGATATGGTCTCTGAAAAAGTCAAGTTCCACAGCGGCATCAGAAAGGTTCTGCAATGAACCTGAAAACTGCACGTCAGTAACTTCAGGCTGGGGTGCACATCCAAACAATCCCGCCAGAAAAAAAAGCAACAAAAACTTACGCATAAAACTCATGGGTTAATTGTGTGATTAATGATTGGTGAATGATTGGATTACTTATTCTTCGAGGGCAGCCAGCAGCACCTCGTCAATATTGTCATGGCTGGGGCGCGGCGGCCGGTTGTCAACAATGTTGCCATCGCGGCCGATCAGGTAAAATGTGGGCACCCCACGCAGGTTATAACTTGCGGGGACCTCATGCGAAAACCCGGGTACGTTCAGGTGAACACCCTGGATATTTTCCTCGGCGACCTTGGAGCGCCAGGCCTGCTCATCGGTGTCCACTGAGATATACAGGAATACCAGGTCGTCATGGTCTTCCATCCGTTTTTTCAGCTCCCTGGCATAAGGCACCTGTTGCATACAGGGGCCGCACCAGCTTGCCCAGAAATCAAGGTACACCACCTGCCCGCGGAAATCGCTCAGGGAAACCTCTTCCCCGTCAATGTCTGTGAGGGTAAACTCAGGGGCCGGCTTGCCCGGACTTAAATCCAGGACCTGCTGGTACTCGGCATCCACCAGGTCTTTATATTTATCCGAAGTGGCCAGATCCATAAACCGCTCATAATGTTCACCGGCCAGCTCGAAATCTCCGAATCGTATCATGGAGATCACTGCACCCGCCAGGGCAATATCCCTGGTTTCCCCGGTAAAGGCATCATAGGACTGTTCAAACAATACTGAATAATAATCCCTGTCACCATATCCCTCTGCGGGCTCGTTTTGCTGCATCATATAGTTTTGGTACACATTCAGAAACGCCACATAGCTTTGGAGGTTGGTATACTGATCATTGAAGATTTCTGCATCATCCAGAAAGTCATAATACCCTTCCGGCAATTCCGGATGACTGTCCAGCCCGCGGAAATGGGCAGCAGCCATCGGGTACTCCATCAACTCTCCTTTTTTCTCGTACCTGATATTGGCCTCCATCATTGATACAAAGGCTTCGCTCAGTTCATCAAAACGTATGTCATTTCTCAGATAGTTCAGCTTTTCCTCGTAATTATCGGTTACATAGAGCCTGAACTCATCAGGCCCCATTTCAGCGGCCTTGCTAAGCACAGTCATCCGGGCATATTTACTGGCCACGTCCGCATTGTACCCGGCAAGCAACCTGTTCTCGGCGACCAGATCCCCTTCGATGCCAGGTATCCCGGTCGAGTCATCCGCATCAAAGGTAATATCCACCTCTGCCCCGGGTTCCAGGTAAAGACTGATCGAACGTCTTGGGATGCGAACACTGACCAGGCGGGGCTCATCAAGGGGAAGGCTGGCAGAAAACCTGTTGTTTTCATCCAGGGGAGCCTTTACCTCTTCCCTTGTGTTGGTCACAGTTTCCTTTATGTAATAAACCTCAACCTGTTCATCGGAAGGGTTTTCTACATAGCCGGTAATGGTGGCATAATCTGGAGCCGGCCTGCTGCATGCAGCCAAGGCAACAACTAAAATCAATAGTATTTTTTTCATCGGTGTATTGGTTGGGTTTTGCAGATGTAAAGTAACGAATTTTTCGGGAAAAATCTACCAGTTTATTTAATTAATATCCATAGATAGATGAATAATTTTTACCACCACCTTCTTTTTTCGGATCGGGTAAGCTACCTTTGCACCGCCAAAATCACCCATCACCCCCTTCTGATCAATGTATTGAAAAGGTATGAGAATTCCGGTTTTTTCTGAGCTGCAGCCCCAGGAGAAGAAAACCTTTGGCCTGCATTTCTCCTATTCCTTTATAGAAGGGATCCTGGCTGGTCTCATTGCACTGAACGAGTTCGTCTTCGTAAAAAGTTTGCTGGGATCAGGTTACCAGGTCGGTGTGCTGTTCCAGTTTTCCACCCTGGTATTTCTGCTGCTTATCTTTTTCAGCACCTTTTTGCGCCGCATCAAAAACAAAAAGAGGCTGTTGCGCCGGACAGCCATTCTGACAAGACTGCCGCTGATGCTGCTGTTTTTCTTCCCGCGGAGCCCCGAGCAGCTTTCCGGTGATTCCATTTATCACTATATTTTCCTGGCCATTTTTCTGATCTATTACCTGGCCAACCCCATTGTGTTTCCCAGCATCAACCTCTTTCTCAAAAACGCTTACTCCCACGAGAACTTTGGCCGTTTTTACAGTTATGCCACCACCGTGAACAAGATCGTGATGATGGGTACCACGTTTGCCTACGGCTGGGCCCTGGATACCAATCATTACATCTTTGTGTACATCTTCCCCGTGGCGGCCGTCCTCGGGATGCTGTCTATTACACTGCTTTCACTGATCCCTTATAAACAGGAGGAACCTCCTGATATGTCATATTCTTTCTGGAAAGGCATCAAACAGTCAGTCAGTGAGATGACTGCCATCCTGGTAAAAAATGTACCCTACCGTCACTTCCAGATTGGATTTATGTTCTACGGTTTCGGGTTTATGGGATCATATACCGTCATCATCCTGTTCTGGGAATACGGGCTGGGACTGAACTACTCCAGTGTGGCATTTTACCGCAACGCCTACAATCTTTTGGCCATTCTGTTTCTGCCGTTTTTCGGACGGCTCATCGGTCGCATCGACCCCCGCCGCTTTGCGGTGATCCCCTTTCTGTCCATGGCCCTGTATATTTTCTCCCTGATCATGACCCAGTTTTACGACAGTTATGTCACTTTCTGGGACATCACCCTGTACCACAGCATGACCTTCTATATTCTGTTCCACGGGGTTTTTGCCGCCACCATGGCCCTGATGTGGAGTATCGGCTCGGCTTACTTCTGCGCCCCGTCCGAAGCCGGCATCTACCAGTCCATCCACCTGGGAATGACCGCCCTGCGTTCACTTTTCGCCCCGCTGATCGGGGTGCTGTTTTATGAATTATGGGGTTTCACCATTGCCTTCTCCATCTCCATCACCAGCCTGGTGATCGGAAGCTGCATCATGTGGTGGTCACAGCGCAAATACCCGCTGATGGAGAAGAAAGTGCTTTCCTGATCGCCGGACAGTCCCGGTCAGAAGGGCTGAAGACCGTAACGATGCATTTGGCGGGTAACCCCCGTCAGGAGGTTCACGGGCCAGCGCGGTAAATCCAGCTGACAAGGCCCGTCAGGAAGGCCACTGACAAGGTACGTTATGAAGACCCGGGACCGGAGCGATCCATACGGCGGACAAATAAAGAATAAAACACAATAAAAAGCGTCACGAATACACTGACCACCGCCGGCGGCAGGGCCACCCTGGCATCCCCGCGAAAAAAAGTAAACGCCGTTACCGCGGCAAACGCACTGCTTTTGATCACCATCATCAGGGTACTGCTGATGATAAACCCCCTGGGTTTGCCCATCCGGTGCATCACCACATGATAAACAAATCCCATCACAAACATCGCCATAAACAATACACCGGAGATCTTCAGTACCGAAACCGGCTCATTGAGAAAAACCGGGGCACTCATCCCCACAATGGGGGCAATCACCAGGAAAAACCCCCATTTAATGATGGTGTTCCTTACCTTCTCAACGCGGGGAAGTATCCTGGGATGACGAAGCATACGACTGATCAGCAGGGGGATCAGAATCAGCTGGGCCATGATCTGCAGGATCGTCACGGGGTTGACCATCGCCTGACCGAGCAATACCAGTAATATCAGCGGGGTCAGCAGCATCGCCAGCAGGTGCAGCCCGAACACCCCTGTTACGCTGAAGTTATTGTCCCCATCCAGAAGTGCGGAAAAAGGAATAACCGAAGGGCCGGGAGGCGCGGCCACCACCAGCACAAAACCGATGTAAAAGGAGAAATAGGCATCATGGAAGAAGATCCAGGCCATCACGATCACCACCAGTCCGAAAAGCCCGAAGTTCAGCATGGCCGACCAGGCCAGGGGACGCAGCGCATTGGAGAAGGGCACCCAGCTTTTAAAGGAAAAACCTGTGGTGGAAAACACCATCACCAGGCCCAGGGTCCACATGGAAATTTCCGCAAGGGGTTCCGTACGCTCTCCGAGCAAAAGGCCCACCACCAATGCCAGAATCAGCACAAAATCACGATGATTGACGATCCGCAAAATCACATTCATTGTTACCCGTGTTACAAGTTGCTGCTCGTGTTAATAGTTGCTGCCCGCATCAATAGTTGCGGCTGGCGCAATGGAGGCGACCAACCCAAATGATGAGGCCGTCACAATGGATGCGACCTCCGCTATGGATGTGGCCCGCCCAATAGAGACAGCCGCGTCAAAGATAAAACCAAATTCAATATACGTAAATATGGTGAGTAAAGCCTTTTATTAAAACGGTTTTCCTTTATCTTTGTTTGGAAAGATAATCATCCTGCAGCCCGGGATTTCAGTATTATGCATGTATTTTTTGTTCATGAGTTGTCCGGCGACCTGTTGTCGCTTCCCGAGGAAGAGTCGCGTCACTGCGCCAAAGTGCTGCGTCTGCGGCCCGGTGACGAAGTGGCCGTAACCGACGGCAAAGGACTATGGGCCCTGGCCGCCATCGAAGAAGCCCATCCAAAGTCATCCCTGGTAAAGGTCATTCAAAGAAAAGAAGCATACAGAAAGCGACCTTTCAGGCTGCACATGGCCGTGGCGCCCACCAAAAGCATCGACCGGTTTGAATGGTTCCTGGAAAAAGCCACAGAATGCGGCATTGATGAGATCACCCCGGTATTCTGCGCCTACAGTGAAAGACGGGTCATAAAGCCCCACAGGCTGGAAAAAATCCTGGTGGCCGCCATGAAGCAGTCGCTGAGGGCTTACCTCCCGAAGCTGAACCCGGCCATCGAACTGCAGGACTTCCTGCAACATCCGGTACCGGAGCATGCGTTTATGGCCCATTGCGCCGAAGGGGAGAAACAAACCCTGGCAGGCAGCTATCAAACAGGGGAAGATCTGACCGTGCTGGTGGGGCCGGAAGGCGATTTCAGCCCGGCAGAGATTGAGGCGGCAACGGACGCCGGCTACCGGGCAATAAGCATGGGGAGCCACCGTTTACGAACGGAGACCGCTGCCATGGCACTCTGCGTGCAGGCCAATACCATAAACGGATTGTTATGAAAACAACTCAAAAAAAATCAAGCTTGCATCCCATGCGCACCACGCTGCTATTCATACTCTTTATTCTGGCAGGAAGCCTCGCAGAGGCCCAGCACCACCAGGTCGCCACCCTGAAATACCGGGGCGGCGGCGACTGGTATGCCAACCCCAGTGCCCTGCCCAACCTGGTGAGGTTTGCCAATGAGCACACCGGAACCACCATCAGCACCCGGATAGCTACGGTGGAAGCGGGAAGCTCCCAGCTGTTCAACTACCCGTTTGTGTACATGACCGGTCACGGGAACGTGGTGTTTTCCGCACAGGAAGCGGAAAACCTGCGCAACTACCTGGTCGGCGGAGGGTTTTTGCATGTGGATGACAATTACGGGCTGGATCCCTATTTCCGCCGCGAGATCGAAAAAGTATTCCCGGACAAGGAGCTGGTGGAGCTTCCCTTCAACCACCCCGTTTACCACCAGACATTCTCCTTCCCGGACGGGCCGCCCAAGATCCATGAGCATGACGGCAAGCCGCCCCAGGGGTTTGGCATCTTCCATGAAGGCAGGCTGGTGTTGTACTACACCTATGAAATTGACCTGGGCAATGGCTGGGAAGACCAGTCGGTGCATGGCCTTCCGGAGGAGGTCAGGCTGAAGGCCCTGCGAATGGGGGCCAATATTTTACAGTATGTTTTCAACAGGCAGGA
>SKUN01000091.1 GCA_007129945.1 Bacteroidales bacterium
TGTGGTTTCTTCCTTTATAAGCACTTCTTGTGGTTGCAAATCCTCTATTGTTGATTTCATTAAAAAAATTGAACGGATCACCAGCCTTCACCAAATCAGATTCCGTAACGGACAACCTTCCAAAATCAAACCTCAGAAGCTCGGTCAGGCCGTCTTTTTCGTATTCATAAACTTCCGGGAAAAATGTCTCACGAAACAACCCCCTGTTTCCTGTTGCCGGGAAAAAATTTGGCTCTATGACATCTAATGCTGAGGTATTCAGGGGGAGAATAGAATGTATTAATGTTGTGTCTTTAATAAAGTGTACCCGATATCCGTTGGGGTCTCCGTAATATCCTGAATAACAAACGAAAGTATTACTCCCTGTTGTTGCAAAACTTGAAGCATATACGGGAATTTCAATGCTATCAAAGTAATTTCCTTCAAACGAAAACCGGGCAATGCTAAAACCATTTTTATTAAGCACATATATCTCTCTTTCTTCAAAATCCACATCAATAAAGCTTGGATTAATATACTCTCCAGGGCCCCTTCCTGAACGACCAATCATTCTGATTAAGTTTCCTTCTTTGCCAAAGAGGAAGATCTGATTTTGGGCTTTGTCGAAGACCACAAAATTGTTTTCCCCCTTGCGAATCTCCAGATTACTGCTTAAAACAACCTCATCACCTCCTTCAAAAAACACCAATTCGGCGGATTCAAAATCAAAAGCCTCGAAGAAACACAAAGAGGGGGTTGCCTCGTAATTGATTTCAACGGGTTTTTCTTCAGTCTTTTTGCTTTCGCACGAAATAATTGAAAATACAAAGAGAAAGATGACGAAAAATTCTTTTTTATTGACCATGATTTTTAAAATTTTTGTGATTCCGTTATTTTGTGATACTTCGATGCGCTTGGTAAGCTAAGGGGCGCTGAATAGCAGAAGAAATCAGGAATGATCATGGATTTCTATTTTGCCAACAAGATTAATCTGTGTTCAAATAAACGAACTTTGGTTCAGGCAGATTGGCAACACCATATTCTAACCTGCCATTTGCTGCCAGAATAAACCTTATGTCACAAGGGATTATTCTTTTCTCAAGGAGATTCCCTTCCCAGTCATATTTATGAATTTCGCGTTGGATGTTTTCCGGATTTCCTTTAACGTTTGGGGGCAATTACAATAAACACCATGACAGCGCACCCCTGGCTGTTGTCTTGTGATGTAAGCGACAGTTGAAAATCATTTTTTTCTTCCAGCAAGTAATCATGGTATTCGATTTCGGTGTTGCTGCTTTTCTGTACCGTCTGAAAAATCACTTTCGATTCTATATGATTTCTTAAACTTCCCTCGGCAATTTGCTTCAGGGTTAGCTGAACGTTTTTGCCCGCAGTAAGAACATAAAACCGGAATGTTCTTTCCGGAAGATAACTAAATATAAAGGGTTTGTCTTTTCTTAAGGTTGAATAATTTTCGCTGCCACTCACATAAAACCTGTCAATTTCAACGAATTTTTCATCTTTCAGAGATGATTCATGGCTTTTGATCAATTGGTCAATTCTTTCTTCCATTTGCTCAAAATCACAAGGATTCTGTGCCTCAACAGGATAATAAATAAAGGCCAGCACCAGCCCGGAAAAAATCTTTAATAATAACTGAATGCTCATAGATATTTTTTTTGGACAACAACCTGAATTAGTTTACTTGGTATTCTGCATAAAAATCTTTCAGGGAATATTCGGCAATGCTTCCCATTTCCATGCAGAAGCCTAGTAACCTTTTGTTTTTCCGGTCTAAAGTAAATGAGGTAAGATGATGATCCAGCTTGATACGGGCAACCGGTTCTCCCTCCCAATTAAAAATATGAATGCTTTTGGGGGCAATCAATTCCTGGTTCTCATTTAACGTGGTATCACCAAAATACAAAGCATAAATAAAAGATTCATCAACCTGCAATGACTCATAAGTGGAAATCTGATTCTGCTTGGTGTGGTCAGGTACCTGGGTGATCATATCAGGTCCCTGTCGGTATGATAATACCTTCCCATCGTGATCAATAATTGCAATTACATCCGAAAAACGGTTTGCCAGAACCATTTTCTCTTTTGCAGGATGATGGTGATACACAAATGAATTCAGAAAAGCATTTCCCTGATTGTGATGAAATCCCTCGACAATGCCATCAGGTATGATCAAAGAATCAATCTTTGGATTCTCTTCATCAAAGAAAGAGATCATGGGCGGCGACACATTAAAATCTGAGTAGGAAAAAACAGTATTATCAAGAGGGAAGTATTGAATTATAACAAACTTATCATCCGGAACAGGGATATTTTTCCGGGGAAAGTAAAGCTCGTCATTCAGAAGGCTGTCAATCTGAAACTTGTGAAAAACTCTTTTGCCCAGATCCATAAACCACAATATTTGCTGATCTTCATCAATGGCCGCAAAAAATGGATTGGTGATTTCACCGGGGCCTGATCCTGTTAACCCTGCCGATTTAATGTACCGGAAGTCTTCAGTATAAACATGCACCTGGTAAGGGTTTTGGGGGGTGCTGGTGAGGAATACCAGGGTGTCGTAAACAAGCAATCGACCGTGTATGTAGGGCTCTTCCAGTTCAATCAACCCTGATTCGGGTGAAAGGGTTGCCGGAAAA
>SKUN01000208.1 GCA_007129945.1 Bacteroidales bacterium
AATGGACAGATGAAGACGGCCAGACGGTCAGCACCGAAGCAGCCTTCACCTTCACCATGCCCGCAGATCACACCACACTCACGGCCAGCTTTCAGCTCAACACCTATGAGATCACCCTGGCGGCCAGCCCCGAAGAGGGAGGCTCGGTCACAGGCGAAGGCACCTACGACCACGGCGAGGAAGTGACCATCACCGCCAGCCCGGCTGAAGGCTATGAATTCCGCCACTGGCGCGAAGACGGCCAAACGGTATCCACACAACCCGATTACACATTCACCGCCACAAAAGACCGCAACCTCACGGCCCACTTCACGGAAGAAGCCCCTGAAACCTTTGAGGTGGTATTCGAAGTGGACCTTTCACGGGCTATCTCCCACGGCCTGCTTGATGATTTCGACGCAGAAACCCACCAGGTTTATATCAGCGGGACAATGACCGAATGGACCACACCCGGCGATGACCCGGACAATCAACTTATGGAAAAAACCAGTGACGATCCGCTGGTATACCGAAAAGTATTTCAGCTGGAGGAAGGAAGCTACGCGTACAAATACTTTACCGATTACCTCGGAGAAGGTACAGAAGGTGAAGAGTGGGCGGGAGAGCCCAACAGAACGGTGGAAGTTACCGGCGACATGCTCGTTGAAGACCAGTTTGGTCCGGACGATGTGCCTGTATCAGAAAGGGAAGTCATCAAACTGATGATCTATCCCAACCCGGCAAGCACCCGGTTAACCATTGAGTCTGACAGGGAAATTATCCGTGTCCGCATCGTTGACATGCTCGGTCAGGAGATCCATACAGGTGAAGCAGCGCAGTTCAGCCATCAGATCGACACCAGCGGTTTCCCCAACGGAATATACATCCTCCGTGTGGAAACAGCAGCCGGCGTCACCACAGAAAGGTTCCAGGTGTCCGGGAATTAAAAAAGGCAAGAGTCAGTTCTTATGCGCCCTGAGGTTTCGGTCAATGCAGGCAAGCAGGGCTGACTTACTGACGGGTTTGGAAATATAATCGTTGCAGCCGGCCCGAAAAGCCTTCTCTTTATCCCCCTCAATGGCGTGAGCCGACTGGGCGATAATCGGGATGGCCGATCCCATCTCCCTGATCTGCCTGGTCACTTCCAGCCCGCTGATACCGGGCAGTTTGACGTCCATCAGTATCAGATCGATCTGGGGCATATTTTTAAATTTTTCCATGGCCTCCTGCCCCGTGGCGGCATGGATCATCTTGTAAGGCCAGTCCTGGGCATACACAGAGAAAAGCTCCGCACTGTATTTGTCATCTTCCACCAACAATATGACCGACTCTTTGGGTTGCCGGGCTTTAGGTTGCGCAGACTTATCTGCCGTCTTCTCCTCCTTCTTCATGGTTTCACTAAAAGGCTGTTTATCAGGAATTGTAAAATAAAAAGCGGACCCTTTACCCGGCTTACTTTTCACCCAAACCTTTCCGCCGAGCATTCCCACAAAAGCTTTGGTGATGGAAAGCCCCAGGCCGGATCCCTCATTGTCACCTTTGGAGGCCACCGTATCAGCCTGGAAAAAGCGGTCAAACACGTGCTCCGCAAATTCCTCCTTGATCCCGATGCCGGTATCCTTCACATAAAATTCCAGCCAACGCCCTTTCTTCCGGTACCCCATCTCCACCCTTCCCTCACTGGTGTATTTCAGCGCATTGTTCAACAGGTTGGTTAAGATGGATTTCAACTTATGCCTGTCAGAAATGACCACCCTTGTTTCATCCGGGATACGTAAATCCAGGGTTACCTCTTCTTTTTCCAGCTGAAACTGGGGCAAAAAGAACTCATACATCGCCATCACCTCCTCATTGATATCCAGCCTGGAAAAATTCACATCCATTTGCCCCGATTCAATTTTGGAGATATCAATAATACTGTTGATCAGATTGAGCATATGATGCCCGCTCTGCTCTATGATGTTGATAAACTTTTCCTGTTGTTCGGGCCCGATTGCCGGATCTTTCAGCAGTTCGGCGAAACCAAGGATCCCGCTCATGGGGGTACGGATCTCATGGCTCATATTGGCAATGGAAGCAGACTTGAAGCGATCACTTTCCAGAGCCTTTTCCTTTGCCCGGATCAGCTCGGCCTCCGCCAGTTTCTGGGAGGTCACATCACGGGCCACCCCTTGTATGGCGGCCAGCCTTTTCCTTTTGTTCCAAACAGGCGAAAACGACCATTCAATCCAACGTTCATTATCCCCGTCAAGCACCATCTTGTGATCAAAAATAAACGGTAAACGGGTTATTTCCAAAGCTTTGAGCTTATGAACCAGGTATTGATGCTCGGATTCAGGCACAAGGGCCAGTAATTTCTGCCCCAGCACTTCATCGCACGACCTGCCCACAGTTTTGCAATAGGCTTGATTTACAAAAGTAAGGGTAGTATCCGGCTCAAGGCGGCACACCATCTCTTCCTGCGTGTTGACGAGCGACTCAAAAAAGTCTTTCGTCTTTTCCAGGGCCCTGATCCCGGCCACATATTCCGTCACATCTTCCAGTACAGCCACCACATAAGGGTTCTCCGGCGAATAGACTGTTACTTTATACCATTTCCCCGTGGCATCCGAATGCCATTCAAAGTGCTTCTGCCCCCCTTTGACGGCAAGGTCTCCGCTTTCATTAATCCAGCTCACACCACCGTTCCTGCTAAGCTGAACAAGCTCAGAGTAGCGTTTGTCAATAATGTCTGATTCAGCAAACAATGGCAATTGCCCGGGATCAACATTGGTGCCGGTGAACACAAAATCCACCGCCTTCCCGGCTTCATCAACAATGGCTTTATAGCAAAGACATGGATGAGGAGAGAATTTAATCAGTTTTTCAAAAAAATGATGGGTATTCATTAATCCGTATAGGTTATCAATAAAGATCTTCCTGCCGCTCTCCCTGAAAAAAACTTATTTGTGTTTCACAAATATAACCTTTTCAGAAACAAATTTAGCATCGGCTGTGCACCTTTTTCTATAAAAAAGCTGCAATCTTAATCAAACAACCTTCTTCACATCCACCGCATTGATCCCCTTTAAGCCCTGCTCAAGCCGATATGTTACTTTATCGCGCTCACCGATGGAATCCAGGTGACTGTTGATATGGGTGAAAATACTTTCCTGGCTTTCACTGTCCTTAATAAAACCATACCCCTTGGAGGTATCAAAATAAGTTACGATGCCAACCCGTTCCGTGTCGGTGTCATCGTCTTCACGGGGAGGAGTACCCAGTGGAATGTCTTCGGCTTTAATTTTTTTCCTTTTTCCGGGATCAGGCGGAGTATCCACAAGATTCCCGTGCTCATCCACATAAGCAATCATATCATCCGCACTGCTGCTGCCGCTCGCCTTGCGCTCTTCCTTTTTCTTTTGCTTATCTTTCCTTTTCTTGATACGGGCCTTTTCTTTTTCTTTCTTATTGACCGTTTGTTGCGGTTTTCCCATGTAATTTTTAAAATTTAAGTGAATAGAACCGGGGTGAACTGATAACAGTCCTCTGTTTCACAAAGGTACGAACAATACCTGATTGTTTGACGTAAAAAATCCCATCACTTCATCCGGGCCCTTTTCATAACTTTGCAGCGGAATTTTTCGGATAACGGAACCGCAAATAATCCCTGAACGTGAATTACCTCCAACTATATAAAGCCAACCCACGCATTCTCTCTTTGGGGATGATGCTGGTGTTTTTCTCCAGCTTCGGGCAAACCTTCGTGGTGTCGCTCTACATTCCTGACTTCATGGAGGCTTTTGGTATCAGTGCCAGCGGGTTTAGCAGCCTGTATGCCGCAGCCACCCTGCTCAGTGCAGCCACCCTGATCTTTGTGGGAAAGAAAATCGACCACATCCCCCTGAAACGCTTTGCCCTGTTCGTGGTCACCGGCATTCTGGTTGCCTGCCTGCTGGCAGCTGCTTCATGGAACCTTGTGGCCTTGTTCTTTGGTATTTATACGATGCGATTTTTCGGGCAGGGATTGCTGATGCACACCGCCATGACCACCATGTCGCGGTACTTTTCCCGTGCCCGGGGAAAAGCCCTGAGTATTGCCGCCCTGGGTTTCCCCATGGGCGAAGCAGTCTTTCCCATATTGGTAGCCAGCAGCATCGGGCTGTTCGGTTGGCGTGAAACCCTGGTATTAAGTGCCGTCCTCATTGGCATGGTACTGGTTCCCTTCACGATCGTTTCCCTGAACCGCATAAGGCGGGCGCATATTTACGAGGGACAATCTGAAGCTGAGTCACGAAAAGCATCTGAAGAAGAACAAGCCCAGAAATTATGGAAACAGCGGGAAGTATTCCGCACTCCGTGGTTCTACCTGTTTGCCCCCACGGTATTCCTGATAGGGTTCCTGCAAACGAACCTGTTCTTTTTTCAGACTTTCATTGCCGAAGACAAGGGATGGAGTACCGAATGGATGGCCGGAAGCATTACGGCCTACGCCGCCTCATCCATTACCATGTCAATGATCGCCGGTCCGCTCGTCGACCGGTTCTCGGCCAGGGGGCTTTTCCCTTTCATGCTCCTTCCCCTGGCAGCAGGGCTCGTGGTACTGTCAGCGGGCACACATCCGGTCACAACCCCATTGTACTGGCTATTGGTGGGCTTCACCGGCGGAATGAATGCCCCGGTTACCTCCTCCCTCTATGCAGAAATATTCGGCACCCGCAGCCTGGGCACCGTCCGCAGCCTGTTCACCTTTGTGATGGTGGTCAGCACGGCACTCGGACCGGTGGTATACAGTTTCTTCCTCGACCGGGGAGCCAGCTTCAACCAGATCCATTACGTCGTAATGGGCGTGATCGTTGTCAACATGCTGTTTGTCCTTTTCAGGATGCGCAGACTCTCCGGCCGGTAACTATTTTTTCAACACCATTCCGGCAAGTTTTGCACCCCTTATGCGATACTTCCGGCCAGATTGGGGGCACAAGCCCCACCGGGAAGGTGTGATCCGGCATTTTGTTGCACATATTGTAGAATTATTTACACACTTCAAGCCATCGCTATTCAATTTTGTATCCTCCCGGAAATATGATCAGATCCCTCCTCACGCCCGATACATGAAGACCCCGGGCACAACAGCAAATTATTAAGCCATTGAATGGCACGGTATTTCCACTGATTCAGGATAAATTGTCTAACTTAAAAAAGGAGGATTGATCATGTTAGTAAAAGTAGTTGAAGTAATTGGCGTGTCAGATAAAGGATTTACAGAAGCCACCCAGAATGCCGTGGCCGAGGCTTCCAAAACCCTGAAAAACATCAAATCCATTTACGTCAAGCACATGAATGCGAACGTGGAGAACAATGAGATCGTCTCCTATGCGGTAAACGCCAAAATTTCCTTTGAAATTGAAAGATAGGTTTTCCGCAGCGCTGCACACACATTGAAACTGCCATTTGCACCATTGCAGATGGCAGTTTTTATTCTTCGGAAGGTGGCGTTGGTTTGGGTCTGCGGCCGTACAGCAGGTCGTCCCCGGCCAGGGCCAGCTTCACCATCAACCCTGAACGACGGATGAAACGCCTGATCACATTGTGCATCACATTGTCCGGATGACTGAAAGGACATACCGCCATACAACGTCCGCAATCGGTCCCTGCAATACACCAATACCTGTAGCAGGACTCCGCGTCGATCTTCCATCGCATTACCCCGCCGGCTTCCTCCATGTCGCCCTGCGGGATGGACTTTCCGGGGCAGCAATCCGCACACTTTTTGCAGATCCGGCAGAATTCGATCATGGTCGGATCAGGTTTGTACATGTCTGCCAACAGAGGTGCATCAGTGGTTACAACGGCAATTCTCACGCGGGGCCCGAGGCGGGGAGTCATCAGCACCCCCATCCGGCCAATCTCCCCCAACCCGGCATCCCTGGCAACCAGCGGGCAAATGAGCTCATAGTCACCATCGATATGCGCCCTGGCAGCATACCCAAGGCGTTGCAGTAATCCTGCCAGCTCCAGGGCCAGGGTGGCGGAATTCAGGTATTGACGGGAAGACTCCAGGGTGACCGGGGCGGCCGGGGCGGTTCTTACGCTGTCAAAATCCATCTCAACGGTAAAGGCAATGGCATGGGTATGCAGCATCTTCACAGGCCGTCCTCTGGCTTCTCCCCTTCCCCTTCGGGTATACAGGTGATAATCATGAATCCGGGTAATACCGGCACTATGGGCCCCAAGCTGCACAGCACGCTTTTTCAGGTAACGGCTCAGCCATACCGGATCGGTATCACGGGTGCCCTTCCCACCCCGGGAGCCAGGATCATAATCGGTTTCAGACAATTTTTTGTTGGCCTGCCGCAGATATTTGATCAGGCCAAAATTTACATCTGTCTCTTGAAACAAAACCGGGTTGTGGTATAAGCTGCCGGCCGACAACAGGCCGGGCAAACTGCGGGCCCTGGCGTCTTCCCGGGCTTTACCCGGATTATCCGCATAATAAGATTCAAATTCCGGTGAGCCGGCAAGCAATTCCATCCGGGCAAACATGGTATCGGCTTCATCCACATTGAGGCGCGGGGTTCCCTGCCCGGTGGGCCCGCTGAGGGGATTTCTGAAAAACAGATACACCCCGGCCATCATCACAATGACAAACACCCCGGCCAACACCATTTTGCCGGGGAAATCAACATAACCCAATGTCAGGGCAACAATCAATGCCACACCCGAAGCAGCCAGGAGTTTGCGCCCGGGCATGGTCTCCCCCTCCCGGAACGATGTCACGGCAGCAAAAAGCAAGGCTGCTGCTACCAGGCCCCAAAAAATAAAAATGATCACACTGCTGATCCCGGATATTTCCATACTCCAAATATATTGCAATTGTTTTGTTATTTTTGATAAAAGCACCCAATCCCTGAGGCATGAACCACAAAATCATCACTGCAATCATGTATGCCATCCTGACAACGCTGATGCTCTCCTGCGGTGCGTCAGACCAGGACGACGACCCCATGATCCTGGTATTCAACACCAGTTACGGAGAGGGAACCACCGTCACCCTGCCCATTGAGGGTGAGGCTGACGTGACCATTGACTGGGGAGACGGGCATATGGAGCATACCAAAGAAACAGGGCTGATACACCACACCTACGAAGAAACCGGCCGTTTCACCGTACGCATCAGCGGATCACTCAGTCATTTCGGAACAGGAGCAACCCCTTATCCGAATGTGGAAAAACTAAGGAGAGTCGAAAGCTTTGGCAACCTGGGTCTGGAAAGCCTTTCCGGGGCGTTTAACCAGGCTTCCCTGCTTGTGAGCCTGCCCGATTCGCTGCCTGCATCAGTCACCGACTTGTCGTGGCTGTTTGCCGGTGCTGAACTGTTCAACCTGAACATTGAAAACTGGAATACCGGAAATGTGACCGACATGACCGGCATGTTCAGCGGGGCTGCATCTTTCAATCAACCCCTGAACAATTGGGACACAGGCCGGGTCACCGACATGCGGGAGATGTTTGCCGGAGCCGCATCTTTCAACCAGCCCCTGGGCAACTGGGATGTCAGCAATGTAACCAACATGGCGGCAATGTTCAGAAACGCCGGATCTTTTGATCAGCCGCTGGGGCAATGGAATATCAGCCAGGTAACCAACATGGAAGACATGTTCAGTGGCGGAAGCCTGTCACCGGAAAATTACAACGACCTGCTCACCGGTTGGACCACCCTGCCTGTGAGGATCCATGTAACTTTCCACGCCGGCCAGAGCATGTATTCTTCCGAAGCGGCTACATCTGCCAGGAGAAACCTTATTGAACGAAACCAGTGGACAATCTTCGACGGACGCGGCCATCACATCATGGCTGTGAGCCAGAACGGGCGGGTGGAAGGACAGGGGTCCTACCCGGCCGGCGACACCATCAGCCTGCGGGCCATTCCCGATCCCGGTTACCGTTTTTCCCACTGGGAAGGATGGTATACGGATGCATCCGAAGATCCCCTTCATACCATTGTGGTTGACGGCAACCTGACCCTTCGTGCCCGCTTTAACCCGGAAAGCACAAACCACATAACCGCTTATAGCGACACCATCCCGGCAGAAGATACCCGCCAACATCCGGCAGACACCGCAAAAAAAAGGCTAAAGGATCCTGAAAAGGACCCTTTGAAAGTCACAGAAAAAGGCGAGCAAGAGGATGCGGCAGGAGCCACACCGGAGTTGTCGGAGCTTGACCACAAAGATATCGAGCTGTGGTTTCGCATGGATGAACCATTTTCAGATTATTATTTCGTGGGGGGCAAATACCAGTACCCGGACACAGGGAACAAGGACATGGCCTTACCAGAAGTCGCCGGGCTCCGCCTTTTTGTCCTGACACCGTCAAACGAGTTCCTCTATGTGTCACCCGCCTACCCAAACGCCCTGAGACTGCAGGCCGATGTGTTCAGACACACCACTGATGGCTATATCCCCTCCCATGAGGTGGATAAAGATTCCCACACCCCTGTACAAAACTCCCCCCTGATTATTGTAACTGATGCATCTTATGAACACGGAAGCATCGGGGGTCACATTTACTTCCTTGAAAATGGCCAGGCACGTCAAACAGGACGATTGAACATCGCCCGGTTTCACTATAACCGGAATCTGGAAGAAATCTATGACCCCATCGGAGAAAAGCTGATCATTGAAAAAGAGGGAGACACTTACCTTTTTCGCTTTGATACCGGGCAGGTGGCCTACCGGCCCCGCCAGAACGGAGAAAGAAGGCTGGATGCTTCATCCTGCTATTATCGTTACGACGGCAACAGACTGGAATTCGTGGTGGAAGACAGGGCGGAGACACCATGAAAGAAACAGGGTTTCAATAACCAGTGATGGTTAAGTGGTTATCATGCCCTTCCCCGGCTATGACATCAGAAAGGGTCGAGAGCAAAACAGGCCAGATCATCCCGCTTCGGTCGTTACCCATACGGACAATGATCAGCTCACGGTCAGGATCCACAAAAACAATCTGTCCGGCATATCCATATGCAGAGAAGTGGTCTTCAGCCACATACCAGTGGTATTGGTAACCAGAATCACTTCCCTCTGTGTCATCAATTTTCAATGATTCATTTACCCACTTTTCCGACACCAGCTGCCTGCCTTCCCAATTGCCACCGTGAAGATACAAACGCCCGAACCTGGCAAAATCAACCGGTCTGGCGCTCAGACAGCAAAAGGTCTTCTCAAGCCCGTCTTCCTTGTTGTCTACCACCCAACTCCCACTGTACTGCATACCCAGCGGACCCCATAATTTCTCCTGCATGTAAGCAGTAATGTTCTTGTCGCCCAATGCCCTGTCCAGTATCAGGCCAAGCAACTGACTATCGCCACTGTTATAATTGTGCAGCGTACCGGGGGTGCCTTTCACTTCCATCTTCAGGATCGCCTCCCGGAGGTTATCGCTATGATACAAATCAATCGGGCCCCAAAACGGATTGTAATAAACTTCAGCCATATTCACCCCGGAGGTCATCTGCAGCAAATGTTTAATGGTGACTTCTGCAAAACCATTCCGGTCAAGTTCAGGGATGTAATCAACGACCGCTTCCTCAATACCGCCAATGTATCCATCATCAATGGCGCATCCAATCAAAATGGACAGCAGTGACTTTGTAAGTGAAAAAGAGGAGAGTTCTGAATCCCTGGAATACCCGTCAAAATAACGTTCATACAGAATGGTGTCGGCCCTGATGATCAGAAAAGCCACCGACTCCACATCCTCCAAAAAGGCATCAAACGAATCGTACCCGCCGGATATGGACCGTTCAATCTCTTCCTCTTGCCGGTTATAGGCAGTAATAAACGCTTCCATGTCAATATCCGCCAACTCCGACCCGGCTTCGGCGAACTGAAAATCAGAAAGATCGGCAGGCTCAAGCACCCTTACAGGAAATTTCTCATGATCATGCAACCCTGGTAAGCCTGCCATGATCATCTTATGAAACCGTCCGGCACAGGAGACCAGCACAATAAGGAACACAATCAGGGCAATCCCCCGAAACCGTTTCCAGCTAAATCTGAACAACATTACTTTATCTTTATTTCCGGAAATATTATACTCAGGCCGGCCACCCCGGAAAGAAGCATAACCCGGAGACCGTAAACTTAATTTACAATCCGGGATTAAATATACGTAATAAATAGATTATTTAGTCTTATAATTATGTTTTTTTACTGCTGATCTTCCGCCTCTTCATCTTCTGAAGGTTTGAGCCGGTGCA
>SKUN01000173.1 GCA_007129945.1 Bacteroidales bacterium
ACCGCCCATTTTTGTCAGTAATTGAACACTATGTAATATACAAAAAATATCATAAAACTTTGTCAGTAAGTTCTATATTTGTTGTGGCACGGTTTTTTATAGGTACGCTGTGTTCAAACATTCAAATTTTGGATATGCGAAACGAATTTTTACGATTCTTTTTCTTTTTTGCGATTGTTTTGTTTCAGTTCTCTGTCCGTGCCGGGGACGTGACCCAGACTTTCAGGGGGCAGGTCATTGATGCCTATACAGAATTACCGTTACCGGGAGCCACTGTAGTGATTCCGGGAACAGATCCGCTGAAGGGCACCTCCACAGACATCAACGGGGAATTTCGTTTTGAACAAATGCCGCTGGGCAGGCTGGACGTGAGGGTAAGTATGGTCGGTTATCAGACAGAATTTCAGAGGAACCTTCTCATTAGTTCGGGCCGTGAGTTGGTTGTGCGCATCCGGCTGGAGGAACAGGTATACCAGCTGTCGGATGTGGAGGTTCGTCCGGAAGTTCGCAAGGATCAGGCGATCAATGAAATGGCCATGGTCAGTGCCCGCTCATTCACCATTGACGAAACTGAGCGGTATGCCGGAAGCCTTGGTGATCCTGCACGCATGGCAGCCAATTTTGCCGGGGTAGTTTCAGCGTCAGATCAGCGCAATGATATCATTATCAGGGGCAATTCACCGTTAGGGTTGCTTTGGCGGCTGGAAGGGGTGGAAATACCCAATCCCAGCCATTTTGGTTCTATTGGCTCTACGGGTGGCCCCATCAGTATGCTGAACAATAACCAGCTGGACAATTCAGATTTTTATACCGGTGCTTTCCCTGCCGAATACGGGAATGCCCTGGCCGGTGCATTTGACCTGCGGATGCGTCCCGGCAACAATGAAAAACATGAGTTTATGGGGCAGCTGGGGTTCAATGGGTTTGAATTCGGGGCAGAAGGTCCGGTTTCCGGGCGAAACCGTTCATCCTACATGGTGAATGTAAGGTACAGCACCCTGGAAGTATTGCACTCCCTGGGTATGAGTTTTGGAACAGGTGCAGCCATCCCGAAATACAAGGATCTTTCACTGAAATTGAATTTCCCGCTGAACAATGGGAGGCTGTCGGTGTTCGGGCTGGGCGGTAACAACCAGATATCCATGCTGGATTCGGAAGAGGATGATGCCCAGTTTGGTTTCGCCGGCACCGATCTCTATTATTCCAATGGTATGGGTGTGATGGGAGTAAGTCATATCCATTATTTTAATGAGAACTCAAGAATTTCGAATACCCTCGCGGTATCAGGCATTACCGGCTCGGTGGAAATGTATGATCTGGAGTTTGATCCTGATATCCGGCAGGTGGAAGAGGACCTCAGGGAAACAAAACGCACCTTTACAAGCAAATTGTCACATCGTTTCAGCGCACGGAACTATTTAAACGCCGGGGTGATTGTTGATCACTTTGGTATTCTTTATGAAGGCCGTCAATATGACAAAAACGAAAATGAATACTTTAACTACCTGAATTCACAGGGAAATACCCTGATGACTCGTGCTTTTGCTGAATGGAAGCACCGCTTTTCGGATGAACTGTCGGTGACCTCCGGCTTACACAGCAGCCGGTTGTTTCTCAACGACACCTGGTCACTGGAACCACGGATGGGGGTGAAATGGGAAGTGGTGCCCGGCCAGAGTATCAGTCTGGGAGCCGGTATGCACAGTCAGTCACAAATGAAAGCCCTGTATTTTACCCAGCGGCTCACCGATACGCTTAACCTCGTGTATGAAAGAACCAATGAGCACCTGGAGTTCTCCAGGAGTCTTCATTTTGTTGCAGGCTATGACAGGTTGCTGGGGGAAGGGCACCGGCTGAAAGCAGAGGTATACTACCAGTATTTATACAATATTCCCGTGGCGTGGCGGCGTCCGGAATTTTCTTTACTCAGCCAGGGAGGAGGGTTTTCATTTATGGCTTTTGACAATATGGAAAACAGTGGAACAGGAGAGAATAAAGGGGTTGAGCTGACACTGGAGAAGTTCCTTCATGAAGGGTTTTACTACCTGGTCACAGCTTCCCTGTTTGATTCCGGATACCGGGGTTTTGACGGGGTCTGGCGGAATTCTGTATTTAACAACCAATATGTGGTCAATGCCTTAAGCGGATATGAATGGTCTGTGGGAGATCGTTCCCTTTTATCTGCAGATGTGAAGGTGGTGTATGCAGGGGGAGCGCCCTACCTGGAAATTGATGCGGCACATGCTGCGGAAGCCGGAAGTGCAAAATTCAAATGGGACGAAGCCTATGAAAACAGGTATCCGGATTACTTCAGGCTCAATGCAAGGATCACCTATCGCCTTAACGGAAGACAGGTGAACCAGGAGTGGGCCCTTGACCTGCAGAATCTGACCAACCGGGAAAATATTTTTGAACGTACCTGGGACAACAACAGGAAAGAGATCAATACCTCTTACCAGATGGGGTTCATGCCCATGATGACTTACCGGGTGTATTTTTAAATTTTGACATGCAGGTATGTGGATGCTGAAGATCAACCCCCAAAAGGGAGCCTTCAGCAATATGCGACAATTCCGGACGTAGTTCTAATCCCG
>SKUN01000188.1 GCA_007129945.1 Bacteroidales bacterium
AGTGCCAGGGCAACCCTCAATTATAAAGGAACAACCGGCACAGGAACGTTTTATTTTGACGAAAACGGGGATGTACAAAGGTTCACAGCCATGAGGTATATGGGCAGCGGTGAAGATGCCAGGCTCAGAGAATGGGTGATCGAAGTAAAGGAACACCAAACAATGGCAGGTGTTCGGATTCCTTCCCTGTGCGAAGCCACTTGGCGGATGGATGACCGGGACTGGACATGGGCCATTTTGGAGGTCACCGACCTGGAATATCATTAAACACCATGATCAGCCCCCAGTAAAACCAGCCAACCGGCCACCCCGGGTTATCATAATAAGAATACTCACTGTTCAGGCTGCCAGAATAAAATCAACCCCTTCCCGGAAACCCAGGGCCATAAAATGCTCCCGGATCGCCTGCCCCACGCCACGCCTGGCTATGAAATTGATAAGAAACCAGGGAGCCGGCTCAGTCAGCTCTGAGGTGCGGTAAAACCTCACCTGCCTGTTGGGCCGTTTTTTTACATCGGTAAAGCCATGGATGTCCACACCGAGCTCTTCCAGTAAAGCAGCCCGTTTTCGGCCGATACGGCTGCTTCCGCAAACAATGATTTTTTTCTCTGCCGGCACGTTCCGTTTGATCCACCGGGCAAGGTATTCACATTTTATCCTGTAGAAAGCTTCACGGGAATAGTTTTCGTGGTTCCTGGAAAGCCTTGATTCATGGTCAGTCCATACCAACAGAGGTTCAGGCAACTTGTAAAACCCAACCTGCTGATCCATCCAGCGCAGCCATAACTCATAATCTTCAGGTACATCGCGGGTGGAGTAAAGACCAAAGCGGTCAATCAGCGATTTCCTGAACATCACTGTGGGATGGGCAAGAGGGGCTTCCACAAAGCGTTCCAGCGCATGTTCCTCCGGAGTAATGATATTGTTTTGCCAGTCGACAAATAATTTGTACCCGTAGCTGCCCGCCATGCCAGAATCATAAGTGGTTTGGGAAGAAACCACATCTATGTCAGGATGCGCATCCAAAAAAGCAACCTGTAACTCCAGCCTTCCGGGCAACGACCGGTCATCCGCATCCATACGGGCCACATAATCCGTGTCAGCCAACTGCAATCCTGAATTAAGGGCATATGCAATGCCCTGAACCGACTCCTCCAGCATTTCGATGCGTGAATCGTCAGCCGACCACCGGGTGGCAATCTTCTTACCCTCATCGCTGCCGTTATTGCAGACCAGTAATAGTCTCCAGGCAGAAAAAGATTGCTGCACCATGCTCGCAATGGCCGCATCCAGCTCTTTTCCCACCTTGTAAAAAGGCAGCACAACGGTGACCCTGGCCCTGTTTTTATCCATCACAAATTTCCTGTTTAAAGGCGGCCGATCAGGCTCCTGTCCGGTAATTTGCACAAAAGTAGATGTTTTGCATTACATTTGTGCAGGAAACA
Source organism: Bacteroidales bacterium (assembly GCA_007129945.1). GTDB lineage: Bacteria > Bacteroidota > Bacteroidia > Bacteroidales > UBA7960 > PUPG01. The sequence continues at coordinate 1,446 of SKUN01000188.1, forward strand.
ACAGCGGTGCAAGAAACAACAGCCGGATCAATAAGCGGGAAATACCATGGAAGAAAAACTGGACAAAAAAAAGATCAGGGATCTGATCCGCAGTAAAATATCCGAGCTTGAAGGAAAGGTAAATGAACTGGAGGAACTCACCAAACCCATTGCTCCCGATGTGGCCATCGGCCGTGTCTCCCGGATGGACGCCATCAACAACAAGAGCGTCAATGAAGCCAGCCTGCGACAAGCCCGGGCTAAACTGCATGGTTTGCAACACGCTCTTGATCAGATAGATAAACCCTCATTCGGCAAATGCACCCGCTGTGGCAGCATCATTCCGGTCGGGCGCCTTCTTGTGATGCCCGAAAGCACAAAATGCACACGCTGCTCTTCTTTTTAGCACAACAGCACACCAGACCCAAATTTCCTGCGCATGCGGCCCCTTCCGATTCTTCCTGTCAGTCCCATATGCTCACACCCGTAGCGACCAATCTCCCTGCCAGCGGATCCTGAATACCAGGAAAAACAAGGGTTTCATCCCGGTCAAAAACAGAAGCCAGCTCGTCTTCGTAGACACACTCCGCATTGTAGGTGACCCGGTACCGCGTACAGTTTCCGTCCGAATTAAAGGCAATACAATCAGTAAGTCCCACATCAAAGAATCTGGCTCCTGCAAACCCCCATGAAACACACCTCTCATTGGCCAGTTCCCGGGCAGCTTCCCACTGAACTTCAGGTTTTTCAAGAATGCCGTAGGTGTACACCATGGTAAGCTTTCCGTCATTTCTGTTCCCGTCAGCTATCTGGAGGTATTTGGGGGTAGTACAACCGACAAAGAACAAAAAGCCTAATCCAAAGAACAATACCGTTTTCATGATTGAGAATTATTTTGGTGAAACTTATGTTGCTATGTATGTCTTAATAAATATAAAACCAAACTATTTTTATAATTTTTTAACAAAAACCATTCCACAAGCCCCAAAAAATTCAGGAAAAGTAAAGTTTCAAATGAAACAAATGCAGGTTGAGCTCGTCGATGAAGAGAACGGCCATTATTCTTAAATTTCCCGGTTCAGGGAGACTTTTAATTGAACCAAACAGTTTCTGAGGATGTTTCTTAAAGTGATGAGTGCTAAGTTTATGCTTCCCCGGTTAATCATTGCTATGCTCCTGCTGGTCTCTCCGCGGCTTCAGGCAGGCACTCCTCTGTATTCCCGGGCACAACATGAAGTCTGCAACGACACCCTGCTTTCTGTGACTCACCCCTCAGACACCATCAAAGCTGACACACTGCTTATTGAACTGGAGGAAACAGTGGTGACGGCATTCAACCGCACACAAAAACTCCTGGAGGTTCCCGGTTCCATAACCTCATTGGGAAGAACCCTTATTGAAAGGGACAAACCCGCCTTCAATATATTGCCTTTGCTGGATCATGCACCGGGTGTATTCGCACACCAGGGCGCCACCAACACCAACAGGGTCACCATCAGGGGAATAGGAGCCAGGGTGCCTTATGCTACCGGAAAAATAAGGGGCTATTTCAACAACATTCCGTTGACCAATACTTCGGGAGTCACCTTTATACAGGATATTGATCCGGCAGTCATACAAAGTATGGAAGTGATCAAAGGACCAGCAACCAGTGTTTACGGGGCAGGCCTGGGTGGCACCATTGCGATCAGGGCCAGGCAGCCACAGGCCAGACAAAACGGCATCAGCAATACTTTCCGGGCCGGGGCATTCGGATTACTCAGAAATAGTGTAACAGCAGACCTTTCCGGTTCCAATGCGGCAACCAGCCTGGTCTACTCCCATACGCAAAGCGACGGATATCGTGAAAACAATCAGTTTCAGCGCGATGCCATTACTTCTGTATCACAGCTTCTGCCAGGAGATGACACCCATTTAACCTTACTCCTGACCTATGTGAACCTCAAATCCCACATTCCCAGCTCCATTGACAGTTTAACCTATATGGATTCCCCCCGATCAGCGGCGGGGAACTGGCTCAACACAGAAGGTTATGAAGATTCACAGCGTTTGCTCGGAGGCATCACCGCTTCCCGGCAGTTTCGTGAAACGCTGTCGGCAGACATCAGCCTGTTTGGCATCTGGCATGATGAAAAAGAAATGCGTCCTTTTGACGTGTTTTACGAAGAAAGACACACGGCCGGAAGCAGGTTCAATGTCCGCCGTCACCATAATGCCGCAAAGGCAGAATTTGAGTTTTCAGGAGGCGGTGAGTTGTTTTTTGAAGACTACCGTTACAGCAACCATGAGAACATCGGTGGTGAAGGGATACAGGGCGGCCAGCTGAGCGATAACCGGGAAAAGGTAATCACGGTCAACCTCTTCGTCCAGGCAGATGCGGGGCTGGGTCAATGGAATTTGTCTTCGGGAGTTAACCTGAATTACTCCACGATCGATTACAGGGATCGTTTTCACACAGGTCAGCAAAACAGGTCAGGTCGCTATAACTATGGCGTCATCTTTTCACCCCGCGTCAGTGCCGCTTACAAATACCATAGCAACCACACAGCTTTCGCTACCATCAGCCACGGCTTCTCTCCCCCTTCCCTCTCCGAAACACTTACCCCGGGGGGTGAGATCAACCCGGACATCCTCCCGGAAAAAAGCTGGAACCTGGAAATGGGTTTAAGGGGACAGACAGAAGATCACCGTCTGTATTATGATTTCAGCCTCTACCACATGCAGGTACGTGACCTTTTGGTGGCAGAAAGGGTTGGGGAGGATGCATGGGTGGGCAAAAATGCCGGGGAATCACTTCACAGGGGGCTGGAAGCAGAACTCCAGTGGATTATCCTGGATTATCGGCGAAACAATGATCAACTGCCGGAAAAACTATCCCTGCGCGCAAATTATGCATATAACCACTTTTATTTCACCGACTTTACCGATATGGATGAAGACTATTCAGGAAACCGCCTCCCCGGTGTACCGCGGCAAGTGTTTTATGCCAGTCTACACAATGAATGGTCAGCCGGACTTTATGCCACAGCAGGATGGCGTTTTGTGGGTCCAATGGCCATGAATGACGCCAACAGCCGGTTTACTTCATCCTATGGATTACTTGATCTCTCCCTGGGATATCAGCGTGATATTTCTCCTCAGTGGGAAGCCGACCTTTATATTCGCGCCAATAACCTCCTGGACCGGCATTATCCGTCCATGATCCTGGTCAATGCCCCCTCATTTGGCGGACCTCCGCGTTATTATTACCCCGGGCTGCCCATGCACTTTAACATGGGAATATCTATATCTTTTAAAGAAACAACCCGATCATTTTGATATATTTGCTTAAACAAAAAAGCAAATCATCATGGGGCAGTTCGAAACGCTTGATTATATCATCTTTGCCGTATATGGCATGGTTATTTTGTCTGTGGGACTGTGGGTTTCAAGAACCAAAAAAGGACAGAAAAAAACCACCACCGACTATTTCCTGGCCAGCAAAAACCTGCCATGGTGGGCCATTGGCGCTTCACTCATCGCAGCCAACATTTCGGCCGAACAATTTCTCGGAATGTCGGGATCCGGATTTGCCATCGGGCTGGCCATTGCTTCCTATGAATGGATGGCCGCACTGACGCTGATCGTAGTGGCCAAATTTCTGCTGCCCATATTTATCAAACAAGGCTTGTTTACCATCCCCCAATTCATTGAGCAACGGTTCAACACAAACCTGAAAACCATTCTGGCCGTTTTCTGGATCTGCCTGTTTATTTTTGTGAACCTCACCTCTGTATTATTTCTTGGGGCCATTGCCCTTGACACCATTATCGGGAGCGGAGACGGCTCCATGACCTTCGGGTTCATCATCGGGCTGGCCCTGTTTGCCGCTGCATATTCCCTGTGGGGTGGTTTGTCAGCAGTGGCCTGGACGGATGTCATCCAGGTGACCCTGCTGGTTATCGGAGGTTTTATCACCACCATGATCGCCCTGCATTATGTGACACCAGACGGAGGAGTCATCAATGGCCTCAGCCACGTATACAATTCCGCCGGGGACAAATTCAACATGATCCTTTCACGCGACCACCCGGAGTACATTAACTTGCCAGGAATCGGGGTACTCATCGGGGGGTTATGGGTGGCCAACCTTTACTATTGGGGCTTTAACCAGTATATCATTCAGCGTGCCCTGGCCGCAAAATCGCTCCGTGAAGCCCAGCGCGGCCTGGCCTTTGCGGCATTTCTGAAGATGCTGTTGCCCTTATTCGTCGTCATCCCCGGAATTATCGTCTATGTACTCTTCACCCAGCCGGAAGGCACCACGGTGATTGAAGGCATACAAAGTGATTTCCTCCGTCCCGATGGGGGTATCAGGTACGACACCGCCTACCCATGGCTGATCCGCACTTTTATCCCGGTTGGACTCAGGGGGCTGGTAGTGGCCGCTTTGACAGCCGCCATTGTGTCCTCCCTGGCTTCCATGCTCAACTCCACCTCCACCATCTTCACCATGGACATCTATAAGCCATATTTTGCCGATAAAAAGGGAGAGCAAAACCTGGTACCTGTAGGACGCATTGCCGTGGTTGTTGCACTGGTCATTGCCATTTTCATGGCACCACTACTCAGCACCATGCCCCAGATGTTTCAGTACATTCAGGAGTATACGGGGGTCGTCAGCCCGGGCATTCTGGCGGTTTTCCTCATGGGTCTTTTCTGGAAAAAAGCCAATGCCAGGGGAGCCACAATCGGGGTCATCTCTTCCATTCCCGTGGCCGTTTTACTAAAGATTCTGCCCATTGACATGCCCTTCCTGGACCAGATGATGTATACCTGCCTGATCACCATGGCAGTGATCGTGATGGTCAGTCTCACCACGGCCCCCGGTGACGATGACCCGAAAGCCATCCCGCTGAAGCGGGAATACTTTATCACCGGCAAAAAGTTCAACATTGCCGCCTATGCCATATTGACCCTTCTCACTGTGCTTTACGTTGTTTTCTGGTAACGATGGGAGCCAAACAACGGGTCCGGAATAATGACGAAATAAACAATCATGGGATCAAAACAACACTTTGAACTGGCAGAAGGGACGCATTATCCGGATCCTGAAAAATTCTCCGCAACGATCGGGGGGAAAACTGTCAGGCTGCTGTCGCTCGCCAATAAAACAGGGTGCAGGGTGGATATCACCAATTACGGGGGCCGGATCGTAAGCCTCACCGTGCCGGATAAACATGGTGTTTTGGATGACATCGTGGCGGGATTCCATTCACTGGATGCCTACCTTGACGCCACAGAAGCCTTTTTCGGGGCCCTGATCGGTCGCTATGCCAACCGGATCGCGGGCGGCAAATTCACCCTTGATGGTGTGACATATTCTCTGGCAATCAATAACGGACCCAACCATTTGCACGGTGGCCCGGGCGGATTTCACCACATGGTGTGGGACATGAAACTGGTAAACGACCAGCAAGTGGAACTGAGTTGCCTGTCTCCCCATATGCATGAAGGCTATCCGGGCAATCTGCAGGTTATTGTCCGTTACACCCTGACAGATCACAATGAACTGCACATTAAATTCCGGGCTACCAGCGACCAAAAAACGGTCATCAATTTCACCACACATCCGTTTTTCAACCTTAACGGTGAGGGCGACCGGCACATCAATCACCACGAGCTGAAGATCAGGGCCACACACTTTACCCCTGTAGATAAGACCATGATCCCGACCGGGGAGATCAGGCCTGTGCAAGAAACCCCGATGGACTTCACCGGGTTTACCCCTATCGGTGAACGACTCGGCAGCCATGATGATCAGCTTGAATTCGCTGGAGGCTATGACCACAATTATGTATTAAACAAAACACATGACCACCAACATCCTGAACTGGCTGCCACCGTATTTGACCCGGTCAGCGGCAGGTCCATGGAAGTACTGACCACAGAACCCGGACTGCAATTTTACGGGGGCAACTCCCTGGATGGAAGTCAAACCGGCAAACGGGGTAAACCTTACAAAAAGCAAACATCCTTCTGCCTGGAACCACAGCATTATCCGGACTCTCCCAACCAACCGGATTTTCCATCCACCATATTGCACCCCGGAGCCACATACAACTCCCACACTGTTTTCAGATTTTCAGTGAGGGATTACCGGTAACCAGGCAGCGATTCATTGTGTTTCAAAGCATTCAGCTGATAAAAAGAGCATCGATCAGGAAATATCTTAAATGACAGAAGACAGGCATCTATGACTGAAACGAATGTAAGACAGTTGTTTCAAAGCAAATTCGGCAGGGAATTCCATCTCTTCCGGGCACCCGGAAGGATCAACCTCATCGGGGAACATACCGATTATAACCTGGGCTATGTATTACCTGCCGCCATCAACAAATACATCTACCTGGCTATCCAACCCAACGAGACAGCTAAGTTTCACATCCAGGCTGCAGATTTGAAAGAAGATGTTTCTTTTGACACGAGTTTCCATAAAGACACCCTTCCCGCCTGGGCCAGGTATCCGGCCGGTGTGATCAGAGAGCTGTCCAACCAGGGGTATCATCTGAAAGGTTTCAACGCCGTTTTTGGCGGAGACATTCCGACCGGCGCCGGCCTGTCCTCTTCAGCTGCCCTGGAAAGTGCATTTGCCCTGGCCCTGAATTACATGAATAACCTGGAATTAACACGGATCGAACTCGCCAGAATCGGGCAACAAGCAGAACACCACACCGTAGGCGTCAGGTGCGGAATCATGGATCAGTTCGCCTCCGCTTGCGGAAAAGCAAACCAGCTGATTCGCCTCGACTGCCGGGATCTGAGCCATACATATTTCCCTTTCGAAAATATGAACCATACGCTCCTTTTGGTCAATACCGGGGTTCGTCATGCCCTGGCAGAATCTGCTTACAATGAAAGACGCGGGCAATGTGAAGAAGGCGTACGCGTATTGACAGAAAGGTTTCCGGGGGTCGAAAGTTTACGGGACGTCAGCAGGGAAATGCTCCGTATAGCTAAAAAAGACCTGGATCCCCTGGTATTGAAGCGCTGCGAATTCGTGGCAGAGGAGAACGAAAGAGTGATTCGCACCTGCGAAGCACTTGAGAAGGGTGACATGGATAAAACCGGGGAGCTCATGTGGGATTCCCACCAGGGACTCCGGCACAAGTATGAGGTAAGCTGCCGGGAGCTGGATCTTCTGGTGGAAACCGCCAAAACCATCTCTGGGGTTAAAGGGGCCAGGATGATGGGAGGTGGTTTTGGGGGTTGCACCATCAACCTGCTTGAAACCCGTTGTGTAGATTTATTCAAGAAGGTAACTTCGGAAAAATTTCACAACCAGTTTCAACGCCACCCGGAATTCTATGAAGTAACCATAGCAGACGGAGCAACACACAACGACTGATGCTCACTGCTTGATCAGTAAAATACGTCCAAAAAACTGCACAAATAATTGTCTCCTATGAATGAGAATGACCATATAAAAATCAGGAAAATCAAAAAACAGGACAATGAATTACTGGCCAGGATCATCAGGGATGCCTTTGATGAGCATGGTGCACCAAAAACAGGAACTGTATATTCAGATCCTGCCACAGATGATTTGTTCAGCCTTTTTCAGCGGCCGGATGCGGTATTATATGTCGCGGAGTCAGGTAATCAAATCAAGGGTTGCTGCGGAATATATCCGACCGACGGACTGGAGCATGGTTATGCAGAATTGGTCAAATTCTACCTGATGGCCGACAGCAGAGGAAAAGGCCTGGGAAGGTCACTCATGGAACGCAGTATAGAGTCAGCTATTGATATGGGGTATCAATATCTGTACATTGAGAGTCTGCCAGAGTTTTCAAAAGCAGTGAACATGTACCGGAAGCTTGGATTTGAAACGCTTTCCAGTCCACTGGGTGAATCCGGGCACCCTACCTGCACCATCTGGATGCTTAAAAAACTGGCCGGGACATCTGGAAGCAGCCAGGCAAACCGTAAATTCTTCCAGACAAAATGATTATATGAGACAGGGCACAATTATAATGATCATCGGATTTGTACTTCTCTGGAACTCCGGTTTTATCGGTGCAGAGGTGGGCTTATCCTATTCCGGTCCATTCAGCCTGCTTTTCTGGCGATACCTGAGCCTGACGCTGATCCTCCTGCTTTACCTGCTGACGAGGAAACGTCTGCGCTGGGTAGGATGGTCTGCTGCAGCTCCGAATATGCTGGTGGGCGTTCTTGCCCATGGAGTCTGGCTGAGTTGCGTGCTGTTGGCCCAGAATTATGGGGTGCCGGCCGGTATTGTTGCACTCGTGGTTGCCTTGCAGCCTATGGCCACCGGTGCATTTTCAGGGCTTGCAGTGGGTGAACCGACACCTGTTTCCAGATGGGTCGGATTGTTGATCGGGTTTGGGGGGGTTGTCGTAACTGTTGTTCCAAGAATGGACCTGGAAAGTGCCGAATCAATTTTTGCTTATTTAATTCCCCTGGGTTCGGTGGTCGCAATCACAGTTGCAAGCCTGATCCAAAGAAGAATGGAGGTTCGCAAGACTTCCAGTCGCCTGCCCGCTGACCTCACCCTTTTTTATCAATGCCTGGCCACTGCACTGGCACTGACATTACCAGCCCTGGTTTTTGAGGACTCAACGACACAATGGGAAAACACTTTTGTTTTCTCCATGATCTGGCTTGTTATTGGTGTTTCTATGGGCGCCTATGCTTTGATGTGGCAATTGATTGAAAGAATGGACGCCACCCGCGTGGCAAGCCTGTTTTACCTGGGGCCTCCTGTTACCATGTTTATGGCCTGGATAGCTTTTGGTGATACTTTAATGCCTATGGATATAGTCGGTTTAGTGGCAGTATTTGCAGGAGTTCTCCTGACTCAGATGAAGTTTCGCTAATCAGGAACTTCAAAAATAATTTGCTGATTAAACGGATCTATCGTGAAAGCAAACTGTTGCATAAAAAGAGGTCCGATATCTCCGGCTGCTGCAAGTCCGTAATACCAGTTTGCAAATGCACGATCAGTAACCAGGCCTCCGTCCACTTCATATTTTATCCTGCCGATTTCTAAAATACAATCAACCTTGTCAGTTGGGTAATCCTGTCCTCTCCACTCAATGGAACCTGCATAGCTTTCAAGTCCGAGTGCTCCGAGAGAGAGTTTATTGAAGTTCACATCCCTGGAGCCTGTTTCTATCTGCATTAAAACTTCTGTTCCATTGATTGTACAGGGGATAAAGACCCATCCATTCCTTACGACATAAGGAACCAGCTCAATGCTGTCTTTGTTATCATGAATATACTTTTCAAGATTTTCCTGGTCAAATAAATATACTTTCTCTCTGATTGGGTCTATATGCATGGCCCTGTCCTTAAAAACAAAAGGTGATGTACATCCGTCTGCTTTACTGAATTGACTGTCGAAGTATCCGAAAATGAAGTTTTCATAAGCGGGAACTGAGAAATTTGATTTTTTATAATGTAAATCAGCCGGTGCATCCATGTAATTATATGATATTCCGTCCTCCACAATTAAAACATCAATTCCGGAAATTTTTTCTCCCAGCGATTTGTCATGTACGGTCATCAGGTTATATCCGGTTCCGGTATCCATCTCTATTTTTAAAGAATCTCCGTTCTCATCAATCATATAAAAACCCAATCCGGCTCCGCACCATGCAAAAGGAAGTTCTGCGACTCCCTCGTTAAGGTCGGCCAGCTCTGTTTCAGATAAAACTTTTAATGTTTCCCTGTATTTGGATTCCCAAAAATCCCTTCCGATCATATGCTCTATGGTATCCAAATATGCAAGCGCATCCTTGTAATCTCTGTCCCACGCACTATAGTAAAGGGCAAAATATGGCGCAAATGTAAAAATTGTCGCCGCTGAAATTTCAGAAGCATTTATCCCGGACTTTTCATAATTCCCTTTATCAAGTTCTGCAAGCCAGTCAATGAATCTGATCTCCCCGTTATCAGGATAAAAAGAAAGATATTCCTCCAACAAATAATCAGCTTCAGCCAGTCCGATAAAAAGAGCATGTTTAAGCTTCATCACATGGTAATACTCTTCTGCTCCCGAATCGTAAAGTTTATCCATATACCCAAGAAATTCATCACTTCCAAGAAATAATTTCAACTCACAATTCAAATACAGCACCTCCGGATTTAAAGAATCGGCATTTTCTGCTTCTTTCAGATAATTACCCGCACTGCGGAAATTTAATTTGCCAATTTCATCACGTGCAAGATTCAGCAAAGAATCTACCTCCTGATCTTGTTGTCCGTAGCTGATCAGCGAAAATACACATATCAAAAAGCCTGTTAATAATGCTTTTTGAATTGAACTGATTTTTCTTTCAGAACGACTAATCGTCTCCATGGTTATTTATTCTTTAAGGGTAACTGCAGGATTTATCCGCAGGATCTGCAATGATTGCAGCCAGACTGTAAACAATGTGGTCAATACTACTAAAATCAGGGGGATCAGGAAAGCTATCCAGGAAAAATCTACCCGCATGGCAAATTGGTTCAACCATCGGTCCAGCCAAAGGTAGCTTAACGGGAAAACGATCAGGGAGGCCAGAAGTAACTGACCCAGGTAATTTTTAAACAGGAGCATGAATATTCCTGAACCGGAAGCCCCCAGCGTTTTCCGGATGGCAATTTCCTTCTGCCGCTGCTGAGCTGTATAAGCGGCCACACCCATAATCCCCAGCAGAGTGATAATCAGTGCAAGGCCCGAGAACATGCCAAATACCATCCCAAATTGTCTTTCATCCTCATTTTGGGCATCATAATGTGATTCCAGCCAATAATAGTTGATTGGTATATGTGGGAAAAAACTGGTAAATATGGCCTGGGATTGCTCCAGGCTTCCTGCGTTATCCATACCGTTTAATTGAATACTCAGGTATCCGCTGTAGTGTGCGGGGGCCATAAATGTCAGTGGCTCCATGGCCTCTTTGGGAGACACCTGGTGCATATCCCCTACCACGCCAATGATATGATAGGTTTGTGGCCCTCTGAAAATCCGCTTTCCAATGGCTTCTTCGGGTGAAGACACCCCAAAGTTTCTGACAGCTGTCTCATTCAGCAATACCCTGGCAGAATCAAGGCTAAAAATACCCGAGAACATTTCGCCGGCCACCACCGGGATAGCATACAGGTCAAAATAAGACGATTCAGCGTAAAGCAATCTAAAGTTCCTTGTATCCTGCTCATCTTTTCCCTCAAGTCTCAACCCGCCAATATTGTGATCTACCGGAGAACCCGGAACCACAGTAGAAAAGGCCAATTCCTCAACCGATGCCAGAGACGACAGTTCGCTCCTGAATGCCTGGTAATTGATCATGCTCAGCGAATCTGACAATACCGGAACCTTCATCACAAGAACATCATCTGTATTGATGCCTTTCTCCTGTTTCATGATGTGGTGATACTGCCTGATGATGACCGTACTTGAAAGAATCAAACCCAGGGCCAGACAAAACTGAACGGTGAGCATGATCTTTCTTAAAAACCCTTTGCCTTTGGCACTGTAAGTGATGCCCTTCATTAAATAACTGAGATTTTTCCCCTTGAGTATTGTACTGGTATATATCAGCGTCGTGAGGGTACCTATGGAAAAAGCTATCCCGATGATATAGAATATCCAGCTATTTTCCCATACGGGTGAGATGGATGGAACATTGGCAAACCGCGCAAAGAAAGGACTGCTTACTTCCACAATAAGCAATGCAAACAAGACAGCCATGAGATTGACAAGGGCAGACTCTGATAAAAAAAGTGCCCTGATCTGTGCAGAACCAGCCCCGTTCACCTGCCTGATGGCAGTTTCTTTTGAACGTTTGAGGATATTGATTGATGACAGGTTAAAATAATTCGCCCAGGCAATGATCAGAATAAACCAGGCAATGATACTCAACACCCTGACTGCTGTATGATTGCCATTGGCCGCAATCTCATGGTGAAAGTTTGAATGCAGGTGAACGTCTTCTATCGGCTGCAACTCAATTTGCATATAAAACCCACGCTCCCGCAATTCCTGTTCGTATACCTCCTCCACAATATCCTGAATCATCACCCCTGCAACCTCCGGGTCCGCATCTTTCTGCAGTCTCAGGTAGTTGTAAAACTGGCTCATAAAATGGCCATTGGCAAACACATGGGGAAGGGCTTCCCGCATGACCTCAAAAGACACAAAAGCATCAACCGGGAAATGAGAGTTGGCAGGAACATCCCTGAAAACGGCGGAAACCTCATAACTTGTTTCACTGTTCACGTAAAGCCGCTGTCCAACGGGATCGGTATCCCTGAAGTAGTTTCTGGCCAGACTTTCGGATATTACAATCTGGTCGCTCCTTTCCAGTGCATTCGATCCATGCCCGTAAATCACTTCCAGGCCAAGTAGTTCGATCATGGCCGATTCGCCCCAGAAAAATCCCTGGTCATGACTGTAATTGTCATTATAAAGAACCACATTATTGGCTTTGTAGGCCAGGCCCAGCAGCTCAATCTGCGGCATCCGGTCTGTCAGGATACCTCCTATGGTCGGGGTGGCCGAAGCAAACTTAATATGCTCCCCGTTTTCAGTGGTTCTGGAATAATTTAACCTGTAAGTACGGGCGCTGTCCGGCTGATAGGTATCAAAACTGCTGTGAAAATACACAAAGTGGCTTATGATGAGACAGGCCGCCAGCCCAACTGCCAGCCCACCAACATTCAGCGCATAGAAAGGTATCTGTCTGGAAATATTTCGCCACGCTATACGAATATAGTAAAGAATCATAAGACAATATTTTGCATATACTGCCCTATTTGTAACACGTTTTATGCCAGCACTGCTAATTTACTAGGGGTCAAATCTTAAGGATTATCACCGCAAGCACAAAGATGTACCGGAACGTACACCAGGTGTCCGATTTAGCACACCAGCCCCCTTGATTGACTGACAGCAGGTGAATCCCTGATAATCTGCCCCGGGCATAAAAAAACCCCCTGTCATTATCAGGGGGTTAAGTTGAGTTTGAGGTCTCGAGCGGATTCGAACCGCTGTAAATGGTTTTGCAGACCACCGCCTAGCCACTCGGCCACGAGACCTTTCGTTTAAGGTGGTGCAAAGGTAATGATATCCGCAAAACCCACAAAATAAATTTAACTCATTTCAATCCTCAGGGCTTGCCGCTGAAGGGCATCAATTGTTCCCTACCGTTCCATTTCCAGGCTGACACATTGCATTTCCCCGCCCATGGGCGGATGCATCTTAGACACTTTCAGTTTCATATGGCGGATTTCAGGAAACCCTTCCTCCAGGGCATCCAGTATCAGCCTGCCAAGGTGTTCAAGCAAATGCGATTTATTGGCCATCTGTGCTTTTACGGTCTCATATACCGCCTGGTAGTTTACGGTATCCTGCAGATTGTCCGATATTTCAGCGCCCGAGGTATCCACTTCAATGACCAAATCTACAATGAAACGATTCCCTATCACCTGTTCCTCTTTGAAACAACCATGATAGGCATAAAACTCCATGCCCTCAAGCAAAATCCACGACATAGCAATTAATCATTTAATGTTCAAAAGTACATATTTTCACTCCATAAAAAGGCATTTTTTTGTACTTTTGCCTTTTGAAACCAACAACCGGAGTGGCGATAGCCCCGACAAACCAACAACCGGAGGCCCGCAGCCCCCGACAAACAGGAGGCGCGCAGCGCCGACTAACTAACAACCGGAGAGGGCGTCAGCCCTCGACTAACCAACAACTGGAGGCGCGCAGCGCCGACCAACCAACTAACATGAAAGATAACAACGCCACACCTGCCGCTTCCCTGAATTTCATTGAACAGATCATTGAAAAAGACCTGCAGGAAGGAACTACCGGCGGGCGTGTGCACACCCGTTTCCCCCCGGAGCCCAACGGTTATCTTCATATCGGTCATGCAAAATCCATTTGCCTGAACTTCGGGTTGGCCGAAAAATATAATGGAAAGTGCAACCTGCGGTTTGACGATACCAACCCCACCAAAGAGAATGTGGAATATGTCAACTCCATCAGAGCCGATGTAAAGTGGCTGGGGTTTGACTGGGAAGACAGGGAATTTTACGCATCCGATTATTTTGAAAAACTTTATGAGCTGGCTGTTTACCTGATCAAAAAGGGAAAAGCCTTTGTGTGTGATATGACTGGTGAGGAAATGGCCGCCAACCGGGGAACCCCCACTTCGCCCGGAAAAGAAAGCCCCTGGCGCAATCGCAGCCCGGAAGAGAACCTGGATTTGTTTGCAGGCATGCGCAAGGGAGAGTTTGCTGACGGGAAAAAGGTATTGCGTGCCAAAATTGACATGTCGTCTCCGAACATGCACATGCGCGATCCGGTCATGTATCGTATCATGCGCGCTGACCATCACCGTACCGGTGATCAATGGTGTATCTACCCAATGTACGATTGGGCCCATGGCCAGAGCGATTACCTGGAAAACATAACCCACTCCGTTTGCACTTTGGAATTTGAGGTACACAGGCCCCTTTACGACTGGTTCCTGGATAACCTGGATATTGAAAAAAACCGCCCGCGGCAGTTTGAATTTGCGCGTCTGAACCTGAATTATACCGTCATGAGCAAGCGTAAGCTGCTTGAACTGGTTGAAGGCGGATATGTGAAAGGCTGGGATGATCCGCGCATGCCCACTGTTTCGGGTTTGCGCCGCAGAGGCTTCACCCCTGCATCCATCCGCACCTTCTCTGAAAAAGTGGGGGTGGCAAAGAGGGAAAATGTGATCGATATGGCTCTGCTGGAATATTGCATTCGTGAAGACCTGAACAAAAATGCTCCCCGAGTGATGGGTGTCCAGGACCCGGTGAAACTGGTCATTGACAATTACCCGGATGATCAGGTAGAGGAACTGGAAGCTACCCGAAACCCTGAAAAACCTGAAGAAGGCCACCGGATAGTTCCTTTCAGCAAAAATTTGTATATTGAGCGGAAGGATTTCATGGAGGATCCGCCGAAAAAGTTCTTCCGGTTGTCTCCGGGGAAAGAAGTCAGGCTTAAATACGCTTACATCATTCGCTGCGAAAGTGTGGAGAAAGACGAAGCCGGTAACATCACCGCAATTCACTGCACCTATGATCCGGAAACAAAAAGTGGCATGGGCAGTACAAAGAAAGTAAAAGGAACGTTGCACTGGGTGAGTGCAGATCACTGCCTGAATGCGGAATTGCGACTGTACGACAGACTTTTTGAGGCGGCAGATCCTGATGACGTACCGGAAGACGGCGATTTCAAGGATTCGCTGAACCCCGGATCTCTGGAGGTAACCAATGGATTAATTGAACCATCGGTAAAGGATGGAGTGGCAGGGCAGCGTTATCAATTCGAAAGAACTGGTTATTTTTGCATAGACCCTGACAGTACGCCGGAGAAACTTGTGTTTAACCGTACAGTGACCCTGAGAGATTCCTGGGCGAAAATGCAGGGGAAGTAACACATATTGTCCCGTGGTGTAATTGGCAACACGTCTGATTCTGGATCAGAAGAGTCCAGGTTCGAGCCCTGGCGGGACAACAACAGAAATACACAAGACCCGTAAATTTCGGCTGATCATACAGATTCCCCGCCGGAGCATATAATAGCTTCTATATAACACCTTTTCCCAAGCGGCAAACCCTTACTCACAAAGGGCTACAGGCAAAAAGTATCAAAATTTTTCCCTATATTTGTGCATTCACAGGGGTTTTTCATAAACATTCTCTTTGTGGACTTTTTCGCGGAAGATCAACCTCCGGGGCATATCACCACAAGATGTGTCCCGAATTAATTTTTTACACACTTAATGCCTTTTACAATGGGACTTCCTTTTCAGGTATTCATTCTTGGTCTGCTGACCGTTTTTGTTGTGCTGCTGGTGGTGGTTTTTACCGGAAGAGTCATCATTTGGTTTGTGAACCGCTATTTTGAGCCTGCGCCGGTACGTACCCCGGTTAAAGGAGCAGGTCCGGCAATCCATACAAAAGGCCGCGTAGCGGCCATCTCTGCTGCAGTTCATATTGTGACCAAAGGCAAAGGCAGGGTGGCAAAAATTGAAAAGCTTTGATCCCGCACCTATCCAGACACTCAAATAATATTCACCATAAACGATACATCATGCAGAAAATAAAATTCTCTTTAGTTTACCGGGATATGTGGCAATCTTCAGGCAAATATGTGCCCCGTGTCGATCAACTTAAGGCGATTGCCCCACATATTATTGAAATGGGTTGTTTCGACCGCATTGAAACCAACGGCGGCGGGTTTGAACAGATCAACCTGTTGTTCGGGGAGAACCCCAATAAGGCCCTCCGGGAATGGACCAAACCATTCAATGACGCCGGCGTGGAAACACATATGCTGGACCGCTCACTGAATGCACTTCGCATGCGCCCCGTGCCCGCCGACGTGCGCAAACTGATGTACAAAGTCAAAAAAACACAAGGCACAAATATCACCAGGATCTTTTGCGGGATGAACGATCCGCGCAATATCATCGACTCCATCCGTTATGCGAAGGAGGCAGGCATGAAGACCCAGGCTGCACTGAGCATTACATTTTCCGAAGTCCATACGGTGGAATACTTTACAGACCTTGCCATGAAAGTCATTGAAGGAGGTGCCGATGAGATCTGTCTGAAAGACATGGCAGGTATCGGCCGTCCGGTCTGGCTCGGGAAAATTGTAAAGAATATTAAGGACAAACATCCTGATATCCCCGTTCAGTATCACTCCCACTCCGGTCCTGGATTTGCAATGGCTTCCATACTTGAAGTTGTGCGGGCAGGCGCGGAATATATTGACGTGGGGATGGAACCCCTTTCATGGGGAACCGGCCACGTGGACGTACTTGCCGTACAGGCCATGCTTAAAGATGCCGGATATGATGTACCTGAGATCAACATGGATGTGTACATGAAGGTACGTAAGATGAACCAGGAATTCATGAAAGACTTCCTGGGCTATTACATCAACCCCACCAACCGGGTCATGAATTCCCTGCTCATCTCATCCGGCCTTCCGGGAGGCATGATGGGTTCACTGATGGACGACCTGGAAAAGAACCTGGTTGACCTGAACCGCTGGAACAAAAAGAACAACAAACCTGAACTCACTGAGGATGAACTCCTGGTAAAGCTGTTCCAGGAAGTGGAATTCATCTGGCCCAAACTTGGCTATCCGCCACTTGTTACTCCGTTCAGCCAGTATGTAAAGAACGTGGCCGTAATGAATGTGAGTCAGCTCATGAAAGGAGGCGAACGCTGGAAGATGATCCCGGACAATGTATGGGACATGCTGACCGGAAAACTCGGGCAACTCCCGGGTAAACTGGCCCCTGAAATCGTGGAGCTGGCAAAGCAAGGCGGAAAAGAATTTTTCACAGGCAATCCGCAGGAACTCTACCCGGACAAACTGGACGAATTCAGGAAAGAAATGGATGACAATGGCTGGGACTACGGAGAAGATAATGAAGAACTCTTCGAGTTGGCCATGCATCCTGAACAATACCGGAATTATAAGTCAGGAGCGGCCAAAAAGGCCTTTGAAAAAGACCTGGAGAAACGCAAGAAAGAAGGCGGAGGATTATACAGCGGCACCGCAGAATCCAGGCCGGCGTCTGAAGCCGGGAGCAAAGCAGTGCCCGACAAACCCACTTCCATGACCATTGAAGTGGACGGCGAAAAATACAGAGTCAACGTATCATACGATGAGGATGGCGGTGACGCCAACCCCAGGCAGGAAAGCAATTCCGGACAGGAAGAAAACAACAAGACCCGGGGTGGAAGCACCGAAGAGATCCCTTCACCACTGTCCGGCAATTTCTACCTGACCAAGGAATTATCTGAAAAACCCATCAAAGTAGGGGATGCCGTCAAAAAGGGTGATGTACTCGGCTACATTGAAGCCATGAAAACCTATAACACCATTCGCAGCGATAAGGACGGCAAGGTTGCAGAAATTATTCAGGAAAACGGTGCAGAAGTGTTTGAGGATGACGTACTATTCCTCCTGGAAACCAACTAAAGGGTTTCCACCTAAATCCACAAACCTCTTAACCATTCGGTATCATCACCGTAAAACTGATCTATAAAATGGGTGCTTTAGAGAGATTATACAATATCACTGCTTTTGGAGAACTGGTCACCCAGCCCGGGGCCATTCTCATGCTGGCCATTGGTGTCTTTTTGCTGTTTCTTGGTATCCGCAAAAAGTATGAGCCGTTACTGCTCGTTCCCATTGGCTTCGGGGTCATACTGGCCAACCTTCCGGGTGCAGGAATGGGAATTGTGCCTGAAGAATCGGTACGCTTTGACGACGGTCGCTATATGAACCTGATCGAAGTGGCCGGTGAATATGGCATTATGAATTTCCTTTACTATATGCTGATCAAAACAGGCTTCCTCCCTCCCATTATTTTTCTGGGTGTGGGAGCCCTTACCGATTTCGGACCCATGTTGCGGAACCTGCGGCTTTCACTCTTCGGTGCAGCAGCACAGGTAGGCATTTTTTCCGTATTTTTTGCAGCCATTGCCGTAGGATTCACCGCCCAGGAAGCAGGAGCCCTTGGCATTATCGGTGGCGGAGACGGTCCGACGGCCATCTACATATCCATTCTGCTGGCCCCGCACATGCTCGGACCCATAGCCATTGCCGCTTATTCATACATGGCGCTTGTGCCGGTGATCATTCCGCCGATCGCCAAATCCATGTGCAGCAGCAAAGAACTTTCTATCAATATGAAAGCCATGGATAAGCAATATCCTTCCGGACAAGTGATCAAAAACATGACCGCGGTAAAAATAGCCTTCCCCATTGTGCTGGGAATCGTTGTGGCATTTTTTGTCCCGACTGCTGTCCCCCTCTTGGGCATGCTGATGTTCGGGAATCTGGTAAAAGAGATCGGTGTGGCCACCGGCAGGCTTTCAGAAGCTGCCACAGGCCCCATCATGAATACAGCAACCATTTTCCTGGGACTGGCAGTAGGAGCCACCATGACATCGGCAACCTTTCTGGATATCCGTACGCTGGGTATCATTTTCGGTGGACTCGTGGCCTTTGCCATCTCCGTGGCCGGAGGGATTCTGGCGGTAAAAATTTACAACTTGTTTGCTGCCAAAAAGATCAATCCGCTGATCGGGGCCACAGGGCTCAGTGCAGTGCCCATGGCCTCCCGGGTGGCCAACGAGATCGCCGTCAAATACGACTCAAACAACCACCTGCTGCAATACTGCATGGCCAGTAACATTTCCGGGGTGATCGGTTCGGCGGTCGCAGCCGGCGTACTGATCGCATTTCTGGGGTAACAGTCAGACCGGGGGTTAGTTCCGGGCTAAACAGCAGCTATTAATCATACATACGGACATACTCCCATGTATTGCCGCAGTGCCCGAGAAAGCGAAGAAAATCCCGGTATTTGACAATGATGGATGCCGTATTGATGCAGGGATGAAAACTGATGGATTCTGAACCCTGCAGCTCTTCATCCAGAAACAAGTGTACGTGCCTGTCGGTATCGTTGATCAACCCGAAAGGGGTCACCGAACCCGGGGTCAGCCCCAGGTATTTTTGCAGACGTTTAGGTGAGGCAAAACTCAGCTTGCCCTGTTTAAGGCGCTGCTCCAGGTCTTTGATATTTAACTCCCGCCTGTGATCAAGCACCACAAGATAATGCCTGTTCCCTTTGTGATTCCGGAAAAACAGGTTTTTGCAATGGGTGGCATCCAGGTCTTTCCAGTACCTGGCGGCCTCTTCTACAGTGGGCACAGCCGGGTGGGCATGGTAGTCAAAAGGAATTTCCAGCTTGCCCAGCAGCTCGTATAATTCCGGGTCTCCTCTCATGAGCGCAAATATATTAAATCCGCGGTTCATGGCACAGACCAACGGCAAAACTTCAACAATCTTTACTATATTTACCCCCTTGAAAACAACCCGATATTGACTCACACCACAAATTGCTCATAACCCATGAACCGAAACTTTTTCATCCTTGTGCTGGGCCTTGGCATACTTGTCCTGGGGCTGGCCCTTATAATTTTAACGATGACAATGCAAAAACCATCCTATCAGCCTGGAGAGCTCCCGGATAAATTCATCCACCAGCATGAAGTCTCTGATTTTAACAGGGAAGTGTTTGAAAACCGCAGGGAGAACATCATTGGAGAAACAGATGCGGATATAATTATCATCTCCACCGGAGCAGGTGTTGATTTCCGCTATGTGACCGGTTTCGATGAACGCCGGGGAACTGCCGTCATTGTGCCGGGTGCCGACGACCCTTACACCCTGTTTGTGACCCCATGGGAAGTGTACACCGTAATGTGGACCGGAGAGGTATACGGCACAGAGGGAGCCATTGAAAAGTTTGGCGCCGACGCCGCTTATGCCATTGGTGATTTCGATGAAATGCTTCCGGAACTGCTCCGCGGTAAAGAGAGAATATTCCTGCACGGAAATGACAGCCGGATCAGAAATGAGGTTGACCGCATCCTGGAGTCAATGGGACAACGCGCCGACATTCACGACCTTCAGCCTGTTTTGCATGAACACCGTGTCATTAAAGATGAATGGGAAATCGCCCAACTCAGGCAGGCAGTGGACGTCACGGTCAAAGCACACCAGTATGTACTCCGAACGGTTGAACCCGGGCAGGCTGAGTACGAGGTACAGGCTGAAATCGAATATATTTACGGACGAAACGGTTTAAAACCAGGATTCTCCTCCATTGTAGGTTCAGGACCCAACAGTTGCCTGCTTCATCATACCCGAAACAACCGTACGATGAAAGACGGGGACCTGTTGCTGATGGACATTGGTGCCGCCAGCAGGGGCGGGTACTCAGCCGATGTAACCCGTACCATCCCGGTAAACGGTACATTCAGCCCGGAGCAACGAGAGATCTACGAACTGGTGCTCAAAGCCGGTGATGAAGCCATGGAGAAAATACAACCCGGCCACCGGATGCTCGACTGCAATCATAAAGCCATGGAAATCATGGTGGAAGGTCTTCACCAGATGGGGCTGATCCCGGATACAACCTCATGGTGGCAGAAACGTTTTTACATCCAGCACCGTGTCAATCACTACATCGGTCTCCAAACCCATGATGCCGGCGATTACGGCTTCGACACCAACAAGCGGGATGAGCACATCCTGACCCCGGAGATCAGGGGCAGGGAAATCAAGCCGGGTATGGTGATGACATTGGAACCCGGCCTGTATTTCATGGAAAACCTTCTGGACGGGATCCATGAAATGTTCGGACACCTGGCCACAGAAGAGGAGCTGAACGCCTTTGTGGAAGAGGTGCGGCCCATTTATGAAAAATATGAAGGGATCGGGGTAAGAATCGAAGACGATATACTGGTCACAGAAAATGGTTATGAGAACCTCTCGGCTGGTGCACCGCGAACCATCAGGGATATTGAAGAAGCCATGAAGAGGTAAAATCCTGACGGAAAAACCAATCACCCAAACAAATCATACCAACAATCATTGCAAAACATTGCAAAATCATTGCAGGCAATATGAAAAACACACTACCGGGCATTGTCATAATCCTGATACTTGGCCTTTGTATGTTGCGGCCGGGCCTGGCAAACCATACCAATGAGGATGAAATAAAGTCACGATATCCTTATGCATTACTGGCAGAGGAGGAAATTGACATGGGAGTCATGCAAGCGGGGAGTAACGGTGACGGATACATCACTCTTACCAATATCGGTGTCCCGGATCTGCTGATCGCCAGGGTCAGAAGCTCATGCGGGCTGATGATCCCCACCTGGCCGGAAACACCCGTTAGCCAGGGTGATACCGTCAGCATCCGCTTTCGCTATAACACGAGCCGGCTGGGTCCGTTTGAAAGGAAGGTGACCATCCACACCAACACCTGGCAAAAAAACATCGTTGTTACCGTAAAGGGAGAAGTTGTCCCGGAAGATCAACCCTAAATTAAAAAATATTGACATCTTTGTCCTGCCAGGACAAAATTATTCACCCACATAACAAACTGAACTATGCCAAAAATATCAGAAAAAGGACGCATGATGCCGGCGTCCCCCATTCGTAAGTTGGTTCCCTATGCAGAACAGGCCAAAAAAAGAGGTACCACGGTGTATCACCTGAACATCGGGCAGCCGGACATTCCCACCCCGAAACCCATGATCGATGCCATGCACAACCTGGACCTGGAGGTGATTGCCTACAGTCATTCCGCGGGCATTCTCTCCTATCGGGAGAAAATGTGCGAATACTACGCCAAACACAACATTGACGTCACCCCGGATGACATCATTGTTGGTGCCGGTGCATCTGAGGCCATCCTTTTTGCTGTCCAAAGTTGCCTTAATCCGGATGATGAGATCATCATCCCGGAGCCGTTCTATGCCAACTACAACGGCTTTGCCACCAGTGCGGGTGTGAAGATCAAGCCCATTACTTCAACCATCGAAAGCGGTTTCGCCCTCCCTCCCATTGAGGACTTTGAGGAAGCCATCACACCGAAGACCAAGGCGATCATGATCTGCAACCCCAACAACCCCACGGGCTACCTCTACAGCAAAGAGGAACTGGAGGTATTGCGGAAAATTGTCAAGAAGTATGATCTGTTCCTGTTCGCCGATGAGGTGTACCGTGAGTTTTGTTATGACGGCCATACCCACTATTCGGTAATGAACCTGGAGGGTATTGAAAACAATGTGGTCCTTTTTGATTCAGTCAGTAAACGATACAGTGCCTGCGGAATCCGTATCGGTGCCCTGGTTTCAAAGAACAAGGAAGTGATGCAGACAGCCATGAAGTTTGCCCAGGCGCGGCTCAGTCCGCCCTCACTGGGGCAGATTGCCGCTGAGGCAGCCATGGACACCCCTGACAGTTACTTTGACGAGATCATCAACGAATACCTTGCCCGCAGGAATACCGTCGTGGAAGCGATGAGCAAAATGGACGGCGTCATTTGCCCGACCCCCAAAGGGGCCTTTTACGTGGCACCCAGCCTCCCGATCGACGACAGTGACAAGTTTTGCCAGTGGTTGCTGGAAGAGTTTGACTATGAGGGCCAAACGGTCATGCTGGCCCCTGCCACCGGGTTTTATGCGACCCCCGGAGCCGGAAAACAGGAAGTGCGCATCTCTTATGTGTTGAACGTGGAAAACCTGAAAAAGGCCATGAAGTGCATTGAGGAGGCCCTGAAAGTCTACCCCGGGAGAAAGTAAAATTCACGGCGGGTATTGGAGGGCATTGGGGCCCGCTAACCATAGCCGGAACCGGCTGCAGATCGGTTCCGGTTATTTTTTTGGGTTCACCTTACCCTTCAGGTATTTTCCGGTCACAGAAGCAGCACATTCGACCAGTTTCTCCGGGGTGCCTTCAAACACAAGTTCGCCCCCTTTGTCACCACCGTCAGGTCCGAGGTCTATTACCCAATCGCCGCTCTTGATCACCTCGGGGTTGTGCTCAATAACCACCAGCGAGTGACCGTTATCAAGCAGGGCATTGAATGCAAGCAGCAGCTTGTCAATGTCATGAAAGTGAAGCCCGGTAGTGGGTTCATCAAAAATAAAAAGGGTCTTGTCTGCACTGATCCCTTTGGTTAAAAAAGCCGCCAGCTTGACACGCTGGGCCTCTCCCCCGCTGAGTGTGCTGGATGACTGACCCAGGCGGATATAGCCGAGCCCCACATCCGCCAGAGGCTGCAGGCGTTCGGCAATGCGGCGGCAGATCGCGCCGCAGTCCTTTGCAGAGGAAAAAAACCCGATGGCATCATCTACAGTCAGGTCAAGCACATCGGCAATATGCTTTCCCCCGAAAGTCACATCCAGGATTTCATCCCTGAAACGTCTTCCTTTACAGCTTTCACAATCCAGGACGATATCTGCCATAAACTGCATCTCGATTTTCACCGTGCCTTCTCCCTCACATTCCGGGCAGCGACCCCCTTCCACATTAAAAGAAAAAAAGCCGGGCTTGTATCCCCGGGTTTTGGCCAGGGGTTGTGCAGCAAAAAGCTGCCGCATCTCGTCATACGCCTTAAGGTAGGTGACAGGATTGGATCGCGAAGATTTGCCGATGGGATTCTGATCAATGTATTCCACATCGTTCAGGCTGTCCATATCTCCGTCCATACCGTCAAAAACACCCGTGCGATCACCATACCCCCCGTAATGTTTTTTCAGTGCCGGATACAGTATGTTTTTAACCAGGGTGCTCTTCCCGGAACCACTAACCCCGGTTACAACAGTCATCACCCTGAGGGGAATTTTTACATCAAAGCCCTTGAGGTTATGCTGCTGCACCCCCTGGAGCCGGATAAATTCCTTCCATGGGCGCCGATGCTTAGGTAAGGGGATTTCCTTGTCCTTATTAAGATATTGTGCCGTGAGGCTGTCTTTTTCCGCAAGCAGGGTATTGCAATCGCCCTGAAAAACGATCTCTCCCCCATGAGTGCCCGCCAGAGGGCCAATATCAATGATCTGGTCGGCAGCCCTGATAATGTCTTCGTCATGTTCCACCACGATCACCGTGTTGCCCAGGTCCCGCAGCTTTTTCATGACCCTGATCAGGCGGTCGTTGTCTCGCTGGTGAAGGCCAATGCTTGGCTCATCCAAAATATACATGGATCCCACTAGGCTGCTGCCCAGCGAAGTAGCCAGGTTGATGCGCTGCGACTCGCCACCCGATAAGGTATTTGACAACCTGTTAAGTGTCAGATAACCAAGCCCCACATCATTGAGGTATTCCAGCCTGTTGGTGATCTCCACAAGCAACCGTCGTGAAACCGCCTGTTCTTCCTCATTGAGCGAAAGCTCTCTGAAAAATTCCTGGAGGCGATCCAGGGGCATAAGCACAAGTTCCGTAATGGAGTGACCGGCCACTTGCACATAGCCGGCATCCTTTCTGAGTCTGGTTCCTTTACAGTCAGGGCATTGCCGTTTGCCACGGTAACGCGAGAGCATCACCCGGTACTGAATCTTATAAGTGTTCTCCTCCACCATCTTAAAGAAGTCATTTAACCCCTTAAAGTAATGGTTACCCGTCCAAAGCAGATCCCACTGTGCTTCGGAAAGTTCCCTCACCGGTTTATGAATGGGAAAGTCAAACTTATAGGCATGGGCGATGAGCTGATCCTTCCACCAGCTCATTTTTTCCCCGCGCCAGCATGCAATGGCATCTTCATAGACTGAAAGACGCTTGTTGGGAACCACCAGGTCAGGATCAATGCCGATAATGCTGCCAAAACCCTCACAGGTCTTGCACGCCCCATAAGGGTTGTTAAAAGCGAAGAAATTTACGGATGGCTTCTCGAAACTCATTCCGTCGCGTTCAAAGCGATTGGAAAAGTCTGCCAGTTCTTCCTCATCCAGCAATTTATACTGCAAACGGCAGGCACCTCTTCCTTCATAAAAAGCAGTCTGCACAGAGTCAGCCACCCGGGCACGCAACTCATCATCGGAAGGATCCACTGAAAAACGGTCAATCACAATGGATGAAACCGATTCTTCACCGCCGGATTCCAGGAAGGACTCAATACGTTCTACACGCCCATTGACTATCACCCTGGTAAACCCCTGCTGAAGCAGAACAGAAAGCTGTTGTTCTGTTGTACGATCCTCAATTCCGACCAGGGGTGCGGTAAGCATCACCATGGTTCCCTCGGGCAATGACAGGCAATGGTTGACCACATCACCAACCGTGTCGCGCTGCACCAATTGACCGGATGCGGGGGAATAGGTTTTTCCGATACGGGCATAAAGCAGCTTCAGGTATTCATACACCTCGGTGGACGTTCCGACGGTAGAACGCGGATTTCGGGTATTTACACGTTGCTCAATGGCAATCGCCGGCGAGATCCCCCTGATGTAATCCACCTCAGGTTTATGCATACGCCCCAGGAACTGCCTTGCATAAGCACTCAGACTCTCCACGTAGCGCCGCTGTCCTTCTGAATATAGGGTATCGAAAGCCAGTGAAGACTTTCCCGAACCCGACAAGCCGGTAATCACCACCAGACGGTTGCGGGCAATAGCCACATCCACCCCTTTCAGGTTGTGTACCCGTGCCCCTTTAATGAGAATCCAGGTTTTGCTGTCAAGGCGATCAATATCCATAAAGGCAAGCTGATAATTTTGAATCTGCAAAGTTACAATTAATTTACCTGCTGGGCCCGCAAAGATGCTTTTGTCCTTTGTCATTATTGGTCATAAATTCGTACATTGCATAAGTATTTACAATAAAACAATCGTTTAATCGTATAAACAGCTTGATGACATGATGCAGGAAACCCTTACCGGTATTATCCGGAAAGCGATCCGGAACAACTGGAAAAACCAGGCGCTGGCCGATTATCGCGGCAAAGGTTACACATACAGGGAAGTAGCCGGTCACATCATCCATTTGCACACACGCTTCGAAGCTTACGGGATCAAAAGGGGTGACAAAATTGCCCTGCTGGGCAAAAATTCGGCCAAATGGGGTATTTCTTACCTTGCAGTTGTAACTTACGGAGCGGTGGTGGTTCCCATTCTGCCCGATTTCAAGCCCAACGATGTACACCACATTGTAAACCATTCAGAGTCGAGGCTGCTGCTTGCATCTGACACACTGTTTGATGCCCTGGACACTGAAAAAATGAA
>SKUN01000197.1 GCA_007129945.1 Bacteroidales bacterium
CTCGCTGATCTCTCGCTGATCACATAATACTCGATCTCACCCATCACTTCCATCCCATACCCAGTTTTTTCAAGCAGGGCCTGGTGTGATTTACGCATGATCTGTTCCGGGGCACTTTCAAGAGCCGTACCGTCTTTGTCATAATAGGAACAGAGAATATCTACCGCCGGAACCTCCGAAAAGGGGTTCAAAAAGGCCGTCCGGAAGCGGGGAACCACATAAAGGTCAGAAGAGCCCGCTTCCAGGAAAGTGAAAAGGCTGCTGCCATCCACCCGCTCACCGGTCGACAGGATATTTTCCAGGTGATCGCGGTCCTGGATCACAAAATTCAATGCCTTGAGGCGGCCATCTCCGCCTACATAGCGAAAATTGACCATCTCGACCTGGTTGTTTTCAATAAAACGGATAATGTCTGCCTTGGTAAAATCAGCAGGGGATTTCTTCAGAAAACTTACCAGGGGATTGGGGTTCAGTGCATATTGATTACTATTCATAGAATAACTTTTTTTTGTGTATTGATGTATTGATTAAACAACTTTGTTGGCAGGACAACAGCTTAAACAGTAGTCGCCCGGCCCATTTTTTTAAAAAGTGCGCCAAAATACTAAAAATTAATCACGGGAACGGGGGAAATATCAGGTATTTTTGTCCTGAAGGTCCAATAAAACCGACGGGAAACCCGTTTCTGTAAGGGACATGAAGCCAGGGAGCCTGAAGTCAGGGAACATAAAGCCAGGGGACCTGAAGCCAAGGAACCTGAAGCCAGGGAGCCTGAAGCCAGAGGACATGAAGCAGAATACATCCATGGTATTAAAAGCAAACAACGGGTATTCAGTATTGATATGATTTCAGAACCGGATATGCAAAATACGGGGAAGATACCAGCGCCATGTTTTCAACGGGGCCCTGACAGGGGTCCTTATCGATCCCATTGCATACACGATGGCAACACTGGCACTGACGGCCAGCGAGCAATCAGCGATCCCACGGTGAAAAGGCCAAAGCAATGGCAATGGCCACCACAGTGGACCTTCATTTGGATGGTCATTCTCCTGCTGGGTACCACTTCCTGCAGCGTTTTCCGTGGTGCACCCGAGGCCCCGCGCTGGGCACCGGAAGAATACAGGCAATACGAAAGGCAGCTGGGCATGCCGCTGACCGGGTATGAAAACCCCGATCTGATCAAAACAGTGGCCGCCTGGATCGGAACTCCCTACAGATTTGGCGGGATCACCAGGCAGGGAGCGGATTGCTCCGGTTTTGTGTGGGTCGTTTACAGGGATGTTTACGGCAAAAATCTGCCGCGTACCACCCGTGCCATGGACAATGAAAGCCGCAGGATAAGGCGAAGGAATTTAAGTGAAGGGGATCTTGTTTTTTTCCGTACGAAAGGGTTATTCGGGGTCTCGCATGTGGGCATTTACCTGGGAAGCGGTTATTTTGCCCACAGCAGTGCGTCAAGGGGGGTCATCGTAAATCACCTGGGAGAAAACTATTACGACCGCCGGTTCAGACGCGGCGGTCGTATAAGGTAATGCATCAGAAACGGCGGCCGGGCAATTGATTTCGTCCTGACCCGTCGCCGGCCTCGTCAGAATAACCAAGAAACGGCAACCGGGGCTGCTTCACCCCGGTCAGGCCGGCAAGGCTCCTTCTTCAGGATACCTTGATCTCTTTACTCAGGCGGGCTTTATCCTGCTTGGGGACGCTGATATAAAGAATACCGGCATCATAACGGGCTTTGATGCTTTCCACATCAGCCGTTTTAGGGATGGAGAATGAACGGGTAAATTCGTCCATATCAAACTCGCGCTGCAAGTACTCTTCTCCGGCTTTCTTTTCTTCCTCTTTTTTCTCATAGATGACAGAAAGCACATCTTCCTCCATCTCCAGTTTGAAATCTTCCTTCTTCATGCCGGGAACGGCCAGCTGAATTTCGAAACCTTCTTCCTTTTCAAGAATGTTGGTGGCCGGAACACAGCCGCAGTTTTTCTCAAAACCGGTGTTGAAATTCCGGTCAAGCATATTGTCCATCACTTCTGACATGCTGGGTCTCCTGTGCCATTTAATGATTGTCATGGTTTTATCCTCCTTTAATTTTTGTGAATATTATATTGTTTTGGCATGACAAGGGCAAAACCTGTACCTTTTGAGCGGAACCGGAAAACCCCGCCATTTTGACTGAAAAAGGCCCTGTAAACGAGTATTCCGGGGCCTGAATGCGGCCAAAATGGCATTTAATTGCAAAAAAGGCCAAAACAAATCGTCCAAATCATCAGAAACACCCATTATTTTCTTTATTTTTGGTACCGGCAGTTAAATGCAAACAGGAACTTTGGCATCCGCTCATAACCACATCAAGCGATGACATCAGGAAAAGAGCTACAAATCAGATTGTTGGCCGATCCGCTGGCCTACTATACCCTGATGTTAAACGACATCAAAAAAGCCACCACGTACATCTATCTGGAAATCTACCGATTCCGGAACGACCCGGTGGGCATCCGGTTCCGCGATTACCTGGTAAAAAAATGCCAGGAAGGGGTAAAAGTCCGTTTGCTGATCGATTCCTGGGGGGCTTCTTCCAGCCATTCATTTTTCCAGGAACTGGTGGATGCCGGCGGCGAACTGCGTTTTTTCAAACGCCTGAAATTCAAATGGGATTCATTTGCCAAAAATCACCGGCGCGATCACCGCAAGATCCTGGTCATTGACGATGAAATCACCTACATCGGTTCGGCCAACATCTCAGGCTATTCGCTGAACTGGCGGGAATCCATATTCCGGATCAAAGGCCCCATTGCCCCGAAATTCAAAAAAATCATCTCTGAAAACTTCAAAATTTACAACAAGTATTTTTATGACAAGCAGGCCTATACCCGGACCATACATTTCAACGGGCTGGAGATCCTGCGGGACGTACCTTCCCTGGCGCACCAACCGGTAAAAAAGAAGTTTCTTGAGTTGATCAATAAGGCCAGGAATGAGATCGTGATCGAAACCCCTTACTTTCTGCCGGGCAGTGCCATGCGGAAAGCCCTTGCCAACGCAGCGCAGCGCGGGGTGAAAGTATCTATTCACATCCCAAAAAAATCGGATGTGGGCCTTATGGACGTACTGACCTCCAAATACCTGGGTGAGCTGGCCCAGCAGGGGGTGAACTTCTTTTTCTTCTTGCCCCAGAATCTGCACGCCAAATTGTTCCTGGCCGACCGCAACCAATTTGTGGTCGGGTCTTCCAATTTCGATTACCGGAGCCTTCGCTACCAGCACGAAATTTGTCTGGCCGGTTATCACAAGAGCCTGATCCGCCAGATGGTCAACCATTTCAATGCCACCCGAAAGGAGTCCGAACCTTTTGATTATCAGAACTGGGCAAGCCGGCCGGCGATTCAGCGGTTCTTTGAGTCGGTACTGGTGCCGTTCAGGCATTTGTTCTGACCATACAGGCTAATGTTCAAATTCATGACCAATCACGCTCCTTTGGCGACATTTGAGTTGGTCATGCAAGTTCTTCGTCGGGGAGATCAGACAATCAGGAAGGATGATTTTCCCGGGATCTGCTCCTGCAGGAGTGAAACCTCCACCCGGCCAAAATGGCGCAGCCGGCATCCTGACATGCCTGAGTGTGGGGGTAAAGCCGTCGATATATGCACGCCTTTATCATCTGTGAGATATTTTTTTTACTTTTGGGACAAAAAATCAAAAACCAACCACCCATATGCTACAGAAACTTTCCGAATTACATGACATGGCTCGCGGCCACAGGCGAAGGCGACTTGTCCTGGCAGCTGCTCACGAAGCACACGCCATGGGCGCAGTCATCAACGCCCATCAAAATAAGCTGATCGACGGGATCCTGATCGGGGATGAACAAAAGATCAACGACATCGCCCGCGAAAATAACTTCGACCTCACTCCTTTTACCGTCATCAATGAACCTGACAATGCAGCAGCTGCGGCCAGAGCTGTGAAAATGGTCAGGGAAAAAGAAGCAGACATCCTGATGAAGGGAAACCTGGGCACATCCGTATTGCTGAAAGCCGTTCTCAACAAGGAATACGGGCTGCGTACCGGGGAACAGATCTCCCACCTGGCACTGTTTGAGATTCCTGCTTACCATAAGCTCCTCGGACTCACCGACGCCGCCATGAACATTGCCCCCGAGCTGTGCGAGAAAGTTTCCATTACCCGCAATGCCGTGGAGTATTTCAGGAAGCTCGGCGTTGAGAAACCCAAAGTGGCCATGCTGAGTGCAGTGGAAACGGTCAACCCGGCCATGAAGTCCAGTATGGAGGCCAGTGCCATTGCAAAAATGGGCGACCGCGGCCAGATCAAAAACTGCATCATTGACGGCCCCCTGGCTTTTGACAACGCAATCAGTGAAAAAAGTGCCGAATTAAAGTCCATTGCAAGCCCTGTGGCCGGCGATGCTGACATTCTGGTGGCTGACGACATCGACGTTGCAAACGGCCTTTACAAGGCCTTTATTTACTTTGCTTCGGCCAAAGGTGCCGCCGTTATCCTGGGTGCCGCTGCCCCCATCGTACTGACATCCCGCGCCGATACCGACGAAACCAAGCTCAACAGCATTGCCATGGCAGCAGCCGTTGAGCAATAAGAACAACAAACAATCAACAACATCAGCCGGGCGGGGAAGGCCAAATAATCCGCCAGGACTTCAACAACAAACAATCACCACAAAAACAAACATTCATGACTGAGAACCTCATACTGGCAATCAACCCCGGATCAACCTCCACCAAAATTGCCGTGTTCAACAATACCAAGGAAGTGTTTCTGAAGAACATCAAACACTCCTCCGAAAAGCTGGCTGAGTACAAACAAATCACCGACCAGTACAGCTTCCGCAAGGAAATCATCCTGGATGAGCTGGAAAGTGCCTCTTTCGACATCCAGACCATTAAAATTATTGTAGGACGGGGAGGATTGGTAAAGCCCATCGCTTCAGGGGTTTACAATGTAAACGACCGCCTGGCCGAAGACCTGAAAATAGGGGTACTGGGCCAGCACGCCAGCAACCTGGGCGGCCTGATCGCCCGCGACATCGCCGGTACCATTCCCGGTGCCAAAGCTTATATTGCCGACCCCGTGGTCGTAGATGAGTTTGAAGACATTGCCAGGATATCCGGCCATCCTGAATTTGAACGGGTGTCCATTTTCCATGCCCTGAACCAGAAAGCCATCGCACGGCAGCATGCCAAATCAGCAACCGAAAAAAAATACGAGGAACTGAACCTGATCGTGGCCCACCTGGGCGGAGGCATCAGTGTAGGTGCTCATTGCAAGGGGCGCGTCATTGACGTGAACCAGGCTTTGGACGGCGAAGGCCCCTTCTCTCCGGAAAGAAGCGGCACACTGCCCGTGGGCGCACTGGCGAAACTGTGCTTCAGCGGCAAATACACCCTGGAGGAGATCAAAAAGATGATCACCGGAAAAGGGGGGCTGGTGGCCTACCTGGGGACCAATGATGCCTATGAAGTGGAAAAACGTGCCCACGCAGGTGACAAAAAAGCCGCCCTGGTGCAGTCGGCCATGGCCTACCAGGTAGCCAAGGAGATCGGGGCCATGAGTACAGTCCTGAAGGGCGAAGTGAATGCCATTTTGCTCACAGGCGGCATAGCTTACGGCAAGCCATTTACTTCCGCTGTTTCGGAACGCGTGCGGCACATCGCTCCTGTGTATGTATATCCCGGCGAAGATGAGATGCGCGCGCTGGCCATGAACGGACTGATGGTCCTGAACGGGGAAACAGAGGCCCGGGACTACAACTGATCATCCGGCAGAGGAGCAGAGCCGGGGTTATAACTGATCCCCGGGTAAACCGGTCATTGCCGGGGTTGCGAACGGGGCAGGCTTACCACAAAGGTGCTGCCCTCTCCTTCGCGGGAAGTAAATGAGACATTCCCGTTGAAGCTTTCGATGATGCTTTTTACCATGGAAAGGCCCAGGCCCATTCCTTTTGCCTTCGTGGTGAAATAGGGGGTAAAAATCTCCCGCTGCAGCTTTTCGGGGATTCCTGATCCATAGTCGGTTACGGATATGTGGTAATCCTGCTCCCCGCTTTCGCAATCAACCCGAATGCGGGCCTGTTCATGTTTATCGTAAGACTGGATCGCATTTTTGATCAGGTTATTAAACACCCTGAGCAGCTGATTCCGGTCGGCGTACACCTGCATCGGCTCCTCCCCTTCAGGCATTTGAAGGTCAATGTCAACCTTTTCAAAATCTTTGTACATACCCAATACCTCCGGAATGAATTCCCGCAAATTGATGTGGCCGTTTTTCCCGGCCGGCATTTGGGCAAAATCAGAGAATTCTTTCGCAATCACAGCCATGTTGTCAATCTGCTCAATCATGGTTTTGGAGAAACGTTCCAGTCGCTCATCCCAGTCGGGCACGTTTTCTTTCCAGGCTTTCTCCAGGTACTGTACACTGAGTTTCATGGGGGTCAGCGGGTTCTTGATCTCGTGGGCCACCTGCCGTGCCATTTCACGCCAGGCCGTCTCCCGTTCACTTCGGGCAAGCAAATCCGCACTCACAGCAAGTTCGTCGATCATCCGGTTGTATTCCCTCACCAGGCTGCCGATCTCATCTTCCCTGTCCCAGTCAATCTTTTCATTGGTCTTTCCGAGCTTCAGCCGGGCCAGGTTGTTCCTGATCAGCTGCAGGGGCCTTGTTACATAATTGGACACGAAAAGAGCCACCACCACAGCCACCACAACCAGCAACAGGTAGATGTTGATAAAAGCCACAAGGAAATAAGACATTTCATTGCGCAGCTCACTCTCCCTGGCAAAGTAAGGCAGGTTCAGGTAACCCAGCTTCTCGTTATAACGGTTATACAGCGGTGTATAAGCCGAGAGGTATTCCAGTTTGCCGATGCGTTCGGAATGAATAAACTGACTTCTTTTCTCCTCCTTCATTTTCAGGTAGGCCAGTGAGTTCATTTTGCGTCCTACAATGCCCTCCTCGAAGATTTTCGGGCGGCTGGAAGCCAGTAATTGGCCATCAGGGTTATAGAGGTTAATATCCGTAAAAAAGATGTTGGAATACTGCAGGAGGACGTCATACAGGTAAAACTCCATGTCAGGCTCAAGGCTTGATTCATCGGCGAGCACAAACTCCATCTCAATCAGCACGCTCTGGGCTTTTTCATTGAGAAAGGCCAGGTTTTTGTTCTCATACATATTGAAAATAAACCAGGCCGAAGCCCCGCCGATGGTGAGGGCAGAGATCAGCAACATGATCACCATGGAGTATTGCAGCCGCCTGCGGAAATTAATTTTCAGCAGCCGTGAGGGCTTTTTGCGGCTGATCAGCAGCCAGAACACCACCACAATGAAGAAAAAGGTAATGAACAAGTAAGAAAAGGGCGCCACAGACTCCAGGAAGGATCCTTTCGGCCGGCTGATGACCAGCAGTGTTTCCCCGTCCTTGCGATACATCAGATGAGAGTAATCGTCAAAGGAAAATTCTGCAAATTCATCTGCGTGTTCCTCATGAAGGGACACACCATACACAGCGGCATCCACACTATAATGATACGTACCGTATTCATTCACCAGGTTGCCATTCTTGTAAGTGGCGTAAGAGTAATTGATCAGCTCCCGGTTGATGTCAACCGCGTCATCAATCAACAAATCAGGGAAACCCAGGTCGCGGGCAATGAATTTGGCATCAAACTCGATGTAAAGGTGATACTCTTCATCATATTCCTCTCCCATCCGGATGGGAACCTGAACAATATAGCTGTTGGTGCCCGTATTGTTGTCAAGGTAAATCAGTTGTCCGCTGATGGTCTGTTTCCCGAAAGAGCTGATATAGTCTTCAAAGAAATCCGTGCAATCCACCTCCACATTGTCCGGTTTAAGCGTAAGGATGTCGTCAGGATGACAGACTGTAACCTGCAAATCATATTTCTCCCAGAAATCATAAAAGTAGTGATACTGAAGATAATTGGCGATTAACGGGTCATTATAGGGATCCCTGAGTACCAGGTTTTGCAGCTGGTTGTCGTTGAACAACGCGTCTTCAATCTCCATGAAAAGAAATTCAGCGACCGGATCCTGCTCCGATGCCAGCTGGAGCACCAGGTTCTTTCTTTTTTCAATGTCTTTTTCCGTGTTGAAGCGGTCCAGGGCGAAGGTTGAGATCAGGCTGAAAAGAAAGACCGAGATGATAAGGGCGGCAAAATTCTTCTCCGGAGTATCATTTTTCCGGTCGATCTCGAAAACCAGCACCGCAGCAATGGCCAGCGACCACAAAATGGGTGCTGCCCCTGAAGTAATCCAGGTAAGGCCGATCAATGCGCCAAAAGAGATGGCACACATGACCCAGAATTGCCTGTGGGTTTCCAGCAGCCCGATAATTACCCGGCAAAGTACCACACTCAGAAAGAAAAATGCAAAGAATATCAGCCCGATAATCAGGAAGCCCACCAGGCTGTATATGTCCAGGTTAAAAATAAAATTCACATCCAGGTTCAGGTGTGAATTGATCACCAGACCTTCGATCAGGTAAAGCGACAGCCCGCAGATCAAATAGATGATTAAAAACAGCCCGAAACTCAATCCGCGCGACAGCCAGGAATTTCGGGGAGATTTAACCGTAAACCCCTTAAGGTTATGGTACAAAAAGTAAGCGATGATGGTGACCAGCGCCACATGCATGAAAAGGTCTCCAAGGGAAGGCAGGATCTCAGAAGTGGCGTATAGTTCAGGCGAAAACATCACCCCTTCATAAAAAGCCGAAGGAAGCTGAAGGTGAAACGATATGAATCGCATCAGGAAAATCACAGCAGCAAACCCGCCCACGGCAAGGGTTTTTTTCCCGATCCGGAACATCCTGGTAAAATACCGGAAAGAAAAGAACACAAAGGCCATCAGGGCAAGTGTGCCAAACATAGCGGAAAGAAACTGCAGCACCCCCACAGGCTGGGTAAGCACCTCCTCCCTTCTCAGGACCAGAGAAAACAGGTAATTGCCCTCCCGGTCAACGATCTGATTGCCTTCATCCGCCCTGTCGCTCAGGAAAAATTTTGTCTCCAGGGAAGGCAGATCGTGGTGAAACTGATTCACAAGGTACTCGTTCTGATACTTGAAATCCTGCTTTACCGTGTAATAGATCACATACTGCCGCAGCACAAAAACGTCCCCGGCCTGACCGGTTTCCCCTTTAGGGGTAACTTCATCTTTGGAAATCGTCCGGTAATAGTACCATCCGTTTGCTTTCCGGATCATGCCGTTTCCGGCTTCCGGTGGTGCACGGCCCTCCAGCGGAAGGGCATTGTGAGACCAGAAAACCGGCTGGCCATCCTCAAAAACGACAAAAACCAATCCGTCGCGCCTGTAAGTGTTTTTCAGCTGCTCCAGATATCCGGGATCATGCAGGATCTCTCCGTCTGTTTCCTCACAGGTATTGACAAAATCCTGCAAATGGCGTTCAACCCACTCTTCCTGCTGAATCATGGCCCGCTGAAAGCGCTCCACATATTGATCGCTTTCTGTGGTTACATGACGAAGCCGAAACAAACCGGCACTAACAAACAGTATCAGCAAGGCGATAAGCAACTGCTTGATATAGCGAAAAATAGCGGAGTTTGACATAATCTTCAGATGTCATTCAGTAAGTTAATGGCAGCCAGCAGTCGTTGGCAGCCCGTAAGTCGATGGCACCCAATGAGTCAGTGGTAACCAGCGAGTCAGAGGTAACGGGCAAATCTGTGTCCGGCGGTAACTGGACGCCGGGTTACATGGCGCACCGGAACAAGCAAATGCTCCGGGGCGCAAATTCGAGCCGCGCTACCAATACA
>SKUN01000063.1 GCA_007129945.1 Bacteroidales bacterium
GTGGCTTATGAAACCCTGAATATTGCCATGGAGCGATACCGGCTCGGAGAGCTTTCGGGCATTGAACTCAGGGAGGTGCAGAAAAACCTGCTGGAAGCGGAAGAACGATTGCTTACGGTTCAATACCAGGCGAAACTGGCTGAGATTTCCCTGAAATACATTTCAGGAAGGATCACGGAGTACCTGTAACGCGGACCTTGCTTTACGCCTCTTGCCTGCCCCCCAGGTTCTTCCGGATAATCTGCATGAATTGATCTATGGAAACGGGTTTTGAAATGTAATCATCGCACCCTGCAATCATTGCTTTTTCCC
This sequence comes from Bacteroidales bacterium, assembly GCA_007129945.1. Taxonomy (GTDB): domain Bacteria; phylum Bacteroidota; class Bacteroidia; order Bacteroidales; family UBA7960; genus PUPG01. Next base: position 313 of record SKUN01000063.1, read on the forward strand.
TGTCATCTGGTTGGGCATACGCTGTCATGGCGATAACCGGCAGCGCGGGAAACATTTCCTTGATCTGCCTGGTGGCCTGCAGTCCGTTCATGACCGGCATTTTAATGTCCATAAGCACCAGATCCAGGGCTCCTTTTTCTTCCACCATTTGTACGGCTTCCTCTCCGTTCCATGCGTGCAAAACCTCCACATCGTAGGTGGAAAGAATGGTGTTGGTCAGTTCAAAGTTATACCTTTCGTCCTCTGCCACCAGTATTCTGTATTTCTCCGGCAGTAGTCCAACTTTTTTTCCTTTGGTATCTTCTGACTGGTCGGGGTCGCAGGGTTTACGTGGGATGGTGAAATAAAAAATGCTTCCTTTTCCCGGTTCCGATTCCACCCACATCTCTCCTTTGAGCAATCTGACAAAAGATTTGGAGATGGCAAGCCCCAGGCCGACCCCCGACTTTTCTCCGGAGGGCATGGGTTCCACCTGCTGGAAACGCTCCCATATGGCAGATTGGTCGTCGGGATGTATCCCGATGCCAGTATCGGCCACATAAAACAGCAGCTTATCCTTTTGCGGGCGGCAACCAAATTCAACATGACCTTCTTCTGTATATTTAACGGCGTTGTGAACCAGGTTTGTAAGGATCTGGGTCAGTTTGGTCTGGTCGGTGATGGTGCATATATCATTTGCAATCAGCATATTGTTCAGACGAAACTTCACCGGTTTGTGCCTGACCGTGGGCTGCAGCTGATTGTATACGCTCTCCATCACCTGCCTGATATCAGTGCTTTCTTCGTGGGTTTCAATCAGGCCTGTTTCAATGGTTGATATGCTGATGATGTCATCGATCACTGAAAGCAACTGGGTGCCGCTCTGACAAATGATTTTAGTCAGTTCTCTCACCCTGTCCGGGTGTTGACTTCCTTCACTGAGGACCTCCGAAAATCCCATGATGGCATTCAGGGGGGTTCTTATTTCGTGCGAGAGGTTATTGAGAAAAGCAGTTTTCAGTTTGTCACTTTCCTCTGCCTTTTCTTTGGCCGCCTTCAGCTCCTCAATGTTCTTGGCCCTTTGTATGGCAAGACTGATCTGACTGGAAGCATATTCGAGCAATTGCAGGTGGGTCGTGTCGAGTGCATCCGGATTATGGTAATCCTGGATTACGACGGCCCCGATGACCTCGCCGCCTTCAAAAAGCGGAACACCGAGCCAGACTTTGCTCATGGATCCGATCAGCTTGACTGTACCCCGGCTGATCAGTTCCTCCATGTCCTGCTGATAAAGCAAACTGGACTTCCTGCTTGCAATGACCAGGCCGGTCAGTGATCCTCTGGCCTGAAATTGCCGGACTTGCTCTCCTTCGGTTTTCTCAAATGGAATGGAAAACATGCCGGAGGGTCTGTCGTAAAGGGCAACGTAAAAGTTTGTGGTATCCATCAGGGCACTCAATGACTCCCTGATGGAGGCCAGCAGTTCCTCTGTGCTTTCGGTGGCAATGGTGGCACTGGCAATCTGATAAAGGACCTGGCGGGTCGCTTCGTGTTGCTTACGCTCACTGATATCGCGGATAATGGCCAGCAGGAGGTTTTCTCCATTGACACTGAACGGACTCAGGCTGATCTCGGTGTCAAAGGGTTTCCCGTTACAGTCCTGGTGCTGCCATTCAAAATGCTGGCGTTTGCCCGTTGAGGCACTGTGGATGAGTTCCCTGGCCTTATCCGTTGAACGGCTGCCATCCGGCTGCAATTCAGGGGATAGCTGCCATGGGGTACGGCCCAGAAGGTCCTCTTTCCGGCACAGGAACAACTTTTCTGCATGCTGGTTACAGTCTGCAATCCCCTTGTCAGTTATCAGCAGGATGCCATCGCTGGCATGTTCAAACAACGCCCTGTACCTCCTTTCGCTTTCCTGCAGGGCTTGTTTTTGCGCGTACTTTTCGGTTACGTCAGAAAAGACCATGACCACCCCGGAGATGACTCCTTCGGTATCCGTAATAGGTGCTGCGGAATCGGCAATCTGGTATTCGGTCCCATCCCTGGCGATCAGCACGGTATCGTTCGCCATTCCGACAATCCTTCCTTGTTCCAGCACCAGGCGGGCCGGGTCGTCGGCTTTTTGCCTGGTCTGTGCGTTCACAATATGAAACACTTCTGAAAGCGGTTTGTGTGTGGCCTCTGTGAGTGGCCAGGCGGTCATTTTCTCTGCGATGGGGTTCATGTCGGTCACCCTGCCTTTCAGGTCGGTGGTGATGACCCCGTCCCCAATGGATTGAAGTGTGACACGCAGGTTTTCACGGTGTTTCCGGATGTCGGCAATGGCTTTCCTGCGTTGAAAAAAGAGCCCTGTCAACCTGGCTGCATTTTGAATGAGCTTCTCTTCTTCCGGCAGGAAATGGAGATCCGTGTCGGTATATAACACCATGATATACCCCGTTCTTTGCCCATTTACGGTAATGTCGGCATGCAGGGCGGGGTAGCGGGAAAAATCCTCCCTGGGTTTACCGGAGCTGTAAAAATCTTTAACCCGGATGAGTACCTTGGTTGCGGCCGTGTATTGCATGGCCTCTGAAATATGCTTTTCCAGCTGCCTGCAAAAGACGTCGTCCGGCAGATCTTTCTGCATGCTTTCATTGATGGAGGTCAGGCAGCGCAATTCCTTTATGCGTTCTTTCAGGCGGCGTTCCAGTTCACGTTTCTGATACTCCCCTTCCATTTTGTATAAGGCAAAGCCCAGGTCTTCAGCTACCTCTTTGAACAGTGACTGTTCTTCTTCCAGCATGGCATAGTCTTCAGGTGCGGCAGCAGCCAGTACCCCGTATACTTTCCCCTTGTGGCCCAGGGTGATGCTCAGGCCCACCCTCCCCGTTACCCCGTCGTTGCCCGGGCAGCCATGGCATGCATCTGATTGATGGTTGAAAACAACCAGTTCTTTTGTTTTAAGTGTCTCTGTCATGCAGGGGGGCTGCTGCCCCTCTCTGAAAAACTGCTCCAGGGCTGTGATGCTGTCACCCATTTTACTCGAAGCAGTCAGTAAAACGTTCCCGGAATCATCCATAAGGGCGATCCAGGCATACTTGTAACCGAGGCTCTCAGTTAGATTGTCGCAGGCCTTGATGATCAATTGTTCTGCATCTGTTTCCCTGGTAATTAACTGGTTGACATTTCGTACCCCTTTCAGTACATTTTTCAGGTGCCGCTCTCTCCGGAGTGTTTCATGGAGGTCCTGAATCGTTTGGGATTGATGCTGTTCGGAATAAAATTCGCGGTTCATATATATAACATTGAATCAGTAATCCGTATTGTCATGAAGCGGCAGTGTGAAAGAAAAACAGGAGCCTTCTCCTTCTTTGCTTTCCACTGTTAGTTTTCCCCCGTGCTCTTCGATAATCCTTCTGCTGATGGCCAGCCCGAGGCCTGTGCTTGTTTCACCGGCGGTGGGGCGTGTGCTGGATTTATGAAAAGGTTGAAATATGTAGGGGATCTCTTCTTCTTTGATTCCCAGCCCATGGTCAGTCACAGAGGTTCTGACATATGTGCTTTCCTGATTGGCTCTGACAATTACCGTACTGTTTTTATGCGAGTATTTGATCGCATTGCTGAGCAGGTTGTTCAGAACCTGCTCGGTTTTGTTGTTGTCATAAGTGAAATACCAGGATTCCTTCGGGCATTCCAGCCTGATGTCAATATTTTTATAATTGGCCACCATCTGGTTAAACTCCACGCTTTTCTGCAGCAGGGATACATAGTCACCGGACGCTTTCTTCAATGCGACGTCACCCGCTTCAATCTTCGAAATGTCAAGCAATTCAGTCATCAGGCGAAGGGCGAACTGCAACCTTTCTTCGATGTTTTTCAGAAACTGTTGCTGCCGCGCCCTGGGGAAACTGTCAGGATCGTTGATCAGGATGTCTGCATAAGAAATGGCGGCTGCAATGGGGTTCCTCAGGTCATGGGCTGCCATGTTCATGAACTTGTTTTTCTCCTCGTGGAGGATGGCCAGCTGTTCGTTGGCTTTTTTCAGGTCATCAAGGGTCTGCTCCAGCAAAATCTTCTCCTTGGTCAGCTGGCGCTGCAGGTTGTTGGTTTCCCGGTTCAGTTCGCCCATTCGCTGGTTCTGCATTACGATGCGGTTCAGGTCCACTTCACCTGTAACCAGCATTTGCCCTTGTTTGCGAAATATCCGGGCCTGAATGGTTGTATTGATATGGGATTCACTGCCAATGGTGAGCATCCCCTCAAAAACCGGTTCAGCGGTATCAGGCGGACATGGCAATTCAAGCAGTTTGTCAATTGAAGGGTTGATCAGGGTGTTTGCGGCTGTTCCGTGCATCAGCAGACGGAAAGCGTTGTTGCCAAAAAGCAGGGAACGGTCTTCGGTTGAAAAAACAGCGATGCAAAGCGCCCTGCTTGAGAGTGCGGCGTTTTCAATCTCAGATAGCCAACGGGAAAGGAATAGCGTCTGTTCTGTTTCTTTCATTATTTCAATGGGGAAAACCAGTTACTGGTGTGATAAATGCTCAAACAGCGGGATGTTGACCTGCATCCACTCATAAAGGGGCAGGGCCTCATTGTAAGCTTCGGCAGGGAGCTCTTCCCTGGTGATCTCTATCCACGCATTCAGCTGAGCGGCCCAGTAGGTGGAAGCAAACTCCCTGCTGCGGTAAGCCCGGAATACCCACAAAATGGTTTCCACCAACACCTCAGGGTTGTGGTTTTCCAGGATGGAGGCAATGAAGCGGGCATGATTGGCATGGTTGTCACACATCATTTCCCGGCCAGCCTTTCCGACCAGTTCATCGATGTCCGGACGCGAAATCATCTGTTCGTTGATCCGGGCAACCATGCGCTGAGAGGCAGCTGCATAAGCTTCGGCTGTGGCTTTGCTGAAGGGTCCCAGTTTGCCGGCACTGGTTATAAGGTCTTTTTTATCCATAAGGTTGGTATTGGTCAATAAAAGTTTCCAGTTCTTTCAGGTCTGCTATATACCGCGTACGCGGGTATCTTCCCGCCACATCCTGCCCCCCGCCGTGACGGAAAGCCTGACCCCCGATGATCACGGGGAGGTCAAAGGTGTGATGAATCAGCCGGAGCATTTTTTCCAGCAGGGGAATGTGGGAGTAAATGCTGACGGAAAGAGCCACCATGTCCGGGCGTTGTTTTTCAACATACCGGAACATTTCATTTGCCGGCACATTGGAGCCGGGGAAATAAGTATCCCATCCTTTCATCTCAAAAATATCGGCCACCATTTTTACGCCTACCTGGTGGAATTCTGTTTCTACGCAGCCCAGCACGACTTTTCTGGACTGTCGCTGGCGGGAAACAATGCCGTAAAAAAGCTCATTCATGATGCTTTCGGTCACCGAGGTGGCAATGTGTTCTTCTGCCACGGTAATCTGGTTGTTTTCCCAGAGCTCACCTACCCGGTACAAAGCTGTTTTTATGATGTGCTCATAAATAGTGAGAATACTGACCCCCTCTGCGGCCAGATCTTTTATGTGAATGGAGGCGTCCGCCCTGTTTCCTTCCAGTATCAGGGCCAGGTAGTGGTCATGATTTGGTTGTGTGTTGGTGTTGAATGTTCGCATGCCGGGGGTTTTATCAGCATTAAAGGTAACAAAATTAATGGTTGATTTCCCAGGTGCTTCCGTCTTTACTGTCTTTAATGGTAATATTCATATGCTGAAGGGCATCACGCAACTTGTCGGCGGTTTCCCAGTCTTTGTTTTCACGGGCAGTTTTCCGTAGTTCCAGGATGAGTTCCATGAGTTCTTCCAGCAGTTCATCCTTTTGTCCAAGGTCGTCCTTTTCTGCAGTTAATCCGAAAATGTCCACCAGGAATAACCTGAAAGTATCCCGAAGTTTTTTCAGGTCTTCCCCGGAAAGGGTTTCCCTGCGGTCACGCACTGCATTGATGGTTTTAACGGCATCAAACAGATGCGCAATGGCCACCGGGCTGTTGAAGTCGTCCTGCAGGGCCGCATGGCATTTATCTGCCAGGCCCGCCGCGTCTGTGGTGGAAGTATCCGATGGCTTCAGCTGGTCCAGCGTTTCCAGTGCCTGCAGCAGCCTTTGCAACCCTTTTTCCGCTGCCTGTAATGCTTCATTGCTGAAGTCAAGGGTGCTGCGGTAATGGGCCTGCAGGATGAAGAAGCGGATGGTCATGGGGCTGTAGGCCCTGGCCAGCTCCTGGTGATTTCCGCTGAAAAACTCCCTGAGTGTGATAAAGTTCCCGAGGGATTTGCCCATTTTCTGTCCGTTAATGGTGATCATGTTATTGTGCATCCAATAACGGACGGTGTCGTGTCCGAATGTGGCATTTGACTGGGCGATCTCACACTCATGGTGGGGGAAGAGCAGGTCCATGCCGCCCCCGTGGATGTCAAATTCCTTGCCCAGATATTTTGCGCTCATGGCCGAACACTCAAGGTGCCAGCCGGGAAACCCTTCACCCCATGGTGAAGGCCAGCGCATCAGGTGGGTAGGTGATGCTTTCTTCCACAGGGCAAAATCAGCCGGATGACGTTTTTCTTCCTGTCCTTCCAGCTCCCGGTTTCCGGCCATCATTTCTTCAACGTTTCGTCCGCTCAATTTGCCGTAATGATGTTGCTCATTGTATTTCCTGACATCAAAGTACACCGAGCCGTCCACTTCGTAAGCATAACCCGCATTCAAGATGGCCTTCACCATTTCTATCTGTTCAATGATGTGGCCTGAAGCCCTGGGCTCGATGCTGGGTTTTTGCACATTCAGGCTGTCCATGTCGTCATGATAGCGGTCAGTATAATACTGCACAACCTCCATGGGTTCCAGTTGTTCCAACCGTGCTTTTTTGGTGATCTTGTCTTCCCCGGAGTCGGAATCTCCTTCCAGGTGTCCTACATCGGTAATGTTCCTTACGTAGCGAACCCTGTAACCGAGGTGCTTCAGGTAGCGGAATACCAGGTCGAAGGTTATGGCCGGGCGTGCATGACCGAGGTGAGCGTCGCCGTATACCGTGGGGCCGCAAACATAAAGCCCTGCAAAGGGAGGTGTTGCCGGCGTAAATTTCTCCAGCCGGCGCGTCAGGGAATCGTAGATATATAAATTACTGGTAGTCATACTTGCAGTTCTTGTTTAAAGTCAACATTTTCCGAAAGCTGCAAAGGTAAAAAAAGTAAAATTCATCATCCAGGCAGGGTTCCCGCTTCATGGTCAGATCCGGATTGCTTCATGCCCTGGTGCTGATCATTGTTTCGCCAGCACCTCCTTCGCCTTTTTGTATCCGATATCAAAAACCTTCCGGGCACTTGAAAGATCCAGGATTCCGTAATGCTGGAGCTCTTCGGGTTCGATGTAGATGTCACACTTGTCTTTCCTGGTTTCGGCATGGTTACGCATGGTGAGGTGAAATGCACGGATTGCGATGGTTCTCAGTCCGGAAATATGGTCTTCATGGCCGAGGGGGTTTACATTAATCCCGATGATTGTCTTGCATTTGCCTTCAAGTGGTTCAACGGGGAAATTATTGACAATGCCTCCGTCAAGGTACTGGTGCCCGTCGATTTCCACCGGCGGAAATACCACCGGGATGGATGATGAAGCCTTGATGGCCTGCACCAGGTCGCCTTTGTCGAAGCGGGTATATTCGATTGTGTTGATGTTCATCGCATGCAGGATGAGTGGAATTTTCAGCTCCTCAAAAGTTTTTGCGGTGAGCGTTTTGCGTAAGGTCTTTTCGAATCCGGTCATTTTCAGCAGACCGTCTTTGGGAATAACCAGGCGTAAGAAAGTGATCATGTTCTTGCTGATCAAAGCTTTCAGCACCTCCTCCGCATTTTTGCCGTCTGCATACATGGCCCCGACGATGGCTCCCGCACTCACTCCAGAAATGATCTCGGGTTTGATGCCATGTTCTTCCAGGGCTTTGATCGCACCAAGATGGGCAAACCCCCTCGTGCCGCCACCACTCAGCACCAGTCCGTATTTGTATTTCTTTTTTATCATAGTTACCGTTTTGTTGATGCAGTAAAAATAGAGATTTGCCGGATGCAATGCAAATCAAATCATGTTTTTGAAATGATTCAGATTATTCGTAAATTTGGGGAGACTAAAAGGATTGGTTATGAAATCAAAAATGATGCTTGCCACGGCGTTAATTCTGTTGTTGCTGGTGGTTTCCTCTCCGGCCTGCGCACAGGGTACTGATGAGGGACTAACCGGGCAGGAGACTGCGTTTTCCCCGTCTTCGAAGTTCGGGATGCAATTCGGCACTGCTTTTACAACAGGCGGATACGGAGGATCAATGTTCACCAATACAATTTCCCCCCACCTGGGGCTGGATGTAAGCAGGGATTTCCACCTGGAGTTAGGCACCATTTTTTCCTCGGGTCAGATCCGGGGCGGTTCAACCGTTGCACCCTTCGGATTAGCCGGCGATCACGGTGCAGTGCAAAACCTTCAGGACCAGCGGATGTTCAGTACGACAATTTACGCCTACGGCTCATACAAGGTGAATCCGAGATTGAGCCTGACCGGCGGCACCTGGGTTGAAAGAAGGGATATGGGAGAGTTTGATCAGCAAATGAATCCCATGGCTTTTGACACCAATCCAAGAGGGATGATGTTTGGTTTCGACTACAAGGTAACAGACAATTTGCGTTTCGGGGCCGAAATCAATATGTCTTCCGGGGTGAACCCATTCAACCCCCTTCATCAGCATCAGTTTTCTCCTCACAGATTCAATAGTTCAATGCCTTTTTACCGACGGAATTAAAAAAACCCGCCGATTAATTAGGATACAACGAAATATTTTCATAAATTGAACCACTCATAAACACAGCACGATGGCTTTCGAAGCTATTGGTTGGTTTTACTTAGTGGTTAATGTTGTTTTTGTTTTGGTGGTTAAAGCGGCAGGTGGTGTGCTCCCTTCATATCTCCGGCCGCTTTTTCATTGTGGGGCGGGAGATTTATCTGTCCTCTTTTATCATTGCAGGTTAACCGTTTCTGCGGGCCTGGCAGGTTTATTGCATCTGAAGTCGTAAATTGGTCAGTCCTTCCTGCCTTGCAATGGTCACCACGTTGTTGTATTCTGACCTGGTAATTTGTCGCGCGATCTCCGGGTAATCAAATGCTTTGTACATAGGTGTGTATTGCGACATGATGTTCACGTAAGTGTTTTTGGGGAGGTTGCCTGCAATCCACCTTATTACCCTGTCGCTTCTTGCCGCATTTCCAGGCATTACCAGGTGGCGTATCATCAGGCCTTTACTGATCAGGTTGGTTTCGGGGTCAGCTTCAGCAACGCCCACCTGCCTGTGCATTTCCAGCAGGGCCCCTTGAGTGGTTTCCGGGTAACAGTCTGCACCGGGCGAATAAGTGCCCGCCGCCTCAGCATCCATATACTTGAAGTCAGCAAGGTAAACA
>SKUN01000165.1 GCA_007129945.1 Bacteroidales bacterium
GGATGATCATCTTTGACGTGGATGCGGACAATTACCGTCTGTATCAGATTGACGGCGAAGATGTAACTGTTATAGGTGAGTTTGACGAAGCCTATACCCATGAGGGTCTCGAGTTCGGCACTGACTACACATTTGCAGTTCGCGCACTATGCGGCGAAGCAGGCGTGAAGGAAGAAAGCGACCTCACCATCCTTGAAGTTACCACAATTCAAATGGGTGACGTCAATGCTGACGGTAACGTCGACATCCTTGACCTCCAGAAGATGATTGCTTACATGAACGGTACCATTGCTGAAGATGCAACCTTCATCTTTGATGCCGCTGACTTCAACGAAGATGGAAAGATCAACGTTGTGGACATTGTAGCATTCGTGAACCACTGGAAAGACCTTGGTGCTGAGGAAAAAGCAATGCTTCACACTGACGATGGAAACATCTACCTGACAGAGAACCTCATTCGCTTTGAAAGCGATGGCAATCTGGCAGCTGTACAGTTTGAGCTGAAAGGTACCAACCTGGAAATGCTTGACCTTGACATCTTGTTGCCTGGCTTTGAGATTGAAACCTGGATTGCAGACAATGCACTGAAGGGAATCATCTATAGCACTGACAACCGCCCGATCGAATCCGGAATGATCGATATGATCAGGATCTCGAACGGTACGAACCTTGAGTGGGGCAGCGTTTTCGCAGCCGACAAAGGTGAGCAGGAAGTGAATGTACGCACCCATGGTGCCATCGAAGAAGTTATCGATATCACTTTCAATGCTTATCCGAACCCCTCATACGGTCAGTTTACTACAGAGGTTGTAGCACCAAGAGGATCGGATGTTGAACTCAGACTCTTTGATATGAGCGGACGCGTAGTTTCTCAGAAATCACTCGTAGCCGAAGGCCGCGAAGAGGTTTCCTGGAACGAAGACCTGCGTGCCGGTGTTTATATCATGAGAATGATTGCAACTCCGGAAGATGGACAGTCTGTATCTCGTGAGGTCAGAATTATCATCAATCAGTAGGTGCCCTGTAATGTACCTGATCTGTAAATAGATCAATACCAGTCTGTCGGTCCTGAAAGGCCGGCAGGCTGGTTCTTTAAAAGATTTGTTTTTAAAAGTCACGGTGCACAAACAGGATTACTCCTCCAAGTTTTAACAATTAAAAATACGACCTATGAAAATACTACGACTGTTTACAATCATTTTGATTTTGATGAACAGTACGATGTTGCTTGGGCAGGGAGCTGGCTATCAAATGGAATTAAAGGAGGTGAAAGCCTTGGCCGGAGAAACCGTTGAGGTGGAACTGGAGATCACCAACGAAGGCGAATTCGTTGCTTTTGGCCTGGATATTCCGCTTCCCGAAGGGTTTGAGTTTGCAGAGGGGTCGTTCCAGCTGTCTGAACGCAGTGTGGGGCATTCTTACTCAGCAACCGTCATTGAGGGCGACATCCTTAGGATCTTCGTATTTCATCAGGAGGAACCAAAAGCGTTTCTTGGATGGGAGGGAGTCATGGCGACTTTCGACCTCGTTACGCCTGAAGCACCTGGCACTTATACGCTGGATATTGTTGATGGTGTACTATCCGATGCTGACGCTGAAGAAATTCTTCCTCTGAATACTGTTCCCGGGCTGGTACAGCTCGTGGGCAACGAAATTACAATCCTTGATACTGAAGTCAACATTAATCAAGATGTGACCATTGATATAGAGATCGACAACTACCAGGAGTTTACCGCTTTTGAGGTTCAGGTTCCCCTTCCGGAAGGTTTTACCTTCGTCGAAGGCTCGGGTGTGCTCAATGACGAGCGTGCCGTGGACCATGAGCTGGATATTTCGGTAGATGACGATAACATGCTGAAGATTTTCAGCTACTCTATGGATAACACGCTGTTCCTCGGGAATGGCGGAAACATTGTATCCTTCGACCTGACCGCAGCTCCTGCTGAAGGCGGAGAATACCACCTGATCATGGAAGAAGCCATCGTCAGTGATGTGGAGGGTGAGAACATTCTCTCCGACCAGCATGACGGCGTGGTGACTGTCTTTGATCATAACATTCTGTATGTGAAAGACGTGCATGCCCGCACAAATGAAATTGTGACCTTGCATGTAGTCATCGACAACAGTGTGCCTTTCACCGCATTTGAAGCTGACATTACGCTGCCTGAGGAACTGGAATACATTGAAAACAGTTTCGCAATGAACCAGGAGCGGATGGACGGTCATGAGTTCGATTTTACTTTTGAGGATGGTGTTATGCAGATTGTCAGCTACCATCTTGACAATGAAAACTACCTGGATTTCGACGGTCATGTTGCATCTTTTGATGTGCAGCTGCCCGCTGAAGGTGGTGTGTTCGAGGTGCTCGTGGAAAATGCTGCTATTGTTGACAATGAAGCCAACGACATCATTACCGAAAGCAGAAACGGCTTTGTTACTGTTGAATTTATCGTAGAGCTTGCGCTCGCCGATGCGGTTGCCTGTGAAGGAAGCCCTGTTGTTATCGACATGGAACTGACCAACAGTACTGATATCACCGCCTTCGAAACTGAGGTGGTTATTCCAGAAGGTTTCTCCTATGTGGAAGGTTCTGCAGCATTTAATGATGCAAGAGCAACTGCTGACCATGAGATGGATGTAACTGTGGATAACGGAATTATCAGTTTTGTCGTCTATTCGCTTTCCAACGCCTTGTTTGAAGGCACGGAAGGTGCGGTGCTTGATTTTGCCCTGGAAGTTCCTGAAATGGATTATGGCCGTACGGCCTACGTCGGTTTGCAGGAGTCTATGGCGATCACTCCTGACGCGGTTGATGTACTGACAGCCGAACGGGGCGGAGAAATCACCTATCGTCCTGAACCTTCTGCGCTGTTCGCCTTTAATGGTGAAATGGCTTCCACCGGTTCACACTTCGAGTATTGCTACGATGAACTTGTAGAAGTAACACTCGAAGAAATTCTTACCGGAGAAGGTCCGCTGATGCTGACTTATGTACTTAACGATGACGACCCTGTTACCATTGAAGATATTGAAGAAGGTGATGTACTGTTTGGCCCCGATGAGCTTCCGGCCGGAGAGCACACCCTGACGCTTACTTCGTTGGTTGATGCCAATGGCTGCGGGGTTGCAAACGTTGAGGAGATCTATCATGTAACCATCACCGTAAATCCGGAACCAGCTGTGTTGTTTGCCTTCAACGGTATGATCGTTGAAACCGGCTCTCATCTTGAATTTGGTACGGATGAAGAGGTGACTGTTACACTGGAAGAGATCATTGCCGGACACGGCCCCATTGAGTTTACTTATGTATTGAACGAAGATGACCCTGTTACAGTGGAGGATGTAGCTGAAGGAGACGTACTTTTTGAAGACGTACTGCCCGAAGGAATGCATACCCTGCAACTGACTTCTTTGATCGATGCCAATGGATGTGCCGTAACTAACCCGGAAGAGGTGTATTATCTGACCATCGAAGTGGTTGAACTGTTTGAGGTTGTTTTCAATGTAGATATTGGACCTGCAATTGAATTCCTGGATCTTGAAGGCTTTGACGCTGACGACCATCACATTTTTATCAGTGGTGATTTCTTTGGCGAATGGCCTGTGCCTGGTGAAGACGGCACACTGATGCAGGTTACTGAAGATGCAGACATTTATCAAATCACTTACCGCCTTGAGGCAGGTACGTATGAGTACAATTATTACTCAGACCTGCTGGGAGACGGATTTGACGGCATTGAAGACTATACTGTACGTACAGTTGAGATCACTGAAGATACCGAGATTCACAACATCTTTGGGTATGGCGATGATGAAACATCTGTAATTCCTGCAGATGAAATCGCGCTCAGATTTTATCCGAACCCCGCCAGCAGCAGACTCCATATTGATTCTGACGTTGAGATTCAAGAGGTAAGGATGATTGATATGTTAGGACAAGTAGTTTATTCCGGCCAGGTAAACAACCGTAATTTTGAAATGGATGTCATTGAGTATAAAACCGGCATTTATTTCATTCAGGTTCTTACCACGGAAGGAATTGTTACCGAAAGAGTTCAGATTACGCGGTAATATAATTTGTTTCCAATACTGAAAAAGGGAGGTCAATCTGGCCTCCCTTTTTTTTATGCCTGACGACAGTGATCCCGGGGCGGTGTTTGCCGTCATGCGATCCAGGTTTTATCAGCAGAACAACACCGAATTGACCATCGCATCGGGGTTGACTATACCAGCGGCGAAGAGACCGAAACAGGGGTTTTGATCAGGTTTCCTGCAACGGCTGCCATAACAGCAGACAATGCAATCAAAGGGAACGCCGCCGGATGAAAATCCTGGGGGTTTAGCGGCCAGGTTACCAGAAGGATCAGGCTGATGATCAACACCACTTTGAAATAGAGCCCGGGCAGTCGTCCGGGCTTTTCTGTGCCCGTACGATACACAAAGTACAGGTGGGTGGGCAGCGTCCACAGCAGGTCGAGGTTCATACCCGTAGCAATGTGGTCGGAGAGGAACCACATGAAAAACACAATAAGCCCCAGCAGCCCCAGTATGGTAAAATGGACTTTGGCAAAAAGGTGGGCCAATCTGATTCTTCGGAGGCTGATCACTCCCAGGATGAAAAATATCCAGAGGATCAGTGCCGGGGTAAAGATGGTCCCCTCTCCGGGGATGTATTGTTCCGGCAACAATTCTGCGTGGGCCTCCACCAGCAATCTGCCGTCTGCATGTCTGGCGCTCTGAACGGACTCGAATAATTCATCCGGGATGAACATGGCATGCCACTGGTCGGCCACTTTGTCTGAAGGCATCCCCAGCAGAATGTCAATGCCGAAGCCTGTCCATGGGATGTGCGTCACATACAACGCCACGAGGTCACGGAATGTTCTCTGTTCATCCTGGTGGGGGTCAGGGCCCCAGTCAAGGTTTAGCTCCTGATCCAGCAGATCGCGGATGCGTGTGGCGCAGTTGTCATAAAAGAAGTCATAAAGGTAGTGGATGTTTTCCGGCCTGCGGTTTACCTGCAGGAATTCATCAATTCGCTGTTTTTCCGCTGCAGTTAGATTGAGCCGCTGTTGCTCAATCCAGCGGCCGGACCTGTCGTAAGAGAAGAGGAAATTCCGGATGGGCGATACGCTTAGCTGGTAGAGCAGCCGGCCCTGCAAAAACTTTGAATAAAAATTGGGGGTGTCAAAATCAAAGGTTCCCCAATTGTACACTTCATCGATGTCGTTGACGGGGTCATAAACCCACAGGGCACTGTGTCCGAATACGGCGTACAGGTCTTCACCGGGTCCGGCCGTAAGCAGTGAAATTTGTGCCTCTGGCGATAACCTTGAGGCCTGTGCTGCTTTGTGGCCTGAAAACAGAACCAGCAGAGCAAGGATGAGGACAGTACTTGAGCGGTGTTTCATTTTGTGGCAGGATATACAAGCTGCTAATCGTTAAACCTTGAAAGCGGCAGGGTCAAAGAATGTGTTGCTTCCCGGGGAGGCTGTTTGCACCTCAATACATGCAAAAATAGCGAAAATGCTTGTATTTTTCCTTAGCCACTCTTTATTAAATCCCATCCCCATTAAACCTATCCCATAAAACCTATCCCATGAAACCCATCTCATGAAACCCATCTCATGATGAAATAAACACTTAACGTGGATGTTGGGTTTCAGTTTTTTTACTATCTTTGCAGCCTGAATTTGAGCCCGTTTAATATCTGAATATGACCCACGGTGACTTATTAACAATTTCCTGTTAATAAATTTGCCGAAACCGAAACTAAATTTTAACTTTGCACCCCCCTTTGAAGGGGCATTTGGTGCATTAATCAAACAGAGACAGCAAATTAAGTCAAACCCATGAATACTTTAAGCTATAAGACCGTTTCGGCCAACAAGGCCACAGTCAAGAAAGAATGGGTGCTTGTTGACGCCGCGGATCAGACACTTGGCAGGTTGGCCTCCAATGTGGCGATTCTTTTGCGTGGTAAGCATAAGCCCAGCTTTACCCCACATGTTGACTGTGGTGACAATGTGGTCATTATCAATGCCGACAAGATCCGCCTTACCGGCAATAAATGGGATCAGAAAGAGTATGTCAGGCACACCGGATATCCGGGAGGGCAACGTTTTACCAATGCCCGCGTGATGATGAGTAAAAAACCTACTGCCATGGTGGAGAAAGCCGTGACCGGCATGTTACCCAAAAACAGGCTGGGGCGTCAGCTTTTCAGAAATCTCATGGTTTATGCAGGAAATGAACATCCTCATCAGGCCCAGCAACCCAAAGTAATCAACCTCAACACACTCAAATAGCATGGAAGTAATTAACACCTCAGGTAGAAGGAAAACAGCTGTTGCCAGGGTTTATATGAAGCCGGGCAATGGAGAGATCCAGGTTAACGCAAGAAACTACAAAGAATATTTTCCCACCAGTGTACTCCAGTACATTGTTACGCAAGCTTTTGAGATCACCAACAATCAAGGCAAGTTTGATCTGAATGTCAATCTTGACGGAGGCGGTATCAAAGGACAGGCCGAAGCGCTTCGCCTGGCTGTTTCAAAAGCCCTGGTTGAACTGGATGCTGAACACAGACCACCTCTGAAGGCGAAAGGCCTCCTGAGAAGGGATCCGAGGATGGTTGAAAGAAAGAAACCCGGCCAGAAAAAGGCGAGGAAGAAATTCCAGTTCAGCAAACGTTAATCACATTTTATTTTATTTCGTATCATGGCAAGAACAACTTATAACGAACTATTAGAGGCGGGTGTACATTTCGGACACCTCAGGAGGAAGTGGAATCCCAATATGGCGCCCTATATTTTTATGGAGCGCAATGGTATCCATATCATTGACCTCAACAAAACCATTGCCAAAGTAGATGAGGCAGCCAATGCGCTGAAGCAGGTCGCCAGGTCGGGAAAGAAGATCCTGTTTGTGGCTACCAAAAAGCAGGCCCAGGATACGGTGAAGGAACTGGTGCAGGAGGTGAATATGCCTTTTGTTACGGAGAGATGGCCCGGTGGAATGCTTACCAACTTTGCCACCATTCGTAAAGCAGTGAAAAAAATGGGGGCCATTGATAAGATGGCCACTGACGGCACCTTCGACAATATGGCGAAACGTGAGCGCTTGCAGGTTATGCGTGAGCGCGCCAAGCTTGAGAAGCAGTTTGGAAGTATCGCTGACCTGAACCGTTTGCCGGCTGCCATTTTTGTGGTGGACATCTGCAAGGAGCACATTGCGGTGAAGGAAGCCAAGAAGCTTAACATCCCCACTTTTGCCATCGTGGATACCAATGCCAACCCGCTTGACGTTGATTTCCCGATTCCGGCCAATGACGATGCGTCCAAGTCTATTCACATTATTGTGAAGCTGATGGTGGAAGCCATCCAGGAAGGACTGGCCGAGCGTAAGCTTGACAAGGACAAAGCTGCGGAGGAAGAAGAGGAAAGGGAGCAGGAAGAAGCCCGCGAAGAAAAGCGCCTGAAGGCGCTGGAAGAAGCTGAAGACAAAGACTTGTCTGAAGATGAGCTGGAAGAGAAGAAAGCACGCCTGGCCAAGAAGAGCAAGATGAAGGATGAAGAAGGCAAGGATGAGCGGGGCGGCAGATCCGGCTCCAGGCGTCCTGCCGGTAAACGTCCCAGGAAACAGTAAGCCGGGGCTGTAAAAGAATCCCATTGTAAAACCGAATAATACCAGATTGATATGACTAAAATAACTGCCGCTGACGTGAACAGCCTGCGTAAGAAAACAGGTGCCGGAATGATGGATTGCAAAAAAGCACTTGTGGAAGCGGAAGGTGATTTTGAAAAAGCCACAGACCTTCTTCGTAAAAAAGGCCAGAAACTTGCCAGCCGTCGCGCTGAGAGAGAAGCCAATGAGGGCGTGGTGATCAGCAAGACCAGTGATGACAAAACCAAGGCTTTTGCACTGATGCTGAACTGCGAAACTGACTTTGTGGCTCAGAACCAGGAGGTTGTTGATTTTGCCCAGGCGCTGCTGAACCTTGGTGCTGAAAAGGAATGTGAGAGTGCAGAAGCGCTGCTGGCCGCTGAAATGGCAGGTCGTACTGTGGAAGAGAATGTCACTGATATGATCGGCAAAACCGGCGAAAAGATGACCATTGGCGGTTTTGAAAAAGTGGCTGGCGAAAAGGCTTTTGCCTATACCCACCCCGGTAACAAGATTGCTTCCATCGCTGCTTTGAATAAAGCGGATGTGTCCGATGTTGATACTGTTGGTAAGGACGTGGTGATGCAGATTGCTGCCATGGCCCCCGTAGCGATTGACAAGGATGGTATCCCGCAGGATCTGATTGACAGGGAACTTGAGGTTGGCAAGGACCAGGCCCGCGAGGAAGGCAAGCCGGAAGAACTGATTGAGAAGATCGCCATGGGTAAACTCAACAAGTTCTACAAGGAGAGTACCCTGATCAACCAGGAGTTTATTAAAGACAGTAAGAAAACAGTCGGGCAGATGCTCCAGGCTGCTGACAAGGAACTGAAAGTGATCAGTTTCAAGCGTTTGTCGCTGGTGTAACCAGTGTTCCGCGCGCTTGTCCCTTTACGACAATATCATATAAGGCACCCTTCTCATTGACGTTGAACACGATAATGGGGAGGGTGTTCTCTTTACACAGGGCGAAGGCGGTGGAGTCCATCACTTTCAGGTTTTTTTCCAGGGCTTCGTCGTAGGTGAGGGTTTCGTACCTCACGGCGTTTTTGTCTTTTTCCGGATCTGCTGAATAAATTCCGTCCACCCGTGTTCCTTTGAGGAATACATCGGCTTTTACTTCCAGTGCCCGCAGGGCTGCCGCCGAATCGGTGGTGAAAAACGGGTTGCCCGTTCCCCCTGCAATGATCACCACATAACCCTCTGCCAGCAGTGCCAGGGCCCTGTTGCGGCTCATCTTTTCGCACATGGTTTCCACGGGTACCCCCGACAATACTTTGGCTTTGACGCCCATGCCTTCCAGTGCCGATTGCAGAGCCATGCTGTTGATGATGGTGGCCAGCATACCCATCTGGTCGCCGTGCACACGATCAACCCCATTGGCAACCCCCTGCAGGCCACGGAATATATTCCCGCCGCCGAGCACTACGGTCGTTTCAATTCCCTGGTCGGTAAGGTCCCTGATGTCTGTCGCGTAACTGTTCAGGGCGTCCGCGTCGATTCCCAGTTTTTTCGGTCCCGCCAGCGACTCGCCGCTGAGCTTCAGCATGATTCGTTTATATTCTACCATTTTTTTTGGTTTGTCGGGGCTGACGCCCCTCCAGTTGTTAGTTGGTCGTGGCTTCGCCACTCCAGTTAGTCGAGGGCTACCGCCCTCTCCAGTTGTTAGTTAGTCGGGGCTGACGCCCCTCCAGTTGTTGGTTCCGGCGCTTCGCGCCTGATAGTTTGTTTGTTTTTCCTGCGAAAGTTACAAATTTTTTTAACTAACCAACAACCGCTCTTCCCGTTTTCCGAACCCTGGGCATCTCTCCCAACCCATAGCCCATGAGAACCAACAACCAACAACCGCTCTTCCCGTTTTCCGAACCATGGGCATCTTCCCCAACCCATAGCCCATGAGAACCAACAACCAACAAC
>SKUN01000190.1 GCA_007129945.1 Bacteroidales bacterium
GGAGTGATGGGGAAGCTGCCAATAGCCGTTTGACGAGGCTGACAGGTTGTTGGTTGTTAGTTGGTTGTTGGTTCTCATGGGCGGAGTGATGAGGAAGCTGCCAATGGCTTAGGAAACGGCCCGGGCGGTTGTTGGTTGTTGGTTCACACGGGCCAAGGTAACTAACAACTAACAGGCGCGGAGCGCCGGAACCAACAACTGGAGGGGGCGCAGCCCCCGACTAACTGGAGGCGCATCAGCGCCGACTAACCGGAGGGGCGTCAGCCCCGACTAACTGGAGGCGCGCAGCGCCGACTAACCGGAGGGGCGTCAGCCCCGACTAACTGGAGGGGGCGCAGCCCCCGACTAAATATGAGCAAATATTATATCATAGCCGGTGAAGCCTCGGGCGATGTGCATGCAGCCAATCTTATGAAGCGGCTGAAGGCCCGCGATAAGGATGCTGTATTCCGTTTCTGGGGCGGTGACAGGATGGCAAGGGAAGGCGGAGAGCCTGTCCGGCATATTAATGAACTGGCGTTCATGGGTTTCTGGGAGGTGTTTGTGAACCTCGGGACTGTCCTGCGAAACCTGCGGTTCTGCAAGCGGGACATTTCTGCCTGGAGTCCGGATGTGATCATCCTGGTAGATTATCCTGGTTTTAACCTGCGTATTGCTGAATATGCGCATAAAAACGACATGCGCGTGGTCTATTATATCAGCCCCCAGATCTGGGCCTGGAAGCAATCCCGCATCAAAAAGATCAAAAGGGCAGTTGACAAAATGCTGGTGATCCTTCCTTTTGAAAAAGATTTTTATGCCCGCCTGAATTATCCGGTAAGCTTTCCGGGGAATCCCCTGCTGGATGAGATCGTTCCGGTGAGGGACAATCCGGAGTTTGCGGGGTTTCGCAAGGCTCATAATCTTTCTGAGAAACCCATTGTGGCAGTGCTTCCGGGAAGCCGGAAGCAGGAGATCAGCCGGAAACTCGGGGATATGGCTGCCATGGCTGCTTTATTTCCTGATTACCAGTTTGTGGTGGCTGCGGTGTCTGCCCACGACAAGGAGTTCTATTTTAAGTATGCGGGCAATGCCAATGTGTTCCTGGTGTATGACCAGACTTACCCCTTGCTGGCCAATGCCGAAGCCGCCCTGGTGGCCTCAGGTACGGCAGCCCTTGAAACGGCTCTTTTCAATGTGCCGCAGGTGGTTTGTTATAAGGCCAACAAGATCTCTTACCAAATTGCCCGGCGGCTGGTGAAGGTCAAATTTATTTCGCTGGTGAACCTGATCATGGATAAACCAGTGGTACGGGAAATGATACAGGATGACTTCAACCGGGAGGCGTTGCGTGATGAGCTCGACCGGCTTTTGTACAATGCTGCTTACCGCAGCCGGATGCAGGAGGATTACCGGCAGCTGGAAAATATGCTTGGCGGAGAAGGGGCTTCTGACAGGGCCGCCCGGGAGATAACTAAGTTTATCGGGGTGGAAGGATGAACGTCTATGGGTGTGAATGGATGAACATCTGTGGTGAAAATGGATGATTGTTTATGGGTGTAAATGGTTGAATATGTGGCGCGTTATTCTGGTCTCCCTGCTTTTTTTTCTTGCTGTTGCTGCCCGTGCGGATCTGCCCCATCCTGAAGTGATGGATGTGGGTATTTTTTCCGGCCAGCCCATTCAGAACATCACCGTTGTACCTGCCGCCGGGGGTTATCGCCTTACCGACGGTGAGGGGCGCCGGATCGCTGATCTTGAAAAAAACCAGCCTGTTGATATTGCCGTGATGGGCGACCATTGCGGAATAACAATGGGTGACTCCACTTTTTATGTGCGCTCGGAGGTGGTATTCCACGGGCATCGGTGGGAGAATTTTTTTGTGGTTCATGTGGATGGTCATCCATACAGGATGTATGATGATGACCTGGTGGTGCGTGCCGGGAGGGAGCGGCTTGTCCTGGTGAACCGGGTAGCTGTTGACAATTATGTGGCGGGCGTGGTGCAGTCGGAGTCCGGCTGGATGCGCCATCAGGAATATTATAAGGTGCAGGCGATCATTGCCCGGACTTATGCCCTGAGAAACGGAGGATCGAACGGTCATGCCGGCTATCACTTGTGCGACGGCGTGCATTGCCAGGCCTATTATGGCCGCAGCGGTTATGCAGAGATCATTCAGGCTGTGGCCCTTACCCGCGGTGATGTGGTGGTGGACGAGCAGGGGGAGCTGATTAATGCGGTGTATCATGCCAATTGCGGAGGAGAAACCGTGGCTTCTGAAAATGCCTGGCAAAGCCCGAAATCCTACCTGAAAAGTGTTACCGACAGTTTTTGTGTGCAACAACCTGGTGCCGTATGGGAGGCCAACATTCCGCGAAGCGAGTTTTTCGGCTTCCTGAAACAGAATTTTTCCATTAATCCGTCACCTGAACGAAAGGAGCAGCTTCTCCATTTCACCCAACTGAGCCGCACCCATGTGCTGCAACCTTTTGATGAAGTCAGGCTGACATTGCTGCGGACCCGGTTCAACCTCAGGAGTACCTTTTTTACTTTTTCTCCTTTCAACGACATGATTTATGTAAGGGGCAGGGGATATGGCCATGGGGTGGGCCTGTGCCAGGAAGGTGCCATGGAAATGGCTAAAAAGGGCTATGCGGCCGCTGAAATCATTCGCTTTTACTACCAGGGAGTTGGCCTCCACACGCTGGAATAACCCCTTTGTGAGGGTACGTTTTAGAGTTGGCGGCAAACTACCAGCATTGGCCATCTGCACATTGGAATAAACCGTTTGCCGGATATGGTGTTCAATTCGGGGTAATCCGGCCCTGAAAAAAGTATTTTTATTGAATACTTTTAACAGAATTGCCGGATGCCTTTGCCAAAACTTCTGTTGCCATTTCTGCTGGGGGTCATTCTTTATTTGTCTGCCGGTGACTTGTTGACGCTTTCAGCAGGGTATTGGCTGACGGGATTGTTTTTCGGTTTTTGCCTGCTCTCCCTTTTGGTTCCTGTCCAATCCTTTGCTTTGCGATGGGTTTACGGGGCCTGTGTTTCCCTGGTGCTGATTGCCGGGGGTTTTCAGCTTGCGAGGCATCACAACCAGTTGCTTCATCCCACTCATTTCAGTCATTTTAAGGATGCGGAGGACGGTTATCTGCTGGTTCGGATCAGGGAGCCGGTGTCTGAGCGGGCAAACAGTTTCCGGGTGATGGTTGCTGCCAGGGTGCAGGGTAACGACAGCCTGCAAAGGCGGGTAACGGGGCGCCTGATGCTTTACCTGGAAAAAGACAGCCTGGTTGCCGGTCTGGGTTATGGCGACGAATTGCTGATCCCGGAGCGTTACGAGCCGCAGGGACCGCCGGGCAATCCGGGGGCCTTTAATTACAGCCGGTTTCTGGCTATGGGCAAGGTGTACCACGCTGCCTATATTCCCTCCGGGCAATGGCGTGCCACGGGTCGCAACCAGGGGCGGGTATTGATGCGAGCGGCTCTCTCGTTGCGACACCGGGCCATGGAGGTTTTTCTGCAAAATGGCATCACCGGGGATGAACTGGCGGTGGTGTCGGCCCTGTTGCTCGGTTACCGGGAATACCTGGATGAGGATCTGCAGCAGGCCTTTGCCGGGGCGGGGGCGATGCATGTACTTTGTGTGTCGGGCCTGCATGTGGGCATCATATTCATGGTACTGAAAACGTTGTTGGGCTTCATGGTGCATCTGCCCGGGGGAAGGGTCTGGCAGACCGTACTGATTCTGCTGTGCATCTGGATGTATGCGGCCATTACCGGCTTTTCCCCGTCAGTGCTGAGGGCCTCGGTGATGTTTTCCTTTGTGGCCACGGGGCAGAGTTTCAGACGTCCCGCCAATATTTACAATACACTGGCGGCTTCTGCTTTTGTGCTGGTGCTGGCCAATCCCTTCATCATTACCCGTATTGGGTTTCAGCTTTCCTACCTGGCTGTGGTCAGCATTGTAGCGCTTCAGCCCGGGATCAGCCGTTTACTGAAGGTAAAAAACCGGATCGTCGGAAAAATCTGGGGCATGTCTTCAGTGTCCATTGCGGCCCAGCTGGCCACGGGTCCCCTGGCCCTGTTTTACTTCAACCAGTTTCCAAATTATTTTCTGCTTACCAACCTGGTGGCGATTCCCCTGGCGGGTCTGATTATTTACCTTGCATTGCTTACCCTTGCGCTGTCCCCCATCCCGGTTGCTGCTTCTTTAACCGCCCGGGCATTGTCTTTGCTGGCTTCGCTGCTTCATCAGTCGGTCTCTTTTGTGGAGGCCCTTCCTTACTCTACCCTGTCGGGTGTGTACCTGGGGCCGGCCGGGCTGTTGCTGTTGTCTGCTTTGTTGTTGTCTGCCTGCCTGTATTTCGTGTCTGGACGGCGGGGTGGCCTGGTATTGGCCTGCCTGTGGGCCCTGCTGTTTGTTGTATATTTTTCCATTCGGGATGCGGAAAACCGGCGGCAGCGGCATTTTGTGGTGTATGAGGCCGGCCGCAGCAGTGTGGTGGACTTTTTTTCCGGGAAACGGGCCCTGACGCTGGCCGGGGAAGAGCTGGCGGAGGATCCCGCGCTGCATGACTTTCATGTATCGGGTAACCGTATCCGCCGGGGTATCCGGGAGGTGATCCATATTCCGGCGGAACACAGCGATACGTTGTTTGTCAGTGGCGGATTTGCCCGGCGGGATGGCCTGGTTGTTTTTGAAGGGGCCCGGATGCTGATTGTATCTGAACAGTCCCCGTCATGGCTGCTTCAGCTTCCGGCGTTGGCAGGACCGGATCCGGAGCGGGGGCCCGCCGGCGGGTTGCCCTGTATTGATTACCTGTTGCTGACGGGGAATCCTCGCCTGGAGCTGGAACCTTTGCTACAATATATCCGGCCG
This sequence comes from Bacteroidales bacterium, assembly GCA_007129945.1. Lineage (GTDB taxonomy): Bacteria > Bacteroidota > Bacteroidia > Bacteroidales > UBA7960 > PUPG01. The sequence goes on from SKUN01000190.1 coordinate 4,865, forward strand.
CGAAAAGTAATCATTGACGGGCCGGTCAGCCCATGGAACGCGCGGCAGTGGGCTGAGGTATGCCATGAGGCCGGGGTAGCGGCCTGGGATGTGTCACAGCAGGGAGCCTATGAAGCAACCGTCATGATAAAGCGGTAGGAGAACCCGGTGGTTAAATGATAAGTGACCGGGGTGACTGAAGATACGCCTGGTGTATGCCGGTCAGGTGGCTGCCGTTCGGGTGGCTGGTGGTTAAACGGCAACCGTCATGATGAACGTAACCAGCGGGGGTACGAGGATGGTCAGTACGATTCCGTGAAAAAGGGCAATGATGGCAAATTCTTTGCCTGAAGCGGTGGTGATGATCGGAAGGGTGGTGTCCATGCTGGTGGCTCCTGCTGAAGCCACAGGGGCCAGGCGGCCGAACCAGAGCACCATTAGGGGTGCCAGCAACAGGGTGGTGATCTCTCTGATGATATTTGACAGCAATGCGATCACGCCCAGGCTTTCGCTGTGCAATTGGGTGATGATGATACTTGACAGGCTGTAATACCCAAAACCGGCCCCCACGGCGAGCCCTTCCGGTATGCTTACGCTGTTGAGCAGAAGGGCCACGGGCAACACCCCGGCAAACGTACCGGCAATGGTTGCTGCCGGAAGTAACAGTAATCGCGCCCCTTGTTGTTTTATGACCAGCAGCGAACGGCTGTCGGCCCCGATGCTGATCCCCACCAGCAACATCAGCAGGTAAAGGGCATAGGTGCTGGCATCCGAATCTGTGACTGAGGCCGGAAGCCAGCCGGTATACCCGAAGAGTACTCCGGCCGCAAAAAACAATAAGATGTACAGGCTGTTTCTCATAACCACTGTAAATTTTGCATTCTTGTGCTCCCTGTTAATCAGTCTTTTGCTCTGCTGTGCGAGGTTTTATATCTGCCTGCAGAGGAAGTATGCTGTGCACGGTTTGTGTATCGGCGGGCAGCATCTCTGTACGTTTACTTCCGGGAAAAATAAACCTTCCAGAGCAGCAATGCCAGCAGCACGCTGCCCAGTACCCCCGCCGTACTCAGCAGCAGGGCGGAAAGCCCCAGCGACGGCAGCCCGGCCATGATCACCGGATCCCTGCCGATGGCCACTCCCAGGAAAAACAGCAACAGGAATATGCTCCAGATGATCAGCTTTTCCAGGAAACGGATCAGCCTGACCTGCCGTCGCAGCAGGTAGCCGGCGAGCATGCCTCCGAACATCAGTAAAAGAATTTCAATCATATGGTAATCATTTAAATTCCAGGCGGTTTTCAACAGCGCTTAACGGTTGCTCCCTGACCCTGACCGGTTGTTCGCTGGCCCGCAGCGGTTTCTTTGCGACCTGAACGGTTATTCGCTGGCCCGCAGCGGTTTCTTCGCGACCTGAACGTTTTTCTGTAACCCGGAATGGTTTCTGCGAACCGTTACAGCTTCCTGTCGGGTGCAGGTAGTGTGCTGTTTATTAAAAACCCTCAGGGCCTTCTCAGCAGGTACTCAATGAAGGAGCCTTTGTAACCCTTCAGTAATATCCGTTGCCCGGGCTCAGGTTCCATTTCGTAGGTCATGTCATTGCGCCGGTAAAGGTTCTCAATACGGATGCCGTATTCCTGGGAAATATCATGCATGGTATCGCCGGCACGGGCAATATGGTAGTCTGCACCGCCGCGCCGCCGCTTGGGCTGCAGGAAAACCTTTTGCCCGGGGGTGAGTTGCTCATTGTCTCCCAGGTCGTTGTAACGAATGATCTGCCAGGGACGAACATTCATCTCACTGGCCAGCGACTGGGGGGTATCCCCTTCACGGGCTACTACATAATCAATGCGGTTGTATTCCCGGATTTGCCGTCTGCCGGTGGCTGTTACCGGGGTGAAGCCGGAATCGCGGGCAGTGGCGGATATGGCTGTTCTCTGCCCTGGTCTTTCCCGGTCATCGACAAACCACCTGTCTGCAATATGATAGGCCGGGTCAAGGGCTTTTTTGTCGTACTGATGCAGTTCATGTTCCCTGATCAGCCGGATAAGGTTAGCGGGGTAACGTGGATTGGTGGCGTAACCGGCCTGGCTCAGCCCGTATGCCCAGGCCTCGTAGTTGGTCGGCTCCAGTTCAAAAAGAAAGGCGTACCGGGGGCGGGTGGTCAGGAACTCGGTGTGGTCCAGGAAAGAATGCAGGGGGCTGTGATAAACCCGGAAGCATTCGTCTGCTTCGTCGTCATCATAATAATAGGTGTCGCCGGTCCAGTTATGGCATTTGATCCCGAAGTGGTTGTTGGCCTCCACGGCCAGCTCGCTGTTGCCGAACCCGGATTCCAGGATGGCCTGGGCCAGCTTGATGCTGGCAGGTATGCCCGCCTGACGCATCTCCGCCATGGCGATGTATTTATACGTTTCGATGTATTCGGGAAGCGACTCCCGTTGTTGTGCGAAAACCATTGAGGGAAGTGCCAGTGCACAAATCAGCAGCTTTTTGAAAATGCCTTGCAAAAATTGATGCATAAACACTATTTTTGGTAGTTCAAACGGGCTCAAACAAGTCCCAAAAATACATCAATTCCTTTAGCTGCAGATGGAAACCCTCAAAAAATATTTCTCCGGCCTGACTATTGACCAGTTGCAGAAACTGGAGGCACTGGGGCCAATGTATGAGGACTGGAATCAGAAAATCAATGTGATCTCAAGAAAAGACATGGCGCACTTCTACCTGCGTCATGTGATGCACTCCATGGCCATCTACAAAGTAGTGGGCTTCAAAGCAGGGGCATCCGTTATGGATGTGGGCACCGGGGGAGGATTTCCCGGCATCCCGCTGGCCATATGCAACCCGGACACCAATTTTCTGCTGGTAGATTCCATTGGTAAGAAAATTAAGGTGGTGCAGGATGTGGTTGAAAAACTCGGACTAAAAAATGTGAAAGCCAGGCAGTGCAGGGTTGAGGAAATTGGTGAAAGGTTTGATTTTATTGTCAGCCGGGCTGTAAAACCGCTCCCCTTGTATATGTCGTGGGTGAAGCACAATATCAGGGATGAATCCCGGCACGTGCTTCCCAACGGGGTGTTGTACCTGAAAGGAGGTGATTTTTCGCAGGATCTGGCCGGTCTGGACTGGCGTTATACCATCTTTGAGCTGTCCGGTTTTTTTGCGGAACCGTTTTTTGCCACCAAGAAGATTGTACACGTTTACCGATGAATAATTTCGATAAAAGAAATATAATTGTATCTTTGAGAAAATAAATATTCTTCAAAACATAAAAAACAACTCTCATGAGCACTGAAAAGGAAAAATCTGCCGGTCAGGGCAAAGACAAGGCGGTAAACAAGGAAAAGTTGAAGGCGTTGCAGATGACCCTTGACAAAATCGAAAAATCTTACGGCAAGGGAACCATCATGAAACTGGGTGATTCAGTGGTTGTTCCCGTGGATGTGATCCCCACAGGGTCGCTGACGCTGGATATGGCCCTCGGAACGGGCGGTCTTCCCAGGGGAAGGGTCGTGGAGATCTATGGGCCTGAATCATCGGGTAAAACCACCCTGGCCATTCACGCCATTGCTGAAGCCCAGAAACAGGGAGGTGTGGCTGCCTTTATTGATGCGGAAAATGCGTTTGACAGCAACTATGCGGCCAAACTGGGTGTCGACATTGAAAACCTGCTGGTCAGCCAGCCCGACAATGGGGAACAGGCGCTGGAGATCACGGAAAACCTGATCCGTTCAGGAGCGCTTGACATTATTGTGATTGACTCGGTAGCGGCGCTTACACCGAAAAGTGAGATTGAAGGAGAAATGGGTGATTCCAAAATGGGTTTGCAGGCCCGGCTGATGTCTCAGGCCCTGCGAAAACTCACCGGTACCATCAATAAAACCAATTGTTGTTGTATATTTATCAACCAGTTGCGGGAAAAGATAGGGGTGATGTTCGGCAACCCTGAAACCACCACCGGTGGAAATGCCCTGAAGTTTTATTCGTCTGTGCGGATCGATATTCGCAGAGCTGCCCAGATTAAGGAGGGTGACAGTATTATGGGTAACCGTACCCGGGTGAAGGTGGTGAAGAATAAACTGGCTCCGCCTTTCCGGCAGGCAGAATTCGATATTATTTACGGGCAGGGAATCTCCAAAGTGGGTGAGATCATTGACCTGGCCGTTGACCATAACATCATTAAAAAATCCGGATCCTGGTTCAGCTACGGCGATACAAAGCTGGGGCAGGGCCGGGATGCTGTCAAGCAACTGCTGCTGGATAACGTGGAACTGTCTGATGAACTGGAAAATAAAATCAAGGAAGCCATGGTGGAAAATCCGAAGGCTTAACCCGACACACTTGTGCTAACCAAATACAATAATCATGATGACTCGACGGATTGTAACGACAATTTTTTTATGTATGGCATTTTCTGCATTTTCGATGGGGCAATCGCAACCGATGACCCCGGAAACCCTCTGGGAGTTCGGACGCCTGGGTGATGTCCGGGTTTCTCCCGACGGAGCAAGCATCCTTTTTGGTGTCACCCATTACAATATTGAAGAGAACAAAGGGCTGCGCGACCTTTTCGTGATGCCTTCCGGTGGCGGGGAACCGGTCAATATCACCAATTCTGATGTGTCTGAATCAGCGGCAGTCTGGCGTCCGGACGGCCGGCGCATTGGCTTTATGAAATCCACCGGCAATGGCACCCAGCTCTTTGAGATGGATCCCGATGGAAATAATGTGGAGCAACTCACCCGCATTGAAGGGGGGATCACCGGGTTTGGGTATGCACCAGATTTGGCGCATATCTATTATACCAAACGGGTAAAAATTCTCGAGACTACGGAAGACAAACACCCCGACCTGCAACATGCCAATGCGCATATAGCCGATGACCTGATGTACCGCCACTGGGATCAGTGGAGCGACGGAACTTTCAATCATGTGTTCGTGGCTGATTATTCAGACGGGCAGGTGGGTACCGGTCGTGACATCATGGAAGGCGGACCCTGGAGTTCGCCTGTGCCTCCCTTCGGGGGAAGCTCTCAGATTGCCTGGAGCGCTGATGGCCGTTACCTTGCTTACACCTGTAAAAAGAAGGTGGGAAAGGACTGGACGACCACCACCAACACCAACATCTATTTTTACGACCTGCAAACCGGGGAAGTAAAGGACATGACCCCCTTCAATGACGGATATGACAAGAATCCGGCGTTTTCGCCTGACGGACGATATATGGCCTGGGAAAGTATGGCCACAGACGGCTTTGAGTCTGACAAGAACCGCATCATGATCATGGATATGGAAACCGGTAAATACCGGGATTACTCCGCCGGGTTTGACCAGAGTTCAAGCAGCTTTGCCTGGTCAGATGACAGCCGGACACTGTATTTTGTCAGCGGCATTCATGCTACTTACCAATTGTATGCGCTTGATATCGACAGTAGGGAGATTACCCCACTTACAGAGGGGCATCACAATTACCAGTCGGTGACTCCCGCAGGTAACCAGCTGGTGGCACAGCGGATGTCCATGTCGATGCCCACGGAGATCTTCCGCGTTGACCCCCGGAGCGGTCAGCAGGAACAGATCAGCTTTGTGAACCGGGAGATCCTTGACCGCACTCCGATGGGGGAGGTGGAGGAACGCTGGGTCACCACCACGGACGGCAAGGAGATGCTGGTGTGGGTGATCTACCCCCCGAACTTTGACCCGAACCGGGAATACCCTGCTTTGCTTTATTGCGGTGGCGGCCCCCAGAGCGCGGTAAGCCAGTTTTTCTCCTATCGCTGGAATTTCCAGATGATGGCGGCCAATGACTATATCGTAGTGGCTCCCAACAGGAGAGGGTTGCCGACTTTCGGACAGGACTGGAATGACCAGATCAGTGAAGACTGGGGCGGACAGAATATGGACGATTATCTCAGTGCCATTGATGCGGTGAAGCAGGAGCCTTTTGTGGATGAGAATCGCCTGGGTGCAGTGGGCGCAAGCTATGGGGGATACAGTGTGTTCTGGCTGGCCGGTCACCACGAGGAAAGGTTCAGTGCATTTATTTCCCATTGCGGTTTGTTCAATCTGGAGAGCTGGTATGGCAGTACAGAAGAGATGTTTTTTGCCAACCATGACATTGGCGGTGCCTATTGGGAAGATCCGAAACCTCACAGTTACGAATTCTCTCCCCATTTGTTTGTAGATCGCTGGGATACCCCCATGATGGTGATCCACGGAGCCAAAGACTACCGTGTTCCTTATACGGAGGGGCTTCAGGCGTTTAACGTTGCGCAGTTACAGGGGATTCCGTCCCGTCTGTTGTTTTTTCCTGAAGAAGGTCACTGGGTGCTGCAGCCACAGAACGGCATCCTCTGGCAGCGTGAATTCTTCAAATGGCTTGATGAATGGCTGAAATAAACAAATCAGATAAACAACCACTATGGCATCAGGCCTTCCTGATTGCCATGGTGGTACTTTTGGCCGTGCTTTTTATTTATTCCCGTGGTTACAGGGCCTCAAACCGGGCCCGTATGCCCGCGGATACTTCTGAAAGGCAGGCTTTTCCAGATACATTAAGAACCCAGAAAGATATGCGGGAAACCCTTCATGCCCCTGAACGTGATATTGGTCCGGAACAATTGACCGGTCGGGTGGATCCGGCCAGTGATCCCGGGCTGGTGGTGGTCAGTGACGCGTATGCAAGCCGTGCCGGAATGTATTTACGAGAAGAGGCCTATGCCGCTTTCAGGGAATTGCATGCTGCCGCAATGGCTGACGGCATCCGGCTGACTATTTTATCAGCCTTCCGGACCTTTGAGCACCAGAAAAGGATCTGGGAAGACAAATGGCATGGCCGGAGAGAGCTCCACGGCAACGTGATGGCCACCGACATTGATGATCCCGCCGAACGTGCCAGGGAGATCCTTCGTTTCAGTGCAATGCCCGGAACATCACGTCATCACTGGGGTACAGACATTGACCTCAATAGCCTGCAGAACAGCTATTTTGAATCCGGTGAAGGACAGGAAATTTATGCGTGGCTTATTGAAAATGCATCCCGTTTCGGGTTTTGCCAGCCCTATACGGCACATGGCGACAGGCGTGACGGAGGCTATGAGGAGGAGAAGTGGCACTGGTCCTATATTCCTGTAGCGGGTGAATACCTGGAGGCATACGGTCGTTTGATCTCCTACCCGCAAATAACCGGTTTTGACGGTTCAGAGACAGCATCTTCCATCCGTGTGATTGAAAACTATGTGCTGGATATCAGTCAGGACTGCCTCAGAGTGGAGTGATTGCTACTCGCGGAGGCGGTTGTGAAAACCCGGCGATTATATCCCGACGCGGTAGTAAGAGGCATAGAACAAATACCTCCCCAGTATTTCCGCCAGCAGCAGACAGGCTGCCCCCGCATATATCAGCCGGGAAGCGGTCCATTGTGTATCCGGCAGCAGGGTAAACCAGTAAGTAAGGAGGCTGAAGCCGGCAAGCATGAGGATGAGCTGACCGTGTCTCCACCAGGGTGATACCGCCGGGCTGAAGAACCCGCTGCTTGCCGCTGCCACATCCGGTTGGATCAGTAACATATTCAGCAGGCTGATGAATACCGCTGCAGCGATCATCAGGAATACCACATTCTGCATCTGACGGATATCCGGAATATCCGGGTTTTTGGAAAAATACAGTGCCATGAGCACCAGGGTGATACTTCCGCCCAGCATCAGTGCGGAATTGAAAAAGGCGATGGGGGTTGACGGGGTGTTCCAGAGCGGAACGGTTTGAATCATGTAAATTCGGGCCATGCTCCACACCAGAATTACGCCCACAACAAGGGCCGCCAGAAAGAGGTAACTGAACAGATCCCGGTGCGGCACGTTGAAATGCAGGGAAGAGGTGGCAATAAAAAGGCAAAAAGCCAGCATGGAAACCAGCAGGATCTCCCTGCTCAGCCAGGACGTGCCGATGTTGCTGAGTGCATAAACCGAGTGCAGGGGAGTGGCCAGGTGAAAGAAGGATATGGCCAGCGCCACCACCATGCAGCCCAGGGCCGTGACCATCAGTAATTTTTTCAAATCCAGCGGGATGCTTGTTTCGGCGTTTTTCATCACCAGCGAGAAAAGCAGTCCGGCAATAATGATGCCCAGGCTGATCTGTGTCAGCAGGGTGAAAAATACCAGTGGCCATTCGTTGCTGTTCATATACGTAGTTGTTTTATTGGTTCAACGTGGTCTTTTCTCAATATTTTCCGGCAGTGCCCCGGTCTTTCTCCACATGCGTTCTGTTTATCTGCCGGCCGTAACCCTTCGTTTTATCCGGGCAGTAGTTCACGATGTGCTGTTCAGGATTTTACCTCTTCCCGGTTGGCAATCTGTAACTCCGGGCTTCCCGCTTTGCGGGCATCACGATGAGGGGTGATGACAAGGGCCGGTTTGGTATAATGTGATTCGGGCAGCGGAAAGTACGCATTTTCTTTTCCGTACTTCTGCTGAAGCTCTTCCAGTTCTCCGTAATCGAGCACACGCATGGGGCAGGCTGCCACACATGCCGGGGGCTTTCCTTCTTCCAGGTAGTCAGCGCAAAAGCTGCATTTGGTCATTACCTTCTTCTCCTTGTCAAACTGCAGGGCACCATAGGGGCAGGTCCATTCGCAGTACTTGCATCCCATGCACCTGTCGTAATCGATCAATACCACCCCGTTGTCCTGTTTGACAATGGCTTTATTGGGGCAGGCATCCATACAGATGGGTTCTTCACAATGGTTGCAGGCCATGGACACCTGGTAAGCGAAAATGTTCGGTATCCACGCCGCCCCGCGCTGAACCCAGTCTCCCCCGCAAACTTCATACACCCGGCGCCAGCGGACCCCCATGGGGGAGTCATGCTTGTCTTTGCAGGCTACCTGGCAGGTTTTGCAGCCGGAACAGCCGGAGGCGTCAAAATAAAAAGCCAGTTGTTTCATTTATCCTTTTTTTACTTCTACCATCATGGTGTGCTGGGCATTTCCGAAAGCCAGGGGTGTCCACCTGTGGCTTGTCAGCACATTCACGTTACCCCTGCGGTCAACGCCGTCTTTGTCGGGTTTCCACCAGGCTCCCTGCGGTATATTCACCACGCCGGGCATGATCTTATGTGTCAGCCGGCAGGGAATGCACAGTTTGCCCCTGTCGTTGTAAACCAGCACTTCATCTCCGTCTTTGATGCCCCTGGGATTTGCATCAATGGGGTTAATGAACACCCGTTGCGGAAAGGCCTCCTCGAGCCAGTCGATGCCGTCGTGGGTAGAGTGTACCCGCGACATGTAGTGATGCCCGATGGCCTGCAGGGGAAAGGTTTTACTTTCTTCCCCGAAAGGGCTTTCCCACTCCCTGATGTATTTGGGCACGGCCGGAATGGTATCCGGTTTACCCATGTCGTATAATGTTTTTGAGAACAGTTCCACTTTGCCGGACGGGGTGTTCAGCGGGTGATTCTGCGGGTCATTCCTGAAGTCACGCAGGGCCACCTTCGGTTCTGTGACCGGCCGGGTGTACACCCCGCGGTTCATTTCGTGCAGTTTTTCCAGGTCCGGGATGTCGGGGAAGCGGGTGTTGCGGTAATACCTTATCGCCCACTCAATCCACTCCTGCTCATTCCTGCCCAGGGTATATTCGTCTCTCAGCCCCAGTCGCTCTGCAAGTTCAGCAGCGATCTGGTAGTCGGTCTTTGTTTCATGGGGCGGTTCCTGTACTTTGGGCATAATGATCACCTCATCCCCGTATTTCCATCCGTCTTCCAGCCCCCACATCTCAAATTGAGTACACACCGGAAGTACCAGATCGGCATACCTGGCCGAAGGGGTCATGAACTGATCCTGCACCGCAATGAACTCCACAAGGCTTTCATCTTCCAGTATGCTGGCTGTGCGGTTGGTGTCGGCATGCTGGTTGATCAGTATGTTGGACGCCACGCACCAGATCAGCTTGAGGTTGTTGTCCAGTTTATCCATCCCCCTGACGCCTTCTTCCGGCCCCATTTCTTTGCCTCTCAGGATGGCTTCTGTCCAGAGAAATACGGGAATGGAGGCGGGAACCGGATTTCGTCCGGCGGGAAAAATATTCCAGAATGGCCCTCCGTCGTCGGCCTGCAGGGCAATTCCACTGGCCCATCCTCCCGGGATGCCCACATTGCCCGTGATGGCCGCCAGTACGCAGCCTCCCAAAACCGGTTGTTCGCCGTAAGCACGCCGCTGCATCCCGTAACCCTGGTAAAGCATGGCTGGTTTGATGGATCCGTATTCCCGGGCCAGCCGGATAATGGTACTGCGCTGGATGCCCGTAATGGATTCGGCCCACTCCGGGGTTTTGGGTTGCCCGTCGCGGGTACCAAAAATATAATCGTAATAGCTTTCTTCCTCTTCCAGCCCTTCAGGCATCTGCGATTTATCAAAGCCTGTGCAGCAGCGATTGATGAAATCTTTGTCGTGCAGGTCTTCGGAAATGATCACATGGGCCATGGCACTCATCAGGGCGGTGTCTGTGCCCGGGCGTATGGGAACCCACTCGTCGGCCAGGGCCGTGGCGCTCATGCTCATTCTCGGGTCAATGCAAACCACCCTGGCCCCGTTCTCTTTTGCTTTTTTGATGAAGTATTCACTGTTGGTCCCGTCACGCATCTCTGAGGGGTTCCATCCCCACATGATGATGTATTTTGAGTTCACCCAGTCCTGCCGCTGGTTCCCGGTAACACTGGTACCGTAAACGTAAGGGGTGGCACGGCTGATGCAGGCCCAGCTGTAGCTGTTGTAAAATCCAAGTGATCCGCCGTAGAGGTTCATCAGACGGGCCGCGGTCTGCCTCCCGTTGGTCTGGTTGTAACTGCCGGTTCCGTAAGGCACCAGGATGGCAGAATTGCCATATTTTTCCTTGACCCTCTGCAGCTCTGTGGCCATCATATCAAGGGCCTCATCCCAGGAAATTCTTTCAAAACGGCCTTCCCCGCGCTTGCCCACCCGCTTCATGGGGTATTTCAGCCTGTCAGGATGGTATTGACGCCGGCGGTAGGCACGGCCCCTGATACAAGCCCTGAGCTGGGGGTCGCTGATGTCGTCGCCCGGACGGTCGTCGGTTTCGATGCGCACGATCTTTCCTTCCCTGACTGAAAGCTTCAGCACGCATCTGCCACCGCAGTTGTGGGCGGGGCATCCTGCCCTGACAATGACAGTACCGTCTTCTTCGAGTTTGCCCGGCAGCCTGATCCGCTGTCTGTCATCCGTACATCCGATGAGGCTTCCCAAAGTAGCAACTCCTCCGGCAAATACGGCCCCCATTTTCAGGAAGCAGCGCCGGTCCATCCCTTTTTTGTCCGGATCCCCTTCCGGCCATATTTTTTCTATATCATGTTCACGCATAGTAAGGCAGAAAATTGGTCAGTTTCTGAACCCAGTCAGGGTGTTTCCGTTTCCAGGGATTCCATATTCCCCATATTGGCAATGCTCATGGTGAGCACCTTGATCACATCCCGCATGATCTCAATTTCCACCTGCTCCATGGTATCTTCGGGTACATGATAGAGGGTGCGTGTGGCAGCTCCCCTGGTGCCAAAGGTGATGGCAGGGATTTTTTCATTGTAGAAAACGGCACCATCGGTGCGCGGACGTATCTGGTGATTCCAGGGGCGGCTGACCGGGGTGTAGGGCCGGTGCACCCAGGTGTCATTATTGTATTCGATTGCTTCAAGCAAAGACTCCCAGGGCTCGGCGGTGGAGGCAAAAAATGAATCACCCCTTCCGACCATATCCAGGTTGATCATTGCCTTGATCTGTTCGTGGGGGTAGGGGAACGCCTCAATGAAATGTTTTGCGCCCACAAGACCCACTTCCTCGGCGCCGAAAAGCAGGATAACCAGGCTTCGTTTCAGATCTATTTCTGCTGTAGCCAGGGCTTTGGTGATGCCCAGTGCCAGGGAAACACCCGAGGCATTGTCCATGGCACCCGGGAACAAAACGGGCATCATCCCGAGGTGGTCCAGATGGGCACCTACTACGATATATTCATCCCTGAGCTGCGGATCACTGCCTTCGATCATGGCCACCACGTTGGAGGTTTTTCCGTCCGGATAATATTCGGTGGTCAGCGCAAGTGTGGCTTCTTTGCCTGTGCTGAATGACATGGGTGTGAGGGTGGAGCCGATATGGTCCCTGACTTCCTCCAGCTCATAGCCTGTTCCGGCCAGCAGGTCTTTCACCACCTGGTCGTTGGCCGCCAGGAAAATAAAGTCTTCGTCGGCTGTGGGTCTGGGGCTGGCCACATGATAAGCAAAGATCAGCCCTTTGGCTCCGTTCTCCAGTGCGAATTTTACTTTGTTGGAATGATCCACGTAGGGCGCCCACAACATCAGGCTGTCCTGGTTGGTGCCGCTGTATGGTACGCCGAGTTCGGTTACCACAATTTTGCCTTCCACATCAATGCCTGCATAATCATCATAACCCAGTTCGGGGGCTGAAATGCCATGACCCACATATACCACATCACCGGTCACTTCACCACTTCCGGATATCCCCCAGGGCCAGTAGTCGTCACCGTAGGAGTATGATTTGGTCACTGTTTCGTCACCAACGGGGACATGAACCTCAAGCTTGCCTTTGTCCTTCACCAGGGTATAAGGCTGATCGAACTCCTGGAAATAGCCTTGATCAAGAAAAGGACCCACACCCCACAACTCAAACATGCCCGCTGCCCAGTTTGCTGCCCTGTCATAACCGATATCACCGGCCAGGCGTCCCCGCATTTCAGGGGCGGTCAGGGTATGCATCCAGTCAGAAATATCATCCTCGGAGACCGCATGAAGGGCCTTAATGAGTGCATCCCGGTCGTTGACGCCATAATCTGCCTGCTGCCCGGCAGCAAAATAAAACGAGAAAAATACGAGAAAAAACGAAAGGATTACTTTTTTCATGGAGCAATTGTGTTTAAAATTGTCTGGCAATTGAGTGCCACTTGGTTTACAATGGCCCAAATCTACGAATTTTCTTTGGCCGGGATGTGATAATCTTTTATAACTTTAGCCCCCAAAGTGTGCCCATGTATAGCCAGTCAACCAAAAAACAACTCACCATGATCAGACGTTTCGTATTGTTTTCCATGGCATTATTGCTATGGGGATTGCCGCTTGTTGCTTCGGAGGGAACATTGTTGCTCCGCCAGCCCACGATTAGTGATACCCACATTGTTTTTGTGTATGCAAACGACCTTTGGGTGGTTGAGCGGGATGGCGGTGATGCAAGGCGCCTGACCAGCAATGAAGGATCCGAAAGTCTTCCCCATCTTTCACCTGATGGAAGCCTGGTGGCATTTACTGCCCAGTATGATGGCAATAACGATATTTATGTGGTGCCCGTGGAAGGCGGACAGCCGCGCCGCCTCACCTGGCACCCGGGGACCGACCAGGTGCGGGGATGGACACCTGGCGGGGAAGAGGTACTGTTTACCTCAGGAAGAGAGGGCGTTCCCACCCGTGAGTCGAAATTCTACACCATCAGCAAAGACGGCGGAATGCCGGAGAGTTTGCCGGTTCCCCGTGCCAACAACGGACAAATTTCTCCTGACGGCCGCTACGTGGCCTACCAGGAGGTGGGTTTTGTGGATCCGGAATGGAGGAACTACCGGGCAGGGCAGGCCAAACCGATCTGGATCTTTGACATGGAAGACCATTCCCTGGTCACTACCCCGCAAACCGACAATGAACGGCACATGAACCCTGTATGGCTGGGTAACCAGGTCTATTTTATCTCGGAACGTGATTATGCAGCCAATATCTGGTCTTTTGATATGGCCACCCAAACCCTGACCCAGGAGACCTTTCACGTGGAATTCGATGTGAAGAACATCAATGCCGGGGGCGGGGTGATCGTCTATGAACAGGGGGGTGCCTTGCATATCCTGGATCCGGTAAATGACCGGCAGGAGCAACTGGTGATCAATGTTCGCGGGGATTTTCACTGGTCGCGTCCGCGCTGGGAAAACCCGGGTGCCACCTCGCTGGGAAACCCTTCATTGTCGCCGAAAGGGCAGCGCGCCCTGTTTGAGTACCGCGGGGAAGTGTTTACTGTTCCCAGGGAACACGGCGATCCGCGCAACATTTCCAACAATACGGGGGTGGCTGACCGTTACCCGGTCTGGTCACCCGACGGGGAGTCCATTGCGTGGTTTTCTGATGAAGCGGGCGAATACCAGCTGGTGATCCGCGATCAGAAAGGCATGGAAGAGCCCCGGAAAATCGCCCTGCCTGACCCGTCGTTCTTTTTCCGCCCTGAGTGGTCGCCCGATGGCAGGTACATTGCTTACACCGACACCCACCTGAACCTGTATTATGTGGATCTGGAGAGCGAAGAGGTAACCCTGGTGGATACCGACCGCTATGTGACTCCTGAGCGTACCATGCACCCTGTCTGGTCGCCCGACAGCCGGTGGATCGCTTATGCCCACACCCTGGAAAGCATGTTCAAGGCCATTGTGCTTTACAATGTGGAAACCGGTGAACGGATCCAGGCCACTGACGGGATGGCCGATGCCATTACCCCGGTCTGGGATGCATCAGGAGATTATCTTTATTTCCTGGCAAGCACCGATTATGGCCCTAATACGGGCTGGCTCGACATGAGTGCCTACGACAGCCCCGTTACCCGTTCACTTTATGCGATGGTGCTTGCTGAAGACGGAGAATCACCCTTGTTGCCCAGGAGTGACGAGGAGGAAACCGGTGACAATGATGAAGCAAACGACAACGATAACGACGATGATGAACAGGTCAGAATAGATGCCGAAGGGCTGATGAGCCGCATTGTGGCTGTGAATGTTCCGGCCAGGGATTATCGCGGACTGGTTGCCGGCCCCGAAGGTTATGTGTTTTACACGGAAAATGTACCCGGACAATTTGGCCAGACCCTGCATCGCTACAATTTTGCCTCGCGTGAGTCGGAAGAGTTTCTGTCGCCTGTCATTCAGGCAGTAACCTCACAAGACAGGGGTTCACTGCTTTACCGCAGCGGATCCACCTGGGGTATAGTGAATACCGCAGGCAGAATACCCAACTTGGGAGAAGGCCGGCTGACGGCTGCCGGAAATATCAGTATGCGGATTGAACCCAGAGAGGAATGGACGCAGATGTTCAGGGAAGGCTGGCGTTTGCAGCGCGATTTTCTATACGTGGACAATGTGCATGGCGCACCCTGGGATGATATCTATGACTGGTACAGGCCTTGGGTCGATCACGTGAGGCATCGTACCGATCTGAACTATGTGATTGAGATCATGGGCGGTGAAGTCGCCGTTGGTCATTCCTACGTGCGCGGAGGCGACATGCCTTCTGTGGACCGTGTGCCGGTGGGGCTCCTGGGTGCCGATTATGAGGTGGCAGGTGACCATTACCGTTTCAAAAAGATCTACAACGGTGAAGACTGGAACCCCACACTGCGTGCACCTCTTTCCGCCCCGGGCATCCGGGTGAATGAAGGTGATTACTTGCTGGCGGTTAACGGGATTTCTGTGAATGCATCTGAGAATCTGTACAGATACTTTGAGGGTACAGCCAATCGTCAGATCAGGATCCTTGTAAACAGTGAGCCTGTTACGGAGGGGGCCCGTGAAATAACAGTGATTCCCGTGGCCAATGAGAATCAGTTGCGCATGATGGACTGGGTTGAGGGCAACCGCCGCCTGGTGGATGAATTATCAGACGGACAACTTGCTTATGTTTATGTACCCAATACCAGCGGGGCGGGTTACCAGTTTTTTAACAGGTATTATTTTGCCCAGCAGGACAAGAAAGGTGCCGTGATTGATGAACGCAACAACGGTGGCGGGTCTGCCGCTGACTATATGGTTGACATTATGAATCGCCGGCTGCATGGCTATTTCAACTCCAAGGCCGCCGACCGCCGTCCTTTTACCACGCCGATGGCCGGCATCTGGGGCCCGAAAGTAATGGTGATCAACGAACGAGCAGGATCCGGCGGGGATTTGCTGCCTTATATGTTCCGTTTCCTGGATATCGGACCCATCGTGGGAACAACCACCTGGGGTGGTCTGGTGGGTATCTGGGATACCCCTTCTTTTATTGATGGAGGTATGATGCAGGCGCCCAGGGGCGGCTTCTTTGATGCCGATGGAGAATGGGCTGTGGAGGCTGAAGGGGTGGATCCGGACATTGAAGTGGAACAGTGGCCTGATGAGGTTATCAGGGGGCATGATCCGCAGCTTGAACGGGCGGTGGAAGAGGCCCTGCGCCTGCTTGAAACAGAAGCCATCGAATTGAAATCAGAACCTGATCCGCCTGTAAGGTACCGCAGGCCTGAACGATAAAACGAATCAATCCTTTATAAAACCAACATGTTTAATTATTCACTTTAACCACCTTTATCAGTATGAAACGATTATTGTTATTTTTAATTCCAATTAGTATGATGTTTGCCGGTTGCGGGGAGCAAAAGGAAAATCCCTTTTTTGCCGGGGAATACAATACTCCCTTTGAGGTTCCTCCTTTTGATGAAATTGATAATGAGCACTTTTTGCCTGCCATCGAAGAAGGTATCCAAAGGCACAAGGCAGAGATCGAAGCGATTGTCAACAACCCGGAAGAACCGACTTTTGAGAACACCATCGTGGCCTATGACAAGGCCGGCGAGATGCTGAGCAGGGTAAACAGCGTGTTTGGCGGACTCCGCAGTGCGGAAACCAATCCCCGCATGCAGGAAATTGCCCGTGAAACCACCCCGATGCTCTCAGCGCACAGCAACTCCATCCGTATGAACATGGATCTGTTCGAGCGGATCGAGGCCATATATGAGCAGCGCGAAGAGATGGACCTTGATCAGGAGCAGATGCGCGTTGTTGAGATGTACTACCGTGACTTTGAGCGCAGTGGTGCTGCCCTGTCTGACGCTGACCGCGAAAGACTTGGAGAGATCAACGAAAGAACATCCATGATCTCGCTGCAATTGGGCGAGAATGTTCTGGCGGAGACCAATGCATTTCAGCTAAAGCTGGAAACAGAGGAAGACCTGGCCGGGTTGCCAGAGAGTGTACGTTCGTCTGCTGCTGATGCCGCAGAGAGTGCCGGTGTGGATGCACTGGGGATCGTAACCCTGCACAATCCGAGCTGGATTCCTTTTCTCACCCATTCTGAGCGTCGTGACCTCCGTGAAAAAGTTTTCAGGGGTTATTTTATGCGCGGTGACCATGACAACGAGCACGACAACAAAGATCTTTTTGCTGAGTTAATGCAATTGCGCCTTGAGATGGCACAGCTGCTCGGGTACAATAATTACGCGGAATATTTCCAGGCCATCCAGATGGCAGAAAAGCCGGAAAATGTGTATGACTTCCTCTATGAACTCTGGGATCCTTCGCTTGAACTGGCCAAACATGAGCGTGACCAGATGCAGGAGATCATTGACCGCGAAGGTGGCGGTTTCCAGCTGGAATCATGGGACTGGTGGTATTATGCAGAAAAGCTCCGCAAGGAACTGCATGACCTGGACGACGCGGAATTGCGCCCCTATTTTGCCATTGATAATGTCAGAGACGGAAACTTCATGCTGGCCAACAAACTGTTCGGCCTGACTTTTGAATACCGCCCGGAAGTACCTGTGTACCACGAAGAAGTAGAGGCTTTTGAAGTATTTGACCGCGATGGAAGCCATCTTGGTATCCTGTTCATTGACCCGCATCCGCGGCCCGGTAAGCGTGGTGGCGCATGGTGCGGCACCTACCGCAGCGGTTCTTATGAAAACGGCGAGAAGATTTATCCCATTGTGACCATTGTGATGAACTTTACCCGTCCTTCAGGCGGACAACCTGCACTGCTTACCTTTGATGAAACCACCACATATTTCCATGAGTTCGGACACGCACTGCACAACTTCTTTGCGGACGGACGATACAGCAGGACCAGCCGCAGCGTTCCCAGGGACTTTGTAGAGCTGCCCTCGCAGATCCTGGAGAACTGGGCAGGTGATCCTGAATTCCTGAAAGAATACGCCCTCCATTATGAAACCGGTGAACCCATGCCGGAGGAGTTGATGGAAAGACTGATCTCAGCCCAGCATTATGGCCAGGGATTTGCCATGACCGAGTACCTGGCAGCTGCCATTCTTGATATGGACTGGCACACGGCTGACCACGGCGGCAATATTGATGTCCGTGCATTTGAAGACCAGTCACTGAATGAAATGGGACTGATTGATGAGATCCAGCCTCGCTACCGCACCACCTATTTTAACCATATTTTTGGTACCGGCTATGCGGCAGGTTATTACGTGTATCGCTGGGCCGGTGTGCTTGATGCAGATGCATTCATGGCTTTCAAAGAAACTGGCGATCTGTATGACCAGGAGCTGGCTGAGCGTTTCCGCAAGTATATCCTTGCAGAAAATGCACTTCGTGATGGTATGGATGCTTATGTGATGTTCCGCGGGCAGGAACCTACCATCGAACCCTTTTTGATTCAAAAAGGACTTCAATAGTCAATGGTTCTCAATTGCCCGGCAATAATACATTTGCCGGAACAAAAAAAAAGGAGCGTCTTTTACAGGCGCTCCTTTTTTTTCTACCTTTACGGGGTCAATTCAAGATCTAAGAGTTATGGCTTTTGATACCATTATAGAGCTGCAGGATGTATCTGTTTTTCAGAAAGACATCCTGGTGCTGTCCAATGTGTCGATGGAGATTGATCGGGGCCAGTTTTGTTACCTGATCGGGCGTACCGGGTCAGGGAAAAGCAGCCTGCTGAAAATGCTCTACGCTGACTTGCCTATGGTGGATGGTTTTGGCAGGGTAGCGGGTGTTGAACTGCAAAGCATCAAAGACAAAGAGATTCCCTTTTTGCGACGTAAGATCGGTATTGTTTTCCAGGATTTTCAGCTGCTCACCGATCGCACGGTGAAAGACAATCTGTTTTTTGTCATGAAGGCCACCGGATGGCGCGACAAGATTGCCATGCAAGAGCGGATGGAGGATGTACTTGAGAAGGTGGGGCTTCAGACCAAGGGGTTTAAGATGCCGCATCAGTTATCCGGCGGAGAGCAACAGCGTGTAGTGATTGCCCGGGCGCTGATAAATGACCCGGATGTGATCCTGGCCGATGAGCCCACCGGAAACCTGGATCCTGAAACCAGTGAAGGGATCATGGAACTGATGTTTGAGATCAGCACCTCCGGCAGGGCCGTGCTGATGGCTACCCATGACTATAGTCTGTTCCGGAAATTTCCGGCCCGCATCTTCAAGTGTGAGGGGGGCAAACTGTTTGAAGCTCAGCCTCTCGAAAAAGAGGAATCTGAAAACGGGGCGTAAATTTCCCGGACCACCACTTCTTCATTTTCCCAGCACAATTCCCGGGCCGCCTCACGGCAACCGGCTTCCATTTCTTTTAATTGTTTTTTATCGGCCAGCATGGAACTGATGGCTGCTGCGATATGGCCGGGCTCATGTGAACGGATCACCACGCCGGTGTTGTACTTTCTGACAATGTGCCTGAGTTCCGGGAGGTCGGAGACCAGCTGGGGGGTTCCGGCCATGATGTAATCGAACAATTTGTTGGGCAGGCTGTAGCGGTAGTTGATGTTGGTGTCCTTGTCGATGGATACCCCGATGTCGCATACCCTGGTGTAGTTAAAAAGTTCTTCATAAGGCATCCTGTCAAGGAACCATACCCTGTTATGTAATTGTTCTTTTTCTGCGATGGCCCTGAGTTCGGGAAGGACGTCACCGCCTCCGATAATCAACAATAGGGCATTGGGGTTGCCGTGTTCGGGGCGCAAGGCCATGACCAGCTCTTCTGCCCCCCTGTCAGTGTTGATCCCTGTTCCCTGCAACAGGATCAGATCTTTGCTTTCCGGCAATCCGAGTTCAGCCCGCGAGGGCCCTTCCCCGGGAGTTTTGTAGAGTGGCAGGTTCCGGACCACGTACAATGACTTGCCATACTCTTTTTCGTATAATTGCGCAATGGAGCGGTTTACGGTGATGATGGTCTTCTGCCGCGGGAAAAGCAGGTTTTCCAACAATTTCCATGTCCGCCGCACAAGGGGGCGGTGTGCCAGTTCAGGTGTGCCGGTGAAGTATTCGTGGGTGTCGTACACCAAAGGTTTTCGTTTGATAAAAGCCGCCAGGTGATTGGGGAGTAGTGTGTCCAGGTCGTTGCTCACCAGCAGGTCATGGCTTCTGAATAACAACAAGAAGAACAGTCGCACATTGTATTCGGCGTAAAAAAGAAATCCTTTTTGGAACAGCATGGGAAAGCGCCTGATTGTTGCCCAGGCCGGGTTAAATATGTGACTGCCGGGCCGCATTACACCCGTAATGGTCACAGCAAACCCCATGCTGTGCAGGGTGCGAGCCATTTTGTTCACCCGCTGGTCGGTGAACACGTCATTGGTTACCGAAAGGTGAACCTTTTTCATACGTTTATTCGGTCTTCACCTCCCTTTTGGCATTCTCTCCTTTTTTGAATCTGGAGATGCCTATGTTCAGATAGGCAAGCAATATGGTCATGAAAGGGCTGATGAGGTTAAAGAATGCGTAAGGCAGAAAAGTGAGTGTGGACACTCCGAGAACGGTCGCCTGTGTGGCTCCGCATGTATTCCACGGTACCAGCACGGACGTGACTGTTCCTCCGCTCTCCAGGGTCCGGCTGAGGTTTTCCGGCTTAAGCCCCCGTTTTCTGTAGGTGTCGGCAAACATTCTTCCCGGCACCACAATGGCGAGGTACTGGTCGCTGGCCGTCACATTGAAAAACACGCAGGTTCCCACTGTGGCAGCTACCAGTGAACCGGTATTGTGCACAAGTTTGATAACCGATTCGGTGATCCTTCGCAGCAGGCCGCTCGACTCCATCACCCCGCCAAATATCATGGCACAGATGATCAGCCATACCGTATTCAGCATACCGCTCATTCCCCCTGTGGTTAACAGGCTGTTGACCATGGCATGGTCGGTGGTAATGGCAATGTCGGTATACATGGCTTTCATGGTGGCGACGTAGGCTGCCCTTAGGAAGTTCCCGTCCAGCCCGCTGACCTCATAGATGATGTGTGGCTGAAAAACCAATGCAAACAATGCGCCGGCCAGAGACCCTGTGAGCAGTGCCGGCAATGCGGGAACTTTACGGATGATCAGGGTGATGACGAGGGCGGGAACAATGAACAGCCACGGATTGATGTTGAAGGTGCCGTCGATGGCGGTCAGTACGGGTTGAATATCCTGCAGAACACCGTCCTGTGAGCGGGTCAGCCCCATTATAAGGAAAATGATCAGGGTGATGATCATGGTCGGGACGGTGGTCCACATCAGGTAACGAATATGGGTAAACAGGTCCGTGCCGGCCATGGCGGGAGCAAGGTTGGTGGTGTCCGACAGTGGCGACATTTTGTCTCCGAAATAGGCTCCTGAGATGATGGCGCCTCCGATGATCCCGTCGGGGATACCGAGGGTCCGGCCAATCCCCAGCAGGGCAACTCCCAGCGTGGCCACTGTACTCCAGCTGCTTCCCGTGGCCAGTGAAACGATGGCGCTTACCACGCATGCTGCCACCAGAAAGATGGTGGGGTTGAGGATCTGGAGCCCGTAGTAGATCATGGCGGGCACAATGCCGCTCAGCAGCCAGGTGCCTGCCAGTGATCCGATCAGCAGTAAAATAAGAATGGCCGACATGGCCGAGCCGATGGACTTGATGATCCCCGTATGGAGATCCGACCATTTGTGCCCCAGACGGATTGCCACGATGGCCGCAAGAGCGGCTGACAGTATCAGTACGATCTGGTTTGAGCCTGCCAGGGCATCGTCCCCGAAGATGAACACATTGACAGATATCAGCGCTGTCAGAAAAATGACCGGAATGAAAGCTTCAATCAATCGGGGTCGCCTGGTGGATTTGGCCATGGAGAAAATGAATGTTTGTTGGTTAACAATTGATGAAGATGTAAAATAACATGATTTTTTTTACATGTACAAGCGGGCCGGGCATTTTATGCAAGGGCCGGAAAAGTGGAGAAGACTTAACGGGGTATACCCTAACGGGTAAGGCTCCGAAAATGCTGTGCTTTTTCTTCCTCTCCGGAAAATGGCTGCTGAAAGGCAAAGTCTACAGCCGCCTGATATGCTTTCGGGTTGTGGCTGCGTTTAATACGACGTGACACCTCCGCGCTGTTTGCGAAAGATCCCGCAAGGTAATGCCAGATGGCTTTCATCCATCCGAGTTGCCTGACCTCACCGGGAATGGATGCGGCATGTTCATGCAGTGTCTGGTGGAAATCTGCCAGACGTTTTCGCCGGGTATCCTCGCCGGGAAGGGCATTTTTTATTGATAGTGCAAGGAAGGGGTCGGCCAGGATTCCCCGGCCGGGCATCCATTGTGTCTGACCGGGAAATAGCTTGCTAAAGCTATTAAAAGTGGTGATGTTGGCGATATCGCCGTTATAGATCAGGGGATGCCGTGATTCATCCCGCCACCGGGCAAAGGCTTCAGGATCCACCTCTCCTTTGTAAAGCTGTTTCCCTGTGCGGGGGTGAAGGATCACTTCCTGCAACGGGTACCGGTTAAGCACCGGCCATATCTGCCCGATCTCTTCCGGGCTGTGATAGCCCAGGCGTGTTTTGACCGAAATGCCAATCCGGGTTTCAGAGATAATCTTGTCCAGCAGCCTGTCCAGCAGTTCAGGGTAGGGAAGAATGCCCGACCCCTTCTTTTTAC
>SKUN01000107.1 GCA_007129945.1 Bacteroidales bacterium
CATGAAGGGCTTTTCGATCGGCATCAGAATAAACGGCAACTGTACGGATCTCCATTTCGCGGCACGACCGGATAATTCTCACCGCAATCTCGCCGCGGTTTGCCACCAATACCTTTTTTATAATAAGGGAAAAATTAAACG
Organism: Bacteroidales bacterium; assembly: GCA_007129945.1. Lineage (GTDB taxonomy): Bacteria > Bacteroidota > Bacteroidia > Bacteroidales > UBA7960 > PUPG01. Next base: position 142 of record SKUN01000107.1, read on the forward strand.
CTAGTATAAAGTTAGGGAATAATTTGAGAAATTGACAGCTTGTTACTTTCTGCATGGTGCAGCCTTTCCTGATTACCAAAAATTCATTATATTTAGGTGTTCCCTTAAACAGCTTCTGTTTTGCCTTAACCCTCATTGCCCGTTCACGCTCTCCAGCCCGGGCAATGCCAAAATAACAGCGCCATGAAAAGGATCGTAACAGGCATTGATTTTTCAAAAACATCGGTGCTGGCATTCCGGTATGCCATGCAACTGGCAAAAAAGACCGGCAGTGAATTGCTGCTGGTCAATGTGCAGCGACATTTGGATTACGAGGTGCCCAGGGCGGCAGAAGAACCCCGGGGCCCGGAACATGTCATGAAACAATTTGAGGAACTGGTTGCCACACACGGCCCTGACCACCCGGTCAATGTGGAGTTTACCGTCAAAGAAGGCAGGATACATGAGGAGATTGCCAACCTGGCCAGGTACGCCGATGCCTGGCTTGTGGTGGTGGGTGCGCACGGGTTGTCGGGGTTTGAAGAGTTCTGGATGGGTACGCAAAGTTATCGGGTGGTATCTACCTGCATGACCCCCGTAATTACCGTTCGCCAGGGATATGATGTGGACCGGCCCATCAAAACCGTGGTCATCCCCATCGACAACACCCTCGAAACCACCCAGAAAGTTCCCTTTACCCTGGATCTGGCCAGGCAATACGATGCAGAGGTATTTGTGTTGTCTTTGTACAGCGACAGCACCATGGGAGCCAAAGAGAAGGTGGAGGCCAGTACACACCAGGCAAAGCGACTCACCGGAGAGGCGGGACTGCGCATGATAGCCCATGAGGAGGTCTGTGAAAACATTACTACCACGACCATCAAATATGCGAAAAGTGTGGATGCTGACCTGATTTCGATCATGACCGAGCAGGAGTTTGCCCCAAAGAACATTTTCCTGGGGCCCTATGCCCAGCAGATGGTGAACCATTCCCCGATCCCGGTCCTGACCATGCACCCCAAAGCCCTGGTGCAGTCCAGGCATGTGATATGATTCCCGTCTGCTGATTCATTGTATGCATCCGGCCTGGAAACGTTGCTTTTGGGAATGACCTCAATGGATCTGGTCCGGTCAGGGCGTTTCCGTTTTCCCGTTTGAATACCGGGCAAAGCGACCCTGGTCGCGCGGGTGCACGTGGTCGTAATTTTCCCAGGGCCATCCGCCGAACTGCGTTTGCCGGTAATCGGTGATGGCCTGGTGGATTTCCTCTGCCGTATTCATGACAAAAGGGCCGTGCTGAACCACCGGTTCATTGATGGGCATGCCCTGCATGAACAGCAGCCAGGCATCTCCGTCGGTGGCCTCGATGAGTACCTCCTGGTCGGGCAACAAATCCAGGGCGTTGCCGGGCTTTATGTCGATGCCGGCCACCCTGATTCCGCTGCCTCTGTAAAAATACAGCATGCGATGCATTTCTGCGTCGCCGGCCGGAAGTTTCCAGAAGGCTCCTTTTTGCATGCGGATGGTCCAGATGTTGATGCCATTGGCCGGATCAGCCGCCCAGGAATCGGGAGCGGGTGCCGGTGCACTCCTGTCTCCGTATTGGCCGGCAAACACCTTTACGGTTGTTTTTAACCCTGCCTCATCGGTGGTGGTAACTTCCGGAATGTCTTCTGCCCATAGCATTTTGAAGTGCGGATCGGCGAATTTGTCCTTTTTGGGCAGGTTCAGCCAGATCTGAAACAATTCCAGGCGATTGTCCTTGTCCTTGTTGCGCAGAGGGAACATCTCGCAGTGCTGCAGGCCTGCGCCGGCTGTCATCCACTGCACATCACCCATTCCATAACGGCCTGCTGCCCCGTGGCTGTCAGAATGGTCCACAAAGCCGTCAAGTACAATGGTCACTGTTTCAAATCCGCGGTGGGGATGGGCCGGAAACCCGGGAATGCGTTCTCCGTGATACATACGCCAGCCGTCTTTCAGGGTGAAATCCTGCCCGAGGTAGCGGCCGGCCAGTGAGGCGGCAGGCCCCATCTCCTCATTGCCCGCAGGATATTCATCGTGGTGATGCACGCAAAAAATGAAGGGATTGCTCACGGGCCACATGAATTCGAGGGGCCGGATGTTCTGGATGACTTTGTTGTACATGATGGAAGGATTTGGTGAACAGGGGTTTGGTCTTGATTCAAATGTACGGGATTTTGGGGAGAAAAACACGGTCGCTATGCCCAAAGCCTGGATTTCATATAGTGCTGCCCGGTAATTTCGGGGAAACGGATCCGGTGCCAGCCGCTTTCTGAATATTTCGGATTTGGCACCCGGAAAACCGTCCATTAATGGATATAAATTGTACGCTATCGTACACTTCTGAAGTGCGTTTTGATGAAACAAAGGGCTTATAAAAACCTGAAAAACAAATTAATACAAATTTTGGCACGCGATTGGATACTAAAAGGGTGAAGACGAAAAAAATTACACAAAAAATAACCATTAACCCTCTGAGTCATGAAAACAAAAATCATTATCACCGCCGCCATCATCTTTTTTACCGCAAGTATTGCAAGCAGCCAGTCAGTGCTCAAGTTTCAAACAACTACCGGGGTTGAACTGACCCAGCCGGTTGAAACTGAAGAAGCACCCGACAAGGCACCCGAATTGCCGTCAGAGATCATCGACTGCAACAGCCCATGTGTTTCTTACGAACACTTTGACATTACCAGGTTCAGCGCACCGGAAAAAGAAGAGCCTCTTCCCTTTGACCTGGAAGAAGTGCTGAAATCACTAAAAAAATAACCCGCGCTGTACCTTAAGCGCATTGTTCCATAAGCCAATCGTTTCCATAATCACATTGTTTCCATAAACTGAATATTGCTTCATGTTGGTTCATGCCCGCCGGCCCCGCCGGCGGGTTTTTTTTATTGTTGTCCACTTTTGGATAGAGAATGTACGCTTGCGAACACTTTTGCGATGCCGTATAATTTATAAAACACTCATAAAAAACTGGAAAACAACATGTTAAAAATTTTGGCACGCGATTGGATACTAAGAGGGTGAAGACGAAAACAATTAAACAAAAAAATAAACAAGTAACCCTCTGAATTATGAAAACAAGAATTATCATCACCGCCGCCATCATCTTTTTTACCGCAACGATTGCCAGCAGCCAGTCTCTGCTGAAATTTCAAACCATCAACGGTGTGGAGCTGATCCAGCCGGTTGAAACAGAAGAAGCTCCTGATCTGGCCCCTGTGGTCTCTTCAGAAATTATCGACTGTAACAGCCCCTGTGTGTCTTACGAGCATTTTGACATCACCTTGTTCAGTGCTCCCGAAACTGAAGAGCCCCTTCCGTTTGACCTGGATGAAATGCCCGGGTCAACTGACAGGTAAAGAAACTATTCCCTGAATCACTTCTATGCTGTTTTTTGTGTTGGTTTTGAGTGCCTGCCGGTTTTCCCGGCAGGCATTTTTTTTAAATGATTACTTTTGAGGGTTGAATCCGCAAAGACGGACATTTGTTAACCTATACCTCTTCCTTTCATGCTACGTTCTACCAAGCCCAAATTCAAAGCAGCGGCTTTTATGTTGCTGACGTTATTATTGTTGAATCATCCGGCTTCAGGCGGAAACCCGGTTGAAAAAACCCTTAACCTTGCTGACAGGCACCAGTTACTTATTGAGTTTTCTGAAATTGCCAGGGAAAGATCCCGCAATGATCGCCTGGAAGCCTTTCGTGTGGCCAGGGAAAAAGGTTGGCCGCTTTATACAAAAGATGCCGAAGGAGTTGTAATAGAATTACAGCGGCTCGATGAAGGAGGCCTGCCGGTTTATTACACCACCCACAATGCGGTGGCGGCTGCATCCATTCGGACAGATCAGCTTTGGCCGGGAGCTGCTTTCGGCCTGAACCTGAGTGGCTCCTCTCCCTTTATGGAAGACCGTTTGGGTATGTGGGACTCCGGGCGGGTAAGGGTCACCCACAGGGAGTTTGCCGGGCGAATCCGCACCATGGACGACCCGTCAAGTACAAGTGCCCACTCCACCCATGTGGCGGGAACCATGATTGCCGCCGGTCTTGACCCGGAAGCAAAGGGAATGGCTTTCGAAGCACCTTCATTGAAAGTGTGGGACTGGAGCGATGATGTGGCTGAGATGTCAGAGGCCGCATCTGAACTCCTTGTGTCCAATCACTCTTACGGTACCATTACAGGGTGGCGGTATAATTCAGACAGGGATGGAACAGCGGATGACCCCAACTGGGAATGGTATGGGGATGTTAATATCAGTACTTATGAAGATTACAGGCTGGGATACTACAATGACAGGGCACAGGAGTGGGACAAGATCTCCTACAATGCGCCCTATTATTTGATCGTAAAATCTGCCGGCAACAAGCGCAATGACAATGGCCCTCCTGTGGGCGAGCCCTATTGGCGGCGAAACATCAACAGAGACTGGGAGCTGATTGAAGAAAGGGAAGAGGGATCGGTTTCCAGTAACGACGCGTACAACATTATTCCTACCTACGGCAATGCCAAAAATATTTTGGTTGTGGGTGCTGTGGAGTCGTTGCCCGATGGGTACACGGGGCCGGACGAAGTGGAGATTACCACTTTCAGCAGCTGGGGACCCACTGATGACGGCCGCATCAAACCTGACCTGGTGGCTGACGGACGAAACCTGTTTTCCACCGGCACCGATGCGGATGATGCCTACCGCTCGTCCAGCGGTACCTCCATGTCAGCGCCCAGTCTGGCGGCTTCTTTGTTTTTATTGCAGGAACATTACCATGCATTGAACGACACATTTATGCTGAGCTCCACCCTGAGGGGCCTTGCCTGCCATACTGCCGATCAGGCCGGAGGTTCCGGCCCCGATTACATTCATGGCTGGGGGTTGGCCAATATAGAACGGGCAGCCCGGTTGATCACCAATGAGGAGGGCAATCACCATATAGCCGAAAAAGCCTTACATGAAGGTGATACCATTCGCAAAGAATTCGTGGCTGCCCCCGGCGGGCCATTGATCATTACCATCGCATGGACCGACCCGGAGGCCAGGCCGGTTTCTTACGGCGGGCATATGCTGAACAACCGGAACCCCAGGCTGATCAACGACCTGGACCTCAGGGTATCTTCGGGTGAAGAAACCTGGAAACCCTGGGTGCTCGATGTGGAGAACCCCGCAGAACCGGCCATCAAGGGAGACAACCTGGTGGACAATATTGAACAGGTGGTTATTGAAGACCCTGTTCCCGGTAAAACCTATACAGTATCGGTGTCACACAAGGGTGGACTCAGAAACGACGCTCAGGTCTTTTCCCTGATCGCCAGTGGTGTGGGCGGGGTCCAGGTGTGTGAATCTTATGCGGAAAATGACCGCGATACCCGCATCGATGGTTTTCTGCTGCATACCATCGACAACCAGACGGATGAGGGGTGCCATACATTCAGGGATTTTACCACGGATGCACACCTGCTTACACCGGGCGAAAGTTATCCGTTCCGTGTGGAGACAGGCACCTGCGGTGAAGAAAATGACCGCATCGTGAAAATTTTTGCTGACTGGAATACCAACGGGGTATTTGAAGAAGAAGAGCTGGTGGCAGTATCAGACATTATTTCTGAATCCGGCTTCTTCGAAGGGGAGTTAACGGTTCCCGGATGGGTCAGACCTGAATCGCGCGCGCATCTTCGTATCGTTGTCAAAGAAACCAGTGATCCGGATGAAGTGACTCCTTGCGGCACCTATGAAGCTGGTGAAACCCAGGATTACCTGATGGAGTTTACCCTTCCCGGAAGGGATGCGGAACTTGAGGTTGCAATGTATCCCCTCGGGGATGCGGTGCGTGCAGGAACAAATGAACGGCTTGAGCTGAAAGTCAGGAATCGCGGACAACAGCCCCTGGAAGAGGTGCGGCTTGTTGCTGAAATTTTCCATGAAGGGGAGCTGGCTGTGGCAATGGATCAGTACTTTATGACCGGAATTCCTGTCGGGGAAAGTCGTGTGCTGCAGTTCAGCCAGGCATTTTCCACAATGCCCGGTGAAGAATATGTTGTTTCGGCCTCTCTGGATGTGGAAGGTGATGTTAATTCGCGGAACGACACCATCAAGTATGCCTTTGCGACCCTTCCCCCGGAAGAAGTGGAGGGCGTACATGCAGTATTGTGTGATGGGCTTGATTATGTGACGCTTTACCCTGGTTTCAATGAAACTGTATTCTGGTATGATTCTCCTTCAAACGGAGAGTTGCTGGCTGTCGGGCAGGCTACCACGACCCTTATCCCTGAAGAAGAGATCTTTTATGCGGGGATCAACACCCTGCACGACTCAATCGGCCCGCTTTCCAAAGATGCTGAACCCTGGACTGACGGTGGATATCATCAGGCCACGGAGACCCCCTTCATCACCACCCATGTGCCCCTGACGCTTAAATCCGCCACCCTCTACATTGGCTGGCCGGGTGAGGTCAGAATCTGGATTGAAGATGCTCACACCAGCCAGGTGGTATCTGAAACCACCCTGGCCCTTGAAGCCACCAGGGAGCCGGCCAGCTCCGTTGTCGGTGCGGTCGATGATCCGGAAGATACCGGCAGGGAATACCAGCTTAACCTCAGTATTCCTGAGCCTGGTGATTACCGCATCCATATTTCTTATACCGGCGGTGCCACAATCTACCGTAACGATGAAAACACCGGGGATCCTTATCCTTACAGCATTCCCGGAGTTATGTCCATAACCGGGAGCAGCGCAGAAGTACCGGAAGCATTTTATTACTGGCTGTATAATATCCGGATAGAAAGCTTTGGCCGCAGCAGCGGTTTAACCGAACGTCCTCTGACAGAAGCGGAAACGCCTGTGGTGGATATTGAAGCCACGGACAATGCTGACAACACAAAAACTTTGGATGCCGGCAATGAGGGGAGCACTTTCCTCTGGAACACCAGTGATACCACCCAGACCATTGTGGTGGATGAATCGGGGACTTATTCCGCATGGGTGACAAACCCCTTCGGCTGCAGTGCCCGTGGAAGTATTGATATTACCATTGTGGATGACACAAGTGTTCCGGATTTGACGCAAGGCAAGGTGAAAATCTACCCCAATCCTGCAGGACATACGGTGTACATAGAATCAGACCAGCCCATGGCAGTCAGGGTTTATAGTCTTGGCGGAGCTTTGGTGGCAGAAAATCCCTCTCCTTCGGCGCATCACACAATTGAAGTATCAGGGTTGCCTGCCGGGGTTTACATTGTACAGCTGATGGATGCGGAAAAAAGGCAATTGAAACAATACAGGCTGATTGTCAGGTAATTTACTGCAGAGCTTACTCAGACCGCCGGAGCAGATTTGTCCCGGCGGTTTTTTTATGCTTGTTCCGGCGGTTTTTTGCCAATCGTGATTTTTTGGGGGTGTAATGCATGGATTTCATGTATATTTGCCCCGCTTTTTTTGAATACACATCCAATCAATCGTTAACCAATACCTCTTTCTGACACAATGACTTCTGTTACAACCCCGAATCGCGGCTTGCAGGTCGTAATCGCCGGCCTCACCATTAACCTTGCCCTTGGCGTTCTCTATTCCTGGAGTATTTTCAAAGATGCCATTTATGATTCAATGCTCAGAGGCGGGGAAGGAGGTTTTGAATGGAGCGTGGCTGCGCTGAATGATCCGTATGCGGTATGTATACTGGTTTTTGCCTTTACCATGATCCTTGCCGGGCGGATACAGGATAAAAAAGGCCCCGGAGTGACCGCTGCCATCGGAGGATTGCTGGTGGGTGCCGGTTTTACCCTGCTGTATTTCACCACCAGCTATGTGCTCTGGGTACTGGGCTTTGGCGTGCTGGCCGGTATTGGTATCGGCTTTGGTTATGCATCGGCCACACCGCCGGCATTTAAATGGTTTCCTTCATCAAAAAGCGGCCTGATCGCCGGGGTTGTGGTCTCCGGGTTCGGTATCGCCCCGGTGTATATTGCGCCCCTTGCCACCTGGCTGGTGGGTGCCTACGGGATCCATAACACCATGCTCATTCTGGGCATTGCCTTTATGATCATTGTGACCACCGCCTCCACGTTTTTGAAGAACCCTCCGGCCTCCTATGTTCCACAGGAGTCGAAGAAGTTGCGGCCTGAAAAAGCCATCGCCCATGGCAGCGGGCTGGACCTGGGGCCCTCAAAAGTATTGAGGCTGCCTTCTTTTTACCTGGTGTGGATTATCCTTTTTATTGGTTCCGGCGCCGGCCTGATGGTGATCGGCAGCATTTCCGGAATGGCCCAGAACAGCCTGGGTGAAGCTGCTTTTCTTGCCGTGGCGGTCATTGCAATAGGTAATGCCTCCGGGCGTGTGATTGCCGGGTTTATTTCTGACAAGATCGGACGCGTACTGACGCTCTTTATCCTGCTTGTTTTCCAGGCCAGCCTGATGTTTTTGGCGGCCTTTCTGATCGGAGACCAAACCTCGGCCCTGCTGATTGTGTTGTTTGCCACCTTCATCGGGTTTAATTTTGGCACCAATCTTTCGCTGTTTCCCACTTTTACCAAGGTATTCTGGGGAATGAAGAACTTCGGTGTCAACTATGGGATGGTACTTACGGCATGGGGTGTGGGCGGATTTGTGTTCAGCAGGTTGTCGCAAACCCTGTTCGCTGCCAGTGGCAGTCATCGCCTCTCATTCTTTATCGCGGGGTCTTGCCTGGTGATTTGCGCCGTGCTGGCAATTATCCTCGGCCGTTTGCAGAAACCCCGGCAGGAGTTTGCTGCTGCCTGATGATTGGTTGATCTGCCCGTCAGCAACCTGCCACAGCATAAACGGGAAATGACTGCACTGCCGGTGTTAAAACGGTTTGACCGGATGCACTGAATGTATGCCTGTTTTTTTGTAAATTGGTGGTTTGAAAAGCACATCAATTACACGAAAGGGTTTTTGTCATGATCCATAAAACAGGCCTGATTCTGCTGGGATTTATCTTTTTATTTTCCTTTGCGGGATGCGATGATGAGGAGGAAAGAAATCTGCCCGGCAATGGTCAGGAGTTGCCCGACCCGGGAGAATTTGAAGCCAGTATTAAGGGAGACATCGGGCTCGATCTTGAAGGGACGGCTTTTTTTGACAGTATGGTTGATCCGGAAACAGGTGATTCTTTTTTCTTTCTGAACCTGTCAACAACCGCAACATCCATCACCAATATGTGGTTTTCAAGGGGAGGGAGCCGGCCTGCATCCGGTTCTTACCAGGTTATGAACCTGGATATAGAAGACCTTGAAGACTCCTGGCGGCTTGGTGATGACAGTTTTGCCTTTTGGTTGATTGATGACCCGACCGGCAACATGGCCCTTTTCTTTTCGGATGGGGGAGGTGTGAATATTCACCGTTC